>NZHT01000091.1 GCA_002691385.1 Flammeovirgaceae bacterium | reverse complement strand
ATGACTCTTGAGATGTAAATCAGTGTTATAAAATCTTAGGCCATAAGTCATTTCTTCTTATTAATTAAAGATCTAACCTAATAAATTAAGCAAATAAAAATTAAAGACCATAGCTTTATTAAGATGGCTAAAAAATTTAATTCCAAAAATAATTTCAAAGTTTATTTATAATCTCAATTATTCTTTCTATTCCTTTATTGTCAAGAAGCTTTTTAGCCTTTTTACTAAAGTTGATTATTAATTTTTTATCATCAAGCAAAGTTTTGATAGAATGATTTATGGCTTCAGATGAAATATCATCTATAAATCCTAGATGGATTAGCGCATCAGTCTTTTTAGCTAAATATTCGGAAGCAAATGTATTGGTCTTTTGATGACCTAAACTTATTATTGGCATGCCTAAACTCATAAATTCGTAGGTGCTTAACCCAAATGAAGAAATTAAAAGATCGTTACTGGCAATCTTAATTAGATCATAAGAAACAAATTTTACATTTATCGGGCTGTCTTGGGGAATAGTAGCTTCAAAAAGATAATTAACTCCAACGTAAAAATTAAAAAAAATATTTGGCCATCTCTCAAAGTCAATTAAGTCATAAATTGATATCATTACATTTTTAGGATCACTCCCACTACAAATTATGCCTATGTTATTTATCTCATGGTCAATCGTCAATTCTTTACTATTACATTGATTCAACTTAGCATTGAATGTAAAGTACTCAAGACCTTGGTAGATCTGTGTTCTTTTTTTATCAAAATTTTTAAAAAAAGAAGCGTTTTGATGTATTGAAGGCAATATAAAAACATCAGCAAAATGCCTTGAATTACTTAAGTTTTGATAAAATATTACCTGGATCCCTTTGAGAAGGTTTATATCTTTTTCTTGAAAATCAATTATTCCATCAACATACAGACCCCAAAAGTTTTCTTGCTTACAATATAAAATCATTTCATTATTGGAATCAGAATCACTTAAAGTGATATGATCAAATTCCAATAATTTCAAATGAGCCCAAAACGAAGATAGTTTGTGTATAAAAACCACTAAATACCCCTCTCTTTTTAAAGCTAAGGCTAAATTATAGCTTCTGTAATAATGCCCCAATCCAACTCGATCACCGGCATCAACCCTGAATAATAGTTTCTTTTTCAACAGATCACAAAGTAGTTCCTATGACTCTTGCAGGATTACCTACAACTTTTGAGAAATCAGCTACATCTGCAATTACAACTGATCCAATACCTATTACACACCACTTACCCAATGTCACATGCTCTAAAGTTGTTGCATTTGTTCCCAAATAAGCTCCCTCTTTTAAGCTCACATCTGCACCAACGCAAGCATTATTAGCAATGTAAGAGTAATTTTCCAGAGCAGCTCCATGACCAATTAATGCCTGCGCAAAAATATGTATAAAATTTCCAATAATCGTATTGGGACCAACTGAAACAAAAGGCTGAATACAAACTCCAAATCCAATTTTAGCAGATTTTGATATTACGGCCGTAGGATGAATGATTGTAGCAAATCTGTCATTGGGTATATTCAAATCATGCAACTTATTAAGATACTTGTGATTCAGCTTTACAGAAATCAAACTATAAAAAAAGAAGACATCTTTATCTTTTAAATAAGACATTACCGTTTCTTTATCAATAACCCCGAGAACTTCATATCCATTTATTTTTTGCTTCTCATTATCGTTCAAAAAACCCAAAAGCTCCCATTCCTTTTGAACACTATTTATATCTTCTATTGTAGACTGAACGACCGTTCCATTTCCATACCCCCCTATGATAATAAGCTTTTTCAATTATTCTTATTTTTTATTTTCTGATGTCTATTTAGTACTTTTTTGGCCCTTTCCAAAAATGGTGGGCCTATGAACTCACCATTAACTATGGCAATGCCTTTATTTTCATTTCTAGCTTCCTCATCAAATGATATGATGTCTTGGGCACGTTTCACCTGTGCTGTTGAGGGAGAAAAATATTTATGCACGAGCTCTAGTTCTTTCGGATTTAAAACCAACATCCCTTCAAAACCCAATTTTACAGATAACTTCAGATTTTTCTCTAAATCTACCAAATCTTTCACTCGAATATGAACGGTGTCAATCGGGATAACATTTTGCGCTCTTGCTCCCATAGCTATCATCGCTCTAGGGGTGAACAAACTTAAATCATCTTCATCATGTAACCCTTCCAAATCAGTAATAAAATCCTCTGCTCCATAAGCAACAGCAATCACCCTACTAGAAGCAGAACATATATCTTGAACATTCATTACTGCCGATGCAGTTTCTATTAAAGGAATTATTTGAAAGTTACCTATTGGTAGTCCTTTCTCATATTCAATCGTTTCCAAAAGCTTATCAAAAAAATATATGTCCATTCCTGTTTTTGCCTTTGGATACATAAATCCATCTACTCCTGAAATTGAAAGTTGACTTACATCTTTGAGTAATTGACCACTTTCTCTATCATTTGTTCTTAAAAAAACTCGCTTATTTGTGAATTTATGCTCCCCGATGTACTTAATTGATAAATCTCTAGCGGATTGCTTATTAACTACTGGCTGCACAGAATCTTCCAAATCAAGCACTAAAACATCTACCTCAAGCTTACTAGCTTTTTCTAATAGCTTCTCATTATGCCCTGGAACAAACATTAAACTTCTCATCAACATACTCTCCATATCTTACGGCATTTTAGGTATTAATACTTTTCTTCTGAAACTAAGTACAGATTCACTATTCTGATTGTATGCAATGGTTTCTACATAAATAATTCCTCGGTTCTTATTTTTAGTAGTTTCCCATTTATCTAAAATTTTTGTTTTGGCATAAATAGTATCATTTAAAAAGACCGGTTTCAAATGATCCACTGATTCATAAGCCAGATTTGCTATCGCTTTTCCACTGATATCCGGTACTGAAAGTCCTACTGCAATACTAAATACCAAAGTCCCCACTACCAAAATTTTCTCATAATCCTGTTTCTTGGAGAAATCTAAGTTCGTATGAAGTGGGTGATGATTCATAGTCATCAAGCTGAAAAGATTATTATCACTTTCAAATATAGTCTTTGAAGTGCTATGGGTAATGAGATCACCCACAATAAAGTCATCGTAGTAATTTCCAATTTCAAAAGCTTTCATATATGTTTCTTTTTATAATTTGCTATGATTTTTCTAGCATTTTCAATGTGCGGTCGCTCTATAATTTTACCCTCAACCACAATAGGAGCAAACTCCATTTTATTTTTCTCTAGACTTAGTTTTTCCATAATTTTTACAGCCCTAACATATTCTTCCCTATTGTAAAATTTAATGTCTTGCATTATTTGCAATTGACGTGGATGTATGACAAATTTAGCATTATACCCTTTATCAAACCCATCAACTACTTCGGATCTGAACTGCTCGGCATCTTTTAAATCCATAGAAGCAATATCAATCGATATAATATTAGCTGCCTTAGCCATATATAAAATATGTTGTCGGACTACTTCCAGATTTTGTAGCGTATGTTTTCCTCCTATAGAAGCCATAAAATCATGACTCCCCAAACCAATAGCTGAAATACGGTTATGGTAACTATTAATTGTATTTAAAAGCTCAATGTATAATCTAGGGTTTTCTATCAGCAAAACTATGTCCAAAACCTCCTCCTCAAAAATGTTCAAAACTTCATCTAATTGCTTAATTGAGATGATTTTAGGGAAAACAAATCTTTTAAATCCCCTCTCTATAAGTTTTGAAATAAAGGTCAAATCCAAACGCTCTGGATTAGATGATTCATGCAGTGGAACACGTAAATAATAATGCGCAGCAACAGGTAATTCAATCAATTTTGATACTAATTGATCCCTTTCTGATAACTTAATTGAATCCTCAAAATCAATGATA
Organism: Flammeovirgaceae bacterium; assembly: GCA_002691385.1. GTDB lineage: Bacteria > Bacteroidota > Bacteroidia > Cytophagales > Cyclobacteriaceae > UBA4465. The sequence continues at coordinate 84,929 of NZHT01000091.1, read as the reverse complement.
AATTCCATTATTTGATAAGAAAAAATTGATTGTATCTTATCAATTTTTGACGCTGGAATAAAAAAATATGCTTCCATTTATAAATGGATTAATTGATACTTCCACTCCGCTTTTCTCCAATCATCTAATGTATCAATATCTTGAGACTCCATCTCTGAGATTTCAAAACCATATCTATTCTTTCCTCTCAGTCCGGAATTGAACTGCATCCAATAAAACATACCTGAGTCAAAAAAAGAAGGCTCTAAATCTTGAGATCTAATATTTTTGTTGTGTTCATTTATAAAGGTAACTTTTCCTTCATTCAGTCTTTGGGCACGTTGTATAGGATAAGAAAATCGGACCAATGGTCGGACAGAATCTGCTTGATTTTTCATTAAACTATCCAAACCCTTTTTTAACAAATCCGGAGTAATTAATGGAGCTGTTGCTAGGACACAACAAAGATTATTAAAAATCCAATTCTTAGACAAGCAGATCTCTTTTACCTCATCCATAACCTCTGCTAATGTCGCATAATCCTTGGCATTCTTCTCCGATCTCATCAATACCTTAGCGCCATAAGATTTAGCAATCTCAGCAATTTCTAAATCATCAGTAAATACCATCACTTCATCAAAAATATGACTTTCCAGACAAGCTTCAATAGAGTATGCGATAATCGGTTTTCCTAAAAATAATTTAATATTTTTCCTTGGTATTCTTTTACTTCCCCCTCGAGCGGGTATAATTGCCAAATTAGACATACGGGTAAAGATATTGTGTTTTGTTAAAATTTCACATTAACCAAGTCCTTAGTCCGAACTGAAACTGAATAATTGTCCAATAGATATCAAAATAATGATTATGATTGCATAAAATTGGTCTTGTTCAGTTCAAAATGATGATTTTATTAAATATAAATAGGGTTTATTAGTAATTTGTGATTCAAAATAGGGTTAAATAGTCTAAAAACATAGAAAACGGCATTACCCACTGATAAAATGAAAATTAGAAATCAACAACAACAATTGGATACTTTCATCATCGCTGAATTATCAGCAAATCATAATAATAAATTAGAAGTAGCTCTCAAGACTGTGAGAGAAATGGCAAAGGCTGGCGCCAATGCTGTAAAAGTTCAAACTTTTCGACCAGAAAGTATGACACTAAATCTAAATAATGATTTGTTCAAGACCAGAACAGATAGTGCTTGGGCCGGTCAAAAACTTTTTGATTTATACCAAAAAGGAGCGCTTCCTTATGGTTGGCACACACCCATTCAGAAACAAGCTCACGATGTAGGACTTGAATTCTTTTCAAGTCCTTTTGATGAAGAAGCTGTTGATTTTTTGGAAAAAATGAAGGTACCCAGATACAAAGTTGCCTCTTTAGAAATCAATCATACGCCACTGCTCAAATATATAGCCAAGCAAGGCAAGCCCATGATTCTGTCTACCGGCGTGTCCCGGCTCTCCGACATAGATCATGCCCTTGAAACCATCACTACTGAAGGAAATAATGACATCAGTTTATTGAAATGTACAACCGCATATCCAACACTTCCTGAAGAATCTGAACTATCTCACATCAAGTGGCTCAAAGAGCATTATCAACTTACTGTTGGGCTTTCTGACCATTCTATGTCCAAGCATATACCAAGTATTGCTGTTGCTTTAGGTGCCACCATTATAGAAAAACATTTTATTCTTGATCGAAAAATGGGAGGAATCGATAGTCATTTCTCACTAGAACCATCTGAATTTAAAGCTATGGTTGATCTAGTCCGAGAAACCGAAAAGTCTTTGGGTGGCTTCGCCTATAAACTTCATCCAAAAGGTATTTCGGCACGTAAATCCATGCGTTCCATCATCGTCACAAAAAAAATCAATAAAGGCGAATTATTATCGCGAGAAAACATAGCAGTACTTCGACCTGGAAATGGTTTACATCCCATGAATTATGATGAAATTATAGGGAAAAAAGTATTATATGATCTTGAAATAGGTACGCCGCTTCAATTTCAAATGATTTTAAAATAAATACAGCCTTAATGTTTGGTCATTCACCAACTATTTTTTTCATATATTCAATATCTTTTTGCTCAATCAATAAAATATTATAAACAGAATTTTCACTATCAAAAAATAATTTCATGTTTAATATCATTCTGTTTAAACCTAATTTCCATTAAATTACATTTTGCTTAAAGTGTCCAAACATTTTAAGCATTAACAAAAACTTTTATTATGAATAGCATAGCTGTATTTACCTCTGGGGGAGATGCTCCCGGCATGAACGCCTGTGTAAGATCTGTTGTTCGCAATGCCCTTCATTTGGGTCTTGATGTCTATGGAATTAAATATGGTTACAACGGCATGATAGAAGGAGATATCCATAAAATGAAATCTTATTCGGTGAGTAACATCATCCAACGCGGTGGAACAATTTTAAAATCTGCGCGATCCAGGACATTCATGACCCTCGAAGGTCGAAAAAAAGCATTTGATCAACTTCAAAAGCGGAACATTGATGGATTGGTAGCCATTGGTGGGGATGGCACATTTACCGGAGCCAATTTATTTTATGAAGAATATGGAATCCCCATTATTGGGATTCCAGGTACGATTGACAACGACCTCTTTGGCTCAGACTACACCATTGGATTCGATACAGCAGTTAATACGGCACTTAATGCCATAGATTCGATCAGAGATACTGCCAACTCACATGACCGTGTTTTCTTCATTGAAGTCATGGGGCGAAACTCAGGATACATTGCCATCCAATGTGGCATTGGAGGTGGTGCAGAAATGGTCATGGTACCGGAAACCTCTACGACCATCGATGATGTCATCCAAAATTTAAAAGAAGGTCGTGGCAAAGACAAAACCTCGTCTATTATAGTGGTGGCTGAGGGAAAAGTACATAGTAATGCCCATGAAATTGCAAATAAAGTGCTCTCAGAATTGCCAGAACTTGACATTCGGGTCTCTACACTTGGTCATGTCCAGCGCGGAGGTACACCAACTGCTTTTGATCGAATTTTAGCTTCCAAATTGGGCATGGCTGCGATCGAAGGTTTAATCAGTGGTAAAAAAGCAGTTATGGTTGGCATTATTGATAATCAAATTCAGTATACGAACTTTAAAATTGCCATTACCAAGTCAAAGCCTATCGATGAAAACATGTTGCGCATGGTCAAGATATTAAGCATTTAATTGGTGGTGTATTTGTTCTAAGATTCTTTCCCAATCCTTATTTGGATCCAACCAATTAATGTCATCATCCTTTTGAAACCATGTCAATTGCCTTTTGGCATATCTGCGACTATTTCTTTTAAGCAAGCGAATAGTTTCTTCTTTGTCATATTTACCCTTATAATGATCAAAAATTTCAGTGTATCCCAGAGTTTGAAGCGCATTGAGATGTCGATTTGGGATCAATGATTTTACTTCTTCAAAAAGACCATTTTTAATCATCTGCTCTATACGAGAATCTATCTTCTCGTATAATACTTTTCGGTCCAAAGAAATGCCAATCTTCAAATTTTCAAAAAGTCTAACAGTTTTAGCTTTGCCATGAAAAGAACTAAAAGGTTCATTAGTACTTCTTATGACCTCTATGGCTCTTTTTATGCGTGCCGGATTTTGCTGATCCACTTGATTAAAATAAATAGGATCACTTTTTGACAATTCAGCTAAAAGTGGATCCAATCCATTTTCCGAAACTTCTTCATTGATTACGCTACGAAGGTCAGTGTCTATAATTGGAAATTTGTCCAGACCCTCCCATACGGCCTTGCAATAAAGCCCAGACCCTCCTACCATAATTAAAATGTTATATTGCCTAAAAAATTTATTTAATAAGTCGATTACTGATTTTTCAAAATCACCAACATTAAATTCCTCTAATATAGAATGTGAATTGATAAAATGGTGAGGTACCTTTTTTAGTGCTGCTGCGGAAGGTTTTGCCGTTCCTATATTTAGTTCACGATAAAATTGCCTTGAATCTGCAGAAATAATCCTCGTTTTAAAATATGAAGCTAATTTAAGCGCTAAATCACTTTTCCCAGAAGCTGTTGGACCGATAATCGACAATAATATATTTTTAGAATTCATGATTTGGGCCAATTATAGCTATATTTTAACATGAAATTTAACTTATTGTGATCTTAATTTTGGTACAAAGTTAAGTCTATTTTAAATTAACAATATCACAAGAATTTATTGAAGAAAACTAGAAATCAAACATATTATAACTGATACTAAGAAATAATTGCAACAAATTCATTAATTCACATTAAAGCTAAGTCAATCCATTATATTTGAGTGATTTTAAAATAAAGATGTAGTGAGCATTTAAATAACTATCAAAGTAATCAACACTAAGGAGATGATATTTAAAAATACTCCAATCCACTTTCAAAAATTTCTTTTAGTAAGGAAACTGATTGTCCTCAACAAACGCTTTAATTTGACCGTTAACTTATGAAGCCCAATCATTTTTTTTCAATCACAAAAACAATTTGAATTATTAGAATATGGTCTTGATTATTAAGTAAGTATATTTAAGATATGCAGATAAAGTATACCACTCATTTTTTAAGTAAGCTCGAAGATCTATTTTCCGAGTCTTCCTACATACTGCGCTATGAAAAGGGCAATTTTCAATCTGGATATTGCTTACTTAATGATTCCAAAATTGCAATAATTAATAAATATTTCCCGTTAGAAGGAAAAATAAATAGCCTCATAGACATTATTAGGTCAGTTAATCTCAACCCAGAAGAACTTAGCGAAAACAATAGAAAAATTTTTCATGCCATTCGGCAAAATAGTCTGAAATTTTGAAAATAACTGTTTTAGGATCGGGAACTTCTCAAGGTATACCTGTTATCACATGTGAATGTGAAGTCTGTAAGTCTCTGGATTTTCGTGATAAACGCTTAAGAACCTCCATACATGTTCAAACTAATAAATTAAGCTTGGTAATAGATACAGGACCTGATTTTCGTCAGCAAATGCTCAATAATCAGATCCATCAACTAGACGCCATTCTGTATACCCATGAGCACAAAGATCATACAGCAGGAATGGATGATATTAGAAGCTTTAATTTTAAACAAAAAGCGGATATGCCCATCTATGCCAGGGAACAAGTCCTGGGACAGCTTCGGCAAGAATTTGCCTATGTTTTTGCAGAAAAAAAATATCCGGGTACCCCAAAGATCTCAGAAAATAAAATCATGAATGTCCCATTTAATATCCAAGATGTCAACATCACACCCATCAATGTAATGCATCATAAACTAGCAGTTTTTGGATTTAGAATTGGTGATTTCACCTATATCACAGATGCCAATAAAATCGATGAAATAGAGCTTGAGAAAATAAAAGGATCAAAAATTTTTATCCTCAATGCCTTGCAAAAGAAAGAACATATTAGCCATTTTAATCTAGATCAGGCCATAGTAATTGCTCAGCAAATAGATGCTGAACAAACCTATTTTACCCATATCAGTCATAATATGGGACTTCACCACACCATAACCAAAGAACTTCCCGAAAATATTTTCTTGGCCTATGACGGGTTAAAGTTGAATTTGTAATATGTATCACAATTATTATTTCATAAATCGTCTCTCGAAAAAATTGAAAATACTTCTTAAAGGAGCGTATCTTACTGGNTGCTTCAGTCAAAATAAAAATGAGTTGATCTTTAGCTTCAAATTATTANACAATAATTCTTTTTATCTCCAAGCAAATTTAGACAATCAATTGAATCTATGGTGCTTTCCCGAAACATTCANTAGAGCAAAAAAAAAACAGCGTAAATCTTTTTGAATCAATCATTGGAAAAACCATTACTGGGGTTAATCAAATCAGTTTTGATCGATCCTTTGAAATATGTTTAGAAGACAATAGTATGCTCTTGTTTCAATTGTATGGCCGAAGATCAAACATCAGTTTAATCAAAAAAAACCAAGATTCCCAGTCGTTTAAATCCAAATTAGTAGCTCCCAATGAATCTCAATCCATGGCTCGAAAAATTCATTTATCAACATTAAATGAAGAAACTCTGGAGACATTGGAAAAGACGTTTGATCAAGATATAAAGATTCACCTTAAAAATAACACGCGATACGAACAGTTAGATTTTAATGAGAAAAAAAAATTTCTCCCTACTTTCATTGAATTTTTGAATACTACATCCTTTTTTATTTCTGATAAGGGCCTACCCAAGATTAGTTTATTTCATACCGAAACTCATTGCTTCAAAACTCATGACCCAATAATCGCCTGTAACAAACTTTACAAAATATTTACCCAAAAATATTTGACTCAGCAGAAGAAGGATGAAATCACACGCGAACTCAAAAAAAAACGAAAACAAGCTGCTAATTACATAAAAAAAAGTGAAGAGAAAATTTCCTATTTGAAAGAACAAAGAAGTCTTAAAGAAATGGCACATATCATCATGGCCAATCTACATAATATCAATCCAAATGATGCCCAAATAGTAGTCAAAGACCTTTATCATGAGACCGCTTATGTCACCATCAAATTAAAACCACAAATTTCTCCTCAAAAAAATGCCGAAATACTTTACCGGAAGTCAAAAAATCAAAGGCTTGAAATCATGAACATCACAGAAAACATAGCAGCCAAGAAAAAACGCATCGAACAACTCGATCAGAAAATAGAGGCAATTCAACTCGCAAAGGACTGGAAAGCAGTCGAACGATTAATCAAAATAATCCCTTCGGATAGACCCGCCATCGCCCTTCCTTTCAATACATTTTCGCTTGCCAATTATACTATTTTCGTGGGCAGGAATAATAAATCAAATGACATCTTGACCTTTGATTATGCCAAAAAAGATGACCTATGGCTCCATGTAAAAGATGCTCAAGGTTCACATGTGGTGGTAAAAAAGAAAGGTGCTCAGCCAATTCCAAAGTTTGTCATTCAAAGAGCCGCAGAACTTGCAGCCTATTTCTCCAAACGAAAAACAGAAAACATGACTCCCGTCCAGTATACTGAAAGAAAATATGTCAGAAAGATTAAAGGAAGTCCCCCGGGGCAAGTAGCTGTCATGAAAGAGAAAGTACTTTTAATTCAGCCCAAACTTTAAATCTTTTTGATTTTAATCATATTGGCATGTCCATCCCAATGCTTGGGCATGGAAGCAGTAGTAATATAAATATCCCCTTTGGCCATTAAGTTTTTTTCTAATAATATAGCCTCAATATCACCAAGCGTATCGTTGATGGAAGTCTCTTTATCATAAAACAATCCTTTAACGCCCCAAACCAAATTCATTTGAGTAAGCAACGCCCTATTATTGGTTACCAAAAAGATAGAACAATTTGGGCGATACATGGCCACACGATAACCACTATAGCCTGATTTACTCATCGCTACAATTGCTTTTGATTCGCTGTCTTCGACCAAAGCACAAGCCGATTTAATCAGCATATCACTGAGCTTATAGTCATTATCAGAATTGTCAAAGTCATTAGTTTTGTTGTAAAAAGCATTTCCCGCATACTCAATATTAGCTATCGTATTTGCCATAGCACGTACAGCTTCGATAGGATATTTTCCAGATGCAGATTCTGCCGAAAGCATTACAGCGTCTGTTCCATCGAGTATTGCATTAGCAACGTCATTGGTTTCTGCTCTTGTAGGTCTGGGATTGTCAACCATACTTTCCATCATCTGAGTAGCCACAATAACGGGCTTGCCTGTTTGATTACATTTCTCAATAATCTTTTTTTGCCAAATAGGCACCTGTTCTCCAGGTATTTCCACTCCTAAATCACCTCTAGCAATCATGACTCCATCTGTTGCTGCTATAATTTCATCAATGTTTTCAAGAGCTTCTGGTTTTTCAACTTTAGCAATGATTTTAGTATAACCTCCCCCAACTTCCATCATCTTTCTAAGCTCTATAATATCACTAGCTTTTCTTACAAAAGACAAAGCCACCCAATCTAAATTTTGCCCCAAACCAAATTCAAGATCAGCATAATCTTTCTCAGTCAATGAAGGTGCTGAAACTACCGTATTTGGTAAATTAATTCCTTTTCTGGACTTCAAAATACCTCCGTAAATCACTTCAGTATGAACATCTTCCCCTTGCACTGAAGTGACCTTTACTTCTAAATTTCCATCATCTATAAGTATTGAATCCCCGACATTAACATCATTGGCAAGTAGTTTATATGATGTACTAACCTTTTCTTTTGTTCCCAGAATCTCATCAGTGGTAATGATTAAAGCCTGACCTTCAGCAATTTCAACGCCACCATTTTCAATCTGATTTACCCGGATTTTTGGCCCTTGTAAATCTTGTAATAATGCAATGTGTGTCCCTAATTCTACATTTATCTCTCGCACCACATCAATAGTTTTCTGATGATCTTGATGGGTACCATGAGAAAAATTCAATCTGAAAACATCTGCTCCTGCCTTAATTAATTCAATCAATATTTTCTTTTCTCTGGAAGTCGGACCCACTGTCGCTATGATTTTTGCTTTTTGATGCACTCCTTGAATCCTATTTTTTTCAATGTAAGACATTCTCTTTGCTTTTTATTTTATTTATGTCCAAACNTGCTAAATAATCAATTTTATCAATCACTCGCAAATTATATATCAGCGTTTCNAAATCAAAATGATCAATTTTAGATTCTAATTTTAGAAAATAATCAAATTGGTTTAATTCAGGCAATAAAAGANGGTTTTCGAAAGGAGAAATAATTAATCGATTCCTTAAAAGCGTGTAAATATGCTGTTCAGATTTGCAAATGTAGTTTGAAATGATCATTTCTGAGTCATTGTTGAAATCAATACAAATATCTGGGGCTTTTAAAAAATTAAATACACCACTTTGATTTAAGTACCAAGCAAGAGTATATTCTTTGATACTTGAAACTATGCCAAGCAATATAAAACTATAATCCTGATGAACTACGAGCTTATTTTTTTTCATTTAACTATTTTCAAGACCAAATTCTTATTTAAAAAAGCAAGGCCTATTCTTGTACATTTACACTTTTATCATTAAAATTAGGATTTTAAATCACAAAAATATATTTCCTCCTTCGCATTTGGATAAATCAAAGAGTTTGAATTTACCATGGATATGTATTTCTTTGCAAAGATTTTAAATTAAACATTAAAAAAAAAATGTCAGAAATTTCTCAAAAAGTAACAGCGATCATTATAGATAAATTAGGCGTTGAAGAGCCTGAGATAACCGCTGAAGCTAGCTTCACTAATGATCTGGGAGCCGACTCCCTGGATACAGTAGAATTAATTATGGAATTTGAAAAAGAGTTTAATATTTCCATCCCTGACGACCAAGCTGAAAATATCGGTACGGTAGGACAGGCTATTACTTATTTGGAAGAAAACGTTAAATAAGTTTAGTTCAACATAATATATGGAATTAAAACGTGTAGTAATAACAGGGGTTGGCGCCCTAACACCCATTGGCAACAATAAAGAAGAATATTGGTCAAACTTAGAAAAAGGTACTAACGGCGCTGGTCCTATCACACGTTTTGACCCAGAAAAATTTAGAACAAAATTTGCCTGTGAGATTAAAAAATTTAACATTCTAGATCACTTAAATCGAAAAGAGGTCAGAAAAATGGATCCCAGTACCCAATTCGGAATGGTAGTAGGTGAAGAAGCTGTTAAAGATTGTGGGATTAATTTAGAAACCATAGACAAAGATTCGATAGGTGTTATTTGGGGATCCGGAATCGGAGGATTAAAAACATTTCAAGAAGAAGCTATCGCATATGGAAGAGGCGATGGTACGCCAAGATTTAATCCGTTTTTCATTCCGAAAATGATCATTGACATCACCCCCGGGTTGCTATCCATAAAATACGGATTCAGAGGACCCAACTATGCCACTGTGTCTGCTTGCGCTTCCTCCAATCATGCAATTTATGATGGTTTTACTTACATACGATTGGGTAAATCCAAAATGATTTTAACTGGGGGATCAGAAGCTGGAGTACAGATCGCATCTATGGGTGGCTTCAATGCCATGAAAGCCCTTTCGGAGCGCAATGATGATCCATTAACGGCTTCAAGACCATATGACAAAGACCGGGATGGGTTTGTTTTGGGTGAAGGAGCAGGTGCCCTAATGCTTGAAGAGTTAGAACATGCAAAAGCAAGGGGAGCTAAAATATATGCCGAAGTTTTAGGAGGTGGAATGTCCGCAGATGCTTATCACATTACCGCACCCCATCCCGAGGGAACAGGAATTACCAAAGTAATGCAATATGCCTTGGATGATGCCGGGTTGAATGGAAGCGAAATAGATTATGTAAATACCCATGGTACGTCTACTCCTTTGGGAGATTCTGGAGAAATTAAAGCTATTCAGCGGGTTTACGGTGACCATGTCTATGACTTGAACATCAGTTCAACCAAGTCCATGACCGGACATCTTTTAGGTGCAGCAGGTGCCATTGAAGCCATTGCTTGTCTCATGGCCATTAAAAAAGAGGTAATTCCTCCTACGATCAATCATTTTACAGATGATCCTGAGATTGATGCCAAGCTCAATCTAACCTTTGATAAAGCCCAGAAAAGGGATGTCGATATTGTCATGAGCAATACCTTTGGGTTTGGGGGTCATAATACCTCACTTATTTTGGGCAAATTTAAAATTTAGTGCTTTTTCAAAATATAGCGAGCCTACTTAAAATATTTTTTTCAAAAGAAGACCGCGTTTTTACAAACGCCATCCAGTCTATCATCAACCAACGCATTTATAATGTAAGCCTCTACAAGCTCGCCGTTAAACACAGCAGTGTCGCTGAAGTTAATATCCATGGAATCAAGGAGTCCAATGAACGATTAGAATACCTTGGAGATGCAGTACTGGATATGGTCGTCGCTGACTACCTTTTCACACAATTCCCTTTTAAAGAAGAAGGATTTCTAACAGAAATTAGATCAAAAATTGTCAATAGAGAATCTCTCAACCTACTTTCAAAAAAAATAGGGCTAAACCAACTTATTAGATACCAAAAAAGCCATCAAACGGTCATTCCCAAATCAATTTTTGGCGACTGTTTAGAAGCATTAATTGGAGCTCTATATAGAGATAAAGGATTTGCCAAGTGTCGGAAGTTCATTATTAAAAAAATTATCCTTGCGCATTACGACTTAGATGAATTAATAAATACCACGACCAATCATAAAAGTAAACTGATTGAATGGGCACAAAAAGAAAATAAAAAAGTAACCTTCAAAGTACTAGAATTAAATGAATCAATTAAGAAAAAACAATTTACCACACAAGTAGTAATTGATGATCAATTTTATGAAATTGGATATGGTTTAAGTAAAAAGAAGGCGGCACAAGATGCTGCAAGAAGAACTTTAGAAACATTGGAAGAGCAAATCAATGAGTAGAATTTTGCGTATAGGAGGTGCCTGTCTCAACCAAATTCCAATGGATTGGAACCATAATTTGAAAAATATTAAAAGTGCATTTAAAGAAGCCCAAAATAATAATATTGACTTGTTATGCCTTCCTGAACTTTGTATCACAGGGTATGGCTGTGAGGATATGTTTTTAAGTACTTGGCTTTATGAAACGGCTCAAGCCAAATTAATTGAACTCCTCCCCTTTACATCTGGCCTTATTACCTGCCTAGGTTTGCCTATCCAATATAATAGCTGTTTATATAATTGTATCGCTATTATTGAAAATGGGGAGATTTTGGGTATCTATGCCAAACATAATTTAGCAAATGATGGTGTTCACTATGAAAAAAGATGGTTTTGCTCGTGGCCCTATCATAAAATAGAAATTTTAAATATTGCTAAGCAGCCTGTTCAGATTGGTGCAATTTCCTTAGAGATAAAAAATTTAAAAATTGGTTTTGAAATTTGTGAAGATGCATGGAAAAATGATCGACCAGCCAATCATTTGGCAACTCAAGGAATTGATCTAATACTCAATCCAAGCGCTAGCCATTTTGCTTTCGAAAAAGAAAAATACAGAGAACAACTAGTGGTCTCAAGTTCAAAAAAATTCAACTGTACCTACCTTTATACAAATCTTCTTGGAAATGAAGCCGGAAGAATGATTTATGATGGAGATATTTTAATTGCTCAAAAGGGAAACTTGGTAGGGCATAATACAAGATTTTCCTTCAAACCCTTCAATATACTTTATTGCGATGTGGACTTTGATTTACAAACCTCCTCACTAAATATCAAGAAAGATTATAAGGGTAAACTGGAAGAAATGAGTCAAGTATTGCCTCTCGCACTTTTTGATTATTTGATAAAAAGCAAAAACAAAGGATTTGTTCTCTCCTTGAGTGGAGGCGCTGATTCGAGCACCATTGCTATCATGGTACATAGGATGGTAGACTTGGCCATCAAAGAATTAGGAATCGCAACGCTAAGAAAAAAATTAGAGCTCCCAACCACCCTGTTGAATGCCAAGGACATAATGGCCTCAATAATGATTACTGCTTATCAAAGTACTCAAAACTCATCCATTGAAACCGCATCCTCAGCGCGAAAATTGGCAGAGTTTATAGGTGCCACTCATTATGAGTGGGAAATTGATCTACAGGTAAAAGGATATTGTGATACCATTGAAGACGTCATTGGAAGAAAACTCACTTGGAATCAAGACAACATTACTCTCCAAAATATTCAGGCTCGGAGTAGATCCCCCATTATTTGGATGCTGGCCAATATTAATCATTCTCTTTTACTGACTACCTCCAATAGAAGCGAAGGTGATGTCGGATATACCACTATGGACGGTGATACTAGCGGAAGTATTTCACCTATTGCCGCTGTCGATAAATGTTTTGTTTTGGAGTGGCTGAAATATGCCGAAACAACCTTAAGCTATACTGCATTAAGTCAAGTCAATAATCTTGCTCCCACAGCAGAACTGAGGCCTTTAGATCAAAAACAAGATGATGAAACGGATCTAATGCCCTACCAAGTTTTAGTTGAAATTGAGCGATGGGCCATTCAACATAAATATCCACCCCTGATGATCTATGAAAAAATGAAACCCAAATACGGATCAGATATTAAAATTTGGATCAAGAAATTTTTTAAACTTTGGTCTATTAATCAATGGAAAAGAGAACGAATTGCGCCGAGCTTTCACTTGGATGCCTTTAATGTAGATCCTCGGACTTGGTGCCGATTTCCCATATTATCAAGTGGGTTCAAGGAAGAATTAGATGCCCTAGACAAGGTATAACTCAAGGAACAGGATCGTGTCCGTTGCGCCCCCAAGGGTGACAAGCAGAGAACCTTCGAACGGCCAAAAACAAACCTTTAACAGCTCCAAACTTGATGATCGCCTCTTTAGCATAACTAGAACATGTGGGTGTAAACCTACAAGAACTTGGTAAAAATGGTGAAATGCTGACTTGATAGATAACAATAGGTAAAGTCAACAATTTGCGAAAAAGCATTTTCATGACACAATAGTAGATAATTGATTTGGTCTAACCAATATTTTTAGTTCTGTTTGCGTTCTAAATTAGGTAAAGACTACGCTAGAATATATCAGTTTGGATAATAAACTCTATTTGCTTGTTTTTATTTTTATGCTTTCAGCCCCAATCCTAAAAGCCCAAAATAAATCTGCTCTTCCTAATATTGATCAAAAAATAAGAGTCAATGAAATTTATATTTTAGGGAATAAAAAAACCAAAGAAAATATAATTTTAAGAGAAATGAGTTTAAAAAAAGAAACTTACATCTCTCTGAGTGAGATTAAAAAAAGTATTGAAATAGACAAGAGAAATATTCTAAATACCAATTTATTCAATACCGTCTCTATTGATATTTTAGAAGAATCTGAAGAAGGATCGATTAATGTTTTTGTTAAAGTTGATGAGCGATGGTATTTCTTTCCAGCACCATTAATAGATATAGCTGACAGAAATTTAATGGACTGGCTGATCAATAGAGAAGGTGATGTAAACCGTTTCAATTATGGTTTGAGACTAACTCAATATAACCTTAGAGGTCAAAATCAAACATTAAAATTTATAGGTAAAGTAGGTTTTGAAAGAAATTTACTGATTGATTATATGATTCCTTTCATCGATAATAATCAAAAGCATGGTTTAAGATTTATCCATTTTTACAGCGAAAGTGAGAATGCATCCTACATAACCAAAGATCATGTACCTGATTTTTTTGATTCCGATGTTATCAATAAAAAGGCATATTTTGCTTCGACTAGCTATACCTATCGACCATCCTTTTACAACTTTCATGAAATCAGTTTGAGCTATCTCCGAAGTGAAGTATCTGATACTGTTGTGCGCTTAAATCCTAATTATCATTTCAACCAAGAAAAAAAACAAACCTATTTTGGATTGAGTTATAATTTTATAAGTGATCATCGAAACAATAAACGTTTTGCTACAGCAGGAACGTTTTTACAAGCGTCTCTTGAAAATATTGGCTTGGGACATCGAAATCAATTTAATCTTTCTACTGTTAGCCTAAAATTTAATAAATATACCCCTCTAGGTAATGATTTTTTTTTAGCCAATGGTATCATGGGACTCAAAACCTTTCCTGAAGAGCAACCTTATTTCAACTATCAAGGACTTGGTTACAATGAAATGCTGGCCCGGGGTTTTGAATTGGAATTGATCGAAGGCTCAAAATTTTTACTTCAAAAAAATACATTAAGACGAAAAATATTTGATTATTCTAAAGACATTAAAAACCTGATACCAATATCTCAATTTGCTCAATTTAGAATGGCCGCTTACCTCAAGTTTTTTGCTGACTTTGCATGGGTAGATAATTACCCAAACTATGAAATCAGCAGTAGACTGACCAATCAATTACTTTATAGTTTTGGAGTAGGTTTAGACCTAGTTTCGATGTATGACATTGTACTGCGTCTAGAATATTCCTATAATTCTGAAAATGAATGTAATTTTGCTCTCAACATAAAGGCCGACCTTTAGTCAAAGTACTTCCATCTTTTCTTTTTTCCCCTCCAATTATATTTATACCAGACCCCTATTTGTCTTCCATGATCGAATGCACCTACGTACTGAATATGCCCTAGATTATCGTAGTATTGCCACATTCCAGACTCTAATCCCAAGACCAATTTGCCCTCTTGCCATAAACCTCCATGTTCATAAAAAATTTGCCAATGACCGACTGGAGTCCCTTGATCGTAGTTTCCACATCTTTTCAAATACCCATTAGAATGATAAAATTCCCATTTTCCAAAATACAAATTATCGAGATACTTCCCTTTTTTTTCTAATGCTCCAGTTTCGTGATAATAAAAAGCAGAGTCTTGTAAAAGGTCTTGATTCCAAATTTCTAAGGCTTGCAAAGATCCATTTGGATAATAATAGCGCTGTTTTCCATCTAACATATCCTCATCAAAAATAAGTTGTGCACTCAATGTGCCACTGACATAATAGAAATTCCAGGTGCCTTCCCTTTGACCATCCACACTCAAGCCTATGGATTTCATCTTACCAGAAACTTGATAATAGGTAGTATCCTGAGCAATGAGTGATAAAGTAACTGACCACATTAATATCAATATTGGTAACCTTAAAATCATCTTCACCTAAAGGTAGTTGCATTTCACAAACAATAAAATTTAAAATTTAAAGAATGATCTGGATAATAGCATTGAGCTGATCAGGTTGTATTAATTGCATTGAAATATAAAGAAGAAACTTTAAATTGCCGATATGCCATTATTCAACACCCTCAATAGTATCAGATAAATAACCAACCCCAATACAAGTGATATAAAATTAACTAGAGATTTGGATGAGAATAAGATTAGATAATCCTATAGACAAAGTTCATGAAGAAACTTAATCCGAAAAAGTGACAATTAAATTAGACCTGGATGTAGATCTATTCATAAAAGGACAACTATATTTACGCTAATTATACTACTGCATCCGTAGTTCAACTGGATAGAATACCAGATTTCGGCTCTGGGGGTTGAGGGTTCGAATCCTTCCGGATGCACAAAAGGCCTTTTAAATCAAAAGGCTTTTTTTTAACCCTCATGAAAGGTTTCCGTAGTCAGCCAGTCCCTTCCGTCAGGTATAAGTACTCAAAATAAAGAAAAACTGGAAAAGAAAATAGAAGAAACGGCTACATTTATCTGTTAAAAAATCATAAAATCTCTACAAATGAACGGTTTGAGTGACTATACGCTTTGGGATTATCCAATTTTCATTAGATTTGCACAATTGATTGGATGTGAAAACTGATCAAAAGTTAGAAAATATGCTTAAATCCTTACTATCTCTGTTATTGTCATTAACCATTCTCTTTGGTTCAACTGGCATATCAGTTTATAAGCACACCTGCCAGCTCTTCAATCAAACAGAAACAACCTTTTTTCAGCCAGAATCCTGCTGTGAAAGTACAAATGATAAAGATTTAGCCATCGATGTGCCTTGTTGCAGCTCTGAATTTTCGCAGTTTGAAATACCTGTAGCCACTTTATCTTTGGATATTGACCCAACCCAATTTACGGGCCTTGCATTGGTAAACAAGTCTGAACACCGAACCACTTCTTTAAATAAAGGCCTGCTTCCCAAAAAACGACCGATTGAAATACCTCCATTGATTGAAGAAGACGCTCAATCGTGGAACCAAGTCTATATTATCTAGATCCGTAGTTTTAGGATACGTCCTAAATGCAATTCCCATGTTGCCAGTTACCTTAAACTAACTGAATCCAACTATGTTAGATAAAATAATTTTATATTTTCTTAAATATCGTTTGATTACCCTGATCCTTGTAACTATTTTGATTAGTTGGGGCATCATGGTCTCTCCATTTTATGGAGAAAATCAAACCTTTCCTCTTGCACGAGTTTCTGTAGATGCTCTTCCTGACATTGGTGAGAACCAACAAATTATTTTCACCCAATGGGACGGTCGATCTCCTCAAGACATTGAGGATCAAATCACCAATCCGCTAACATCGACTTTGTTGGGAATCTCTGGTGTCAAAACGATTCGAAGCTCCTCTGTTTTTGGTTTTTCAAGTATTTATGTGATTTTCAATGATGACAAAGAGTATTATTGGGCCAGAACTAGAATCTTAGAAAAATTAAATGCTTTACCAAATGATTTATTGCCTGAAAATATTAAGCCTACACTCGGACCCGACGCCACCGCACTAGGACAAATATTTTGGTATACTCTAGAAGGTCGTGATGCTCAAGGAAATATAACAGGAGGCTGGGATTTACATGAAATTAGATCTGTTCAAGACTTTTATGTCAAATACGGTCTAAGCGCAGTTCAAGGGGTATCAGAAGTTGCCTCAATCGGTGGTTTTGTTCAAGAATATCAAATAGATGTAGACCCAGATCTCTTGAAATCTTATGACGTCTCTATTGAACAGGTAATTAGCGCGGTGAAAAATTCCAATAGAGACGTGGGAGCTAAAACAATGGAAATTAATAAAATCGAATATCTGATAAGGGGATTAGGCAACCTAACTTCCGTATCAGATCTGGAATATGGCGTCGTTAAAATGAAAGGTGAGGTCCCTTTAAGAATAAAAGATATTGCTCAGGTTACCGTAGGCCCTGAAATCCGGAGAGGTATTTTAGATAAGGAAGGCGCTGAAGTCGTAGGTGGGGTAGTAGTATCTAGATTTGGTGCCAATCCGATGGAAGTCATCGAGGGAATTAAAAGAAAAATAAGTGTACTAGAGCAAGGAATGCCAAAAAAGATTCTTGAAAATGGGACAAAAAGCACCTTAACAATCGTTCCCTTTTACGACCGGACAAAACTTATCAAAGAGACGCTAAACACCTTATGGGACGCCCTAAGCCTCGAAGTGTTGATTACCATTATTGTTGTACTGATCATGTTGTTTAATCTCAGGGCTTCCCTGATAATCGCTGCAGTATTGCCAATTTCTATTTTGATTGTATTTATACTGATGCGGTTTTTTAATATTGAAGCAAACATTGTCGCCTTGTCAGGAATTGCGATCGCAATAGGAACTTTAGTGGATTTGGGTATTGTTTTATCTGAAAACATTGTTCGACATCTTAAAAAAGGAAATAACTCTTTATTTGACAAAATAAAGACTGCAACTCAGGAGGTAAGTGGTGCCATCCTAACAGCAGTGGCCACCACCATAATCAGTTTCATTCCTATTTTTGCCCTTGAAGCAGCTGAAGGGAAATTATTTAGACCTTTGGCTTATACCAAAACTTTTGCCCTAGTCACGGCTTTGTTGCTCACATTACTGGTTCTTCCTACCATTTCCTATTTCCTTTTTGGAATTAAAGTCAAGGAGAGAAAAATTAGTCTTCTATTCAATTCACTCCTTATTGTATCGGGTTGCATATTTTTGTGGATGCTGCCTTGGGCAGGTATATTCATGATTTTATTAGGCTTGTCATGGTTTTTAAAGGCTTACGGGCCGTGGGACAATAAATGGGTTAAGAATTCATCCCTTGGAATCATAGTTTTAACTAGCATCGGATTGCTAGCTATAAATTGGATGCCCTTAGGTTTAAATGAGAATTTAATTTTAAATATCCTATTCATCGTTCTCATACTAGGAATCATACTAGGACTACTAGGATTAATTATCTTCAAATACGAATACATATTAACCAAGTGTCTGACCTATAAAAAAATCTTCCTAAGTATCCCTATATTTCTCATCTTCTTGGCTGCTAATATTTGGTTGGGTTTTGAAAAAGTAGCATACCCTTTAACCATTGCCTTGGAACAGATTGGTTTAAAACCTGATCAATATGGAATAGTCATTGGTTTAAAGAATCGATTCCCTGGCCTAAATTCAGAATTTATGCCTAGCTTAAATGAGGGCAGCTTTCTACTCATGCCCTCTGCCATGTCACACATTGGCATAGAGGAAAATAAGAACATCCTGCAAACAATTGATCGCCGCGTAGCCCATATTCCGGAGATTGAATCTGTGGTTGGCAAGCTCGGTAGAGTCAACTCAGCCTTAGATCCCGCGCCCATCTCGATGTATGAAAATACTATCAATTACAAATCTGAATACCATAAAAATAACCAGGGAGAACTTGTTAAATTCAAAACAGACGGATCAAAGCGCTTCGTATTAAAATCCGGTACAAGCTATACCAATGACGAACTGCTCAACCTTTCTCTGAGCGTTGATGATTTGATAGAAGATACTGAAGGAAACTATTATCGAAATTGGAGATCTAAAATTAAAACTTCGGATGATATTTGGAAGGAAATTGCATCAGAATCTAAAGTTTTGGGTATCACCTCTGCCCCTAAGTTGCAACCCATAGAAACTCGACTCATCATGCTCCAATCGGGTATGAGATCTCCCATTGGCATCAAAATATTCGGACCTGATCTAAACAGTATCAATGAATTTTCCTTCCAATTAGAGCCTTTAATTAAGCAAGCGAAATCCATAAATCCAGCATCAGTATTTGCAGATAACATCATAGGAAAACCCTATATTATGATTCATTTAGAACGGGAAATGATTGCCAAATTTGGACTGTCTATTGAATCCGTTCAGAAACAAATCGAAACGGCCATTGGAGGACTTAATATTGGTAACGCCATCAATGGAAAGAAAAGATATCCTATTCGGGTGAGATACCCCCGAGAGAGACGCGACCATCCTGAGGCCTTGTTGAATATTTATGTTAATACACCTGCAGACGGGCAGGTTAGACTTGGCGATTTGGTCACTTTAAATTATGAACAGGGACCTCAAGTCATAAAAAGTGAAGATGCCTTTCTGCTAGGCTATCTATTGTTGGATAAATACCCTCAATATGACACAAAGGAGGTCGTCAAAGAATTAAATGAAATCATCCAAGAAAATATAGAAAAAGGAAGTCTCATATTACCAAACGGAGTTTATTATGAGTTTGATGGCAGTTTTAAACATCAAATTCGAGCCGAAAAAAGATTAATGATTATTGTTCCCTTGGTACTTTTAGTTATTTTCATCATCCTTTATATACAGTTCAAATCGACCACTACTTCCCTAATGATCTTTTTTGGTATTGCGATGGCCTTTAGTGGCGGCTTTATTTTAATTGGACTTCATCATACTGATTGGTTTTTAAATTTCTCTCTTTTTGGCACTCCTATGCGAGATATCTTTCATGTGCAGTCTATTAATTTAAGCTTAGCTGTTTGGGTAGGATTTATTGCTTCATTTGGAATTGCTACAGATGATGGCGTACTAATGGGTACTTATTTGAGGCAAAATTTCAAAAAAAAGAAGCCCAAAACCATCGCTCAAATTAGAAAAGTTACCATAGAGGCAGGCCTTCGTAGAATTAAACCGGCGGTCATGACCACAGCTACTACTTTGATTGCATTATTACCGATCTTAACTTCTTCAGAACGGGGCAGTGACATCATGATTCCTATGGCAATTCCTATTTTTGGAGGTATGGTCACTGCATCAATTACTTATTTTATTGTCCCTGTACTATATAGTTGGAAAAAAGAAAATCAACTCAAAAAAAGAAAATCATGAAAAATTTTCTTGCTTTTATTCTTTTAATTTTGATGGCCCATATTGCCATGAATCAATCTTTAGATGATTACTTAGACTTAGCCTTAAAAAACAATCCTGATATCAAAGCCGCTTATTTTTCTTTTGAAGCCCAATTGGAAAAAGTGGAGCAAGTAAAATTTCTAGCTAATCCAACTCTTGGATTTGGCTACTTCATATCACCAATTGAAACCCGATTAGGATCACAGCAAACCAAAATTTCCTTGAATCAAATGTTTCCTTGGTTTGGAACCTTAAGTGCAGCGAAAGATGCCGCCTCCTTGATGGCAGAAGCGCAATTTGAACAATTCAAAAATAAGCAAGCCTTGCTCACCTTTAAGGTAGAAACTGCTTACTATAACTATTTGGAAGTCTCAGAGTTATTGGAAATTCATTACCAAAACTTGAATATTATGAATTCTTATAAAAATATGGCCAAAATAGCCTATAGCAGTGGTAAAAGCAAAAACACGGAGGTTTTGGAAGCGAACCTTATGTTAGCCGAAATCACGACCAATGTCGAAATATTGGAGCAGCGATTGGATCTCTTAAAACGATCCTTCAACCGACTAATATACCGTCCCGACAGTCTTGATATCACCACTACTACACTGGACATACCTACTGATTTTAAAATGAATAAAGACACTGATAGCTTGCTGGTCAATCATCCAAAAATAACTGCCCTAGAGAAGCAAATGACTTCGGCCATCATCGAAGAAACCGTAGTGCGAAAAAATGGACTCCCCCAGATTGGATTGGGCCTCGATTATTTGATCATTCAACCACTTGATGGGTCAACGGTGAAAAATAATGGCAAAGATGCCATGATGCCTATGGTTTCTTTGAGTCTACCCATTTTTAGAAAAAAACATCAAAGTCAAGCTCGAGAAATTCAATTATATAAAAAAGAATTAACGGCTCAAAAAACTCAACTTGAAAATAATTTGTCCATTGAATGGAACACGACTCAAAATCAACTCTTTGAATCAAAAGCGCAATACGATCTTTATGAAAAAAGAATTCAAAATTCCCATCAAGAGATAACCCTCGCCTTCAGTGACTTTAGGGTTGCCAATGAGAACTTTAAAAATATTCTAGAAGCTCAAAGAGACTTATTGAAATTCAAACTGAGTCAAGTAGCTTGGAAAAGGAAATATGCTGAAGCATCTGCTAAAATAACTTACCTCATCTCCAAATAATTATGAAAATTTTATCAAATAAGATCGTTTTCCCCTTAATATTAGGTTTAGGTATTTTTATTGGTTGGGTATCGAACACCGGTACCCCCCCTGTTCCCACTGAAAAACATGAGCATAATTCATCTGCAGTCTACAGTTGCTCGATGCATCCACAAATAAGACAGAATCAGCCTGGTAACTGTCCGCTATGTGGCATGAATCTAGTCAAGTCCACAAGACTACCTGGGCTCACAGATCCCAATGCCTTACGACTGTCTGAAGATGCTCAAAAACTAGCAAACATCCGGACACTTAAAGTTACAAAAACATCTCCTTCGATTACCTTGTATCTCAATGGTAGGGTCTTGCCTGACAAAAGAAAAATAGCGGTTCAGACAACGCATATCTCAGGTCAGATAGAACAACTATTAATTGAATCAAAAGGACAGTATGTCAAAGCTGGTGAAATCATCGCTTATGTATATTCTCCAGATTTAATTGAAGCCCAAAACGAATTGTTCGAAGCCTTTGCAATGAAAGAGAACCAGCCAGAGCTATTTGAGGCTACACAAAAGAAATTGGAAAATTGGAAACTCACCTCTGCACAGATTGAGACTATTCTAAGACTGGGTGAACCCATAGAGAGCTTCCCTTTGGTCTCTGAATGGACTGGTATGATTCTAAATAAATATGTCAGTAAGGGATCGCACATAGAACAGGGCACCCAGCTTTATGAAGTTGCCAACTTACAAAATGTTTGGATCAACTTTGATCTTTATGAAACCGATCTAAAAAAGGTTAAAATTGGTGATAAAATCAATATGGAGTTTGCATCCTATCCTGGAAAACTGTTTATTGGAGAAGTAAATTTCATCAATCCCATTGTGGATCCCAATACACAAGTAGCCGAAATTAGAGTCAACTATACCAATACCTTCAAACCCGTTTATCCAGGTACAAGTGTCAAAGGAGTTTTAAATAGCAAGCCAAAAGACGATCAAAAAATTATCACCCTACCCAAAACTGCAGTTTTATGGACAGGAAAACGATCTATTATATATGTCAAAGATCTCACATCAAATGAACCTACCTTCCATTTGCGTGAGGTAACCTTAGGCGCTTTAAATACCTCAGGTTATGCCATAGAGAATGGTCTTGAAGTAGGTGAAGAAGTGGTGGTCAACGGAATCTTTACCATCGATGCAGCTGCACAACTAGCCGGGAAAAACAGTATGATGAACTCATCCCAAATCAAAACTCTGAACAAGTCATTGGTTAAAAAGAAAACTGACAAAATAAATCCATCCCCCTCGGTGGCCGCACCCTCAAAGAAATGATCAATGCCTATTTAAATATAAAAAATGCTTTGGCTCTGAAAAATCATAAAATTATAAAATCAGAAGCTGAAGTATTAATCATTCATCTCAGGAGGCAAATGAATTTTTCAGATGGTATTAATCAGCCTACCTTGCCCGCATTAAATAAAACACTGCAGGAAATATACCAAACTGTTGAAATAAATGAAGTCTATAAGCCATTTGCAGAAGTAATCGATTTATTTTACGAGCTCCTTGACCGTCATGAAATCAAAAATTTAACCTTATTTCGACAATATTGTCCTATGGCTTTTCATAATGAAGGTGATAGTTGGTTAAGTGTCACTAAAGAAATGTTAAATCCTTATTTCGGTGAGAAAATGCTAAATTATGGGCACATCGACGAAAAAATCAATTAAATGAGAATTATTTATATGTTTTTCTTACTTCTCACCCTTTTCAGCTGTTCAGAAAATAGGAAGCAGACTATTGAAACCGCACATTCAGCAAAACAGACAGATATCCCAAAAATGCTCGAAAGGAATGGAAAACCTGTTGATTTTGAAAGATTGAAGGGTAAAATATTGATTGTCAATATATGGGCCACTTGGTGCATGCCTTGTATCAAAGAGATGCCAGACTTATTGGCCCTGGCTAAAATATTACCTCCTGACAAATTTGAATTATTGTTGGCCTCAGATCAAAGTTTGAAAAAACTAAATAAATTTATATCCAATAGAGGTCTTGATCTGCATTATGTGCAACTACAAAATAGCATCGAGTCTTTGGGAGTATATGCCCTGCCCACCACCTTAGTCTATGATAAATCAGGGAAGGAAATTCACAGATTATTGGGTAACAGAGGTTGGACAAGTGAAGAAACTCTTTTATTGTTCAATAATATGTTACCTTGAAATAGATTCAATAAAAAAACACCAATGGCATCAAATATTGGTAGAAATCTTTTCTATTTTCTTTAGATCATAGAAATGTCTGATAAAAGGAAGACGGGTATTAGGAACAAAAAAGCACGTAATTGGCAAGTGTCTTATCCCTATTTAATGTTTAATTATTTGCATCAGACCATGCTTTGAGATGAACAAAAACATGGCTATATTGCAACTAGGGACGAAATATTTTCTCTACCCTCATCAGTAAATATTCAATGAAATATATTTCATTTATAGGTTGCATAATCTTCTTCACTTCATGCATCAAGGAAGCCGGACTACTTCAAAACCGAGTTGAATTAGTCAAGGGTCCTACTGATGAAAGTACTTCGTTGCCATTTCTTAAAGTAGGAGAAGATCATCAGCTTTATCTCAGTTGGGTGAAAGAAATTGACGATCAAGCTTCCCTGTATTTTGCTTCTTTGAAACAAGGAAATAACTGGTCTGATGCCGAAGTGATTGCATCAGGCAAAAATTGGTTTGTAAATTGGGCAGATTATCCGTCTATTAGCATAGATAGCAAAGGAAATAAAATCAGCCATTATTTAACTAAAAGCTCCACCGGAATCTATTCATATGATGTGAATATTACCATAAGTAAGAATTCTCATCCTTGGAGTTCCAGCCTCATCCCCCATAATGATCAAACACCTACGGAACACGGATTTGCCACGCTGCTCCCCATGCCCAACCAAACATTCACTATGGTCTGGCTCGATGGCAGAAACACGGGTGTCCCAAAGTCAGATGATGGGCATGGTCAAGGAGCGATGACTCTCAGAACGGCCAATATCAATCTTCAAGGAGTTCTCACTGAGGAAAAGGAGCTAGATGCATATGTATGCGACTGCTGTCAAACGAGTGGTGCACTCACTTCTTCGGGTCCTGTCTTTGTTTATAGAGATCGAACAAAAGATGAATACCGAGATATATCCATAGTAAGAAAAGTAAAAGGACAATGGACTGCACCTAAGACGCTCTTCAATGACCAATGGAAAATTGCTGGTTGTCCAGTAAATGGACCGCGTATAGTCGCGCATAGAGACCAAGTAGCCGTAGCCTGGTTTTCAGCACCTAATGATGTCCCTCAAGTAAAAATAATCTTTTCAAAAGATGCCGGTGCCAACTTTGAAGCACCAATAATCATAGATGATAGCAATCCACTGGGGAGAGTAGATATTGCGATGGATGAGAAAGGAACCGCCTTTGTAAGTTGGTTGAGTTTTAAAAACAATAAATCCCAAATCAAAGCAATCGCTGTCAATAAAAAGGGCATAATAGGAAATCCCATCATCGTCTCTGAGATCAATAGTTCAAGATCCAGTGGTTTCCCTCAAATGGAATTATTTGAAAATGAGCTTTATTTTGCCTGGACCAATACATCCAAAAATCAAAAAAATATTGATTTAGCAAGAATTAAATTTTAGCATCATCTTTGACTTGAAAGAATGGCGGCACTTAGCCTACTCATTAAACTGAATATATGATAACCAAAAGCAATACTTGGATAACTTTATTTGTTAGCAGTTTCCTATTAATTAGTTGCACCCCATTGAAGGAAAGTCCCCCTAATATCATTTTTTTTATTATAGATGATCTCGGATGGATGGATGTCAGTTTTCGCGATTCAACTTTTTATGAAACTCCGAATATTGATGACTTATCGAGTAGAAGTATGAACTTCAGTCAAGCTTATGCCTCACATCCCAGATGCGAACCTTCAAGATATTCAATTATTACTGGAATGTATCCCGCAAGGGCAAAGCTACCTGGAAAATCAAAGGGTTTAACATATGAGGATTCCTTTTTAACAAGTTTTTTTAAAGCGTCAGGATATAAAACTTTTTTTGTAGGTAAATGGCACTTGTCAATGAATGGCGTCTATCCAGAACATGTGGGATTTGAGGTTAATATAGCTGGAGGAGATGCTGGAGCACCTAAATCTTATTTTTACCCATATAATTTTGTTAAATCTGGTAGTGGGAAAAATAAGCCACCATTTATTAATAATATCCCAAAAACAAATAATGGGAAATATTTAACAGATCAATTAACTGAAATATCTGTTGACATGATTAAAAAATATAGTGATGAACCATTCTTCCTTCTCCTCTCTCATTATGGTGTTCATACTCCTCTGGAGAGTAAACAAACATATTTTAACGAGTTTGATCAGAAAAAGACTCAAAAACAGATTAAAGATACTATAAATGACATCAAAATCAGCTCTTGGACAGGCGAAGAAAAATTGATAAGAAATAATTCTAGTTATGCCGGAATGATAAAAAGTATCGATCAAAGTCTTGGTAAAATAATTGAAGCGCTTAAATCAACTAAACAATTTGATAATACAATTATAGTTTTTACATCTGATCATGGTGGATTATCAAATAGAGGAAATAAAAGATCACTAGCTACATCAAATTATCCGTTAAGGGCAGGTAAAGGGCATCTTTATGAGGGAGGAATTCGTATTCCCCATTTTGTTTTTTGGAAGGATAAAATCAACAATGGTTGGACAGATCATCAAATTATTGGAACGGATCACTTGTTATCTTTGATTAATCTCGTAGATCTAGTTCCTTACAATGATCTTCCCCCTATTGATGGCCGAAGTTATGCTGACATATTACTTGGTAAAGATCTTCAAAATCACGACCGATCCTTATACTGGCATTCTCCAATTCCAAGACCAAAATCTACTGGTGATAGGGCAAGTTCAGCTATCCGTAGGGGAAATTATAAGCTAATTCACTTCTATGAAGATGATCTATTTGAATTGTATGACATTAATAAGGATATTGAAGAAAAAAACAATTTGATTGGTCTTGAACCAAACATTGCTTCTGAAATGATAGACAGTCTTCAAAATTGGAAGGAATCAGTTCACGCTTATCACAGGTAAAATCTGAATAATTATTTTAAAGAATACTTTAGATTTTATTTTACAGCTAATCAAGTTTATTCCCGTATTCCTTTACCTCCAATGTGACCGAAATCAGTATCAGTAATTGATCTGAATTCATCAAGCGATTTGTCATCTCCATATTCTATTTGAAGTTTTTTTAAATCTAATTTCATTTCTTTTATAACATCAGCATAACTCGGATCATTTATCAAATTAGTGATTTCCTCAGGATCATTTTGAAGGTCATATAATTCCCAGACATCAATATTATAATAAAAATGAATTAGTTTAAATTTCTGATTTCGGATACCATAATGTGGCTGGACATGATGCCAAAAAGGAAATTCGTAATAATGATAGTACATTGATTGTCTCCAATCTTTTGAATTTTCATCTAGTATATTAGGAAGAAAACTTCTACCTTGAAGTTCTTCTTTTCCTTTGATCCCAGCAATATCCAATAATGTTGATGCAAAATCAATATTTGTTATAAAATCCTTATTTACCATTTCCCTATTTTTTGTTCCTGGATATTTCATCAAAAAAGGCATCTTTAAAGATTCCTCATACATAAATCTCTTATCGAACCAACCGTGATCCCCCAAGTAAAATCCTTGATCAGAAGTATAGATAACAACTGTGTTTTTGTCCAATTCAGATTTTTCCAAATAGTCAAGAACACGCCCTATATTATCGTCTACTGACTTTATACAGGCAAGATAATCCTTAATATATCTTTGATATTTCCATTTTCTAGCTTCTTCTTGTGTCATCCCACTTTTAGGAAGCCAACCTTCACCAAATCCACGCTTATCACCTGATCTTAACCACTTATTACGCTCTTTTCTACCAGTTAAAGAGTCGGGAGGACTCAGTTTCATATCATTTCTATTAAAAAAATCCATTGTCATATCTGTATCACCTGCTGTTTGCTCTCTCCCCTCATAATTGTCATTAAAAGTTTTAGGATAAGGCAATTCTTGATCACCAAAAAAATCTCTATATTTTTCATCTGGTTCCCAACTTCTGTGAGGGGCCTTGAACTGTAACATCATCATGAAAGGTTTATCAATCTCACCTTCATCTTTAAGCCAATTCAAGGCAAAATCAGTTGTTAAGTTAGTCGCATAACCTTCTTCCGTTACTCGATTCCCGTTTTCGTTATATATTGGATTATAGTAAAATCCCTGTTGCCCCTTATTATCATGATATTTAAAGTGATCGAAACCAACGGGCTCACTTCCCAAATGCCATTTACCAAATAGAGCCGTTTTATATCCATTTTCTTGAAATTCTTTTGGGAATGTCCATTGATCTTTATTGAATTTACCTCCTTTTTCATTCTTATAGAAGCCATTCCGGTGACTATACTTTCCAGTCAAAATAGATGCTCTCGAAGGACCACAGATACCATTTGTACAGAACACGTTCTCAAATCTAATTCCCTCAAATCCTATCTTATCAATATTAGGAGTTGGAGCAATTTTATCATAAATACCTCCATAGGATGAAATGGCATGTGCAGCATGATCATCACTCATGATAAATATTATATTCGGTTTATTTAATCTTTCATTCCTTTGACAGGAAAAAATTGATATTAATAAAAAGCTTGATAATAATAAGTTATGAATTTTCACAGTTTTATTTTCTAAATTGTCTTTAATCATAGTTGAAATTTTTGTCAATATTGAATTCAATTTGAATCAAATCTTCCTCTCGAGATGAGCTACCAATGGACACTAAAAAATCACCCGATTCTACAACCTTTTGCATATCTACATTATAAAAAGCAAGATCCTCTATAGAAAATTCAAAAGGAATTATTTTTTTTTCACCACCTTTCAAAGTAATTCTTTTATAGTCAATAAGCTCTTTAAGTGGTCTAGTTACAGATGAAACTTCATCACGAATGTATAATTGTGTAATTTCATCACCTTCAATCGAACTTTTATTTTCAATCTCAATCTCAATCATAAAGCCATCTGCCAGCTTTGTGATGTAAGGGTTTGAATATTGGAATTCTGAATAACTCAATCCATAACCAAAATGCCACATTGGCGCAGATGGAGCATCAATATATTTTCTGAAAAATGATGATGGTTTTTGATTATATACCATAGGTATTTGTCCTGAATGATGAGGGAATGTAATTGTAAGTTTTCCTGAAGGATTTATCTCTCCCTTGACAATTTCTGCAATTGCTTGCCCTGCAAATGAACCTGGCTCCCAAGCTTCAATTATTCCTGGAATATTTTCCGTTATCCATGGCTCAGACAATGGTCGACCATTGACCATCACAACAACTATATTATTATTGATTTTATATAATTCTTGAACAAGACGAAGTTGATTACCCAACAAGTTTATCTGGGATCGGTCCACATTCTCTCCACAAGTTTTTTCTTTCCGTTGGAATCTAAGCGAGTTTGATCCCAATACAACGATAATGGCATCATAACCTTCAGCCTTTGATATTGTCCCTTCAAGTTTTGTATCATCAGGATATAGTAAGCTTTCACCAGAATTGATAAAATCAACATTAGACTCATCAAATACCTTTTGAAAACCTTGATAAACCGTTTGAACATTAGCATCAGGTTGCTTAAATGTCCAATCTCCCAATATTCGATGATTATTGGCGTTTGGGCCTGTAATCAATATTTTTTTAGGATTATTTAAAGGTAAAATACCATTATTTTTTAGTAGTACTATCGATTTTCTAGCAGCATTTAAAGCTAATTCTTTATGGCCTTCATTGAATAATATGGATTTAGTTTTTGATTGATCAACAAATGGATTTTCAAAAAGCCCAAGTAGAAATTTGGCTTTTAAAATTGACATACAAGCATCGTCAATTTTTTTTACTGGTACTAATCCTTCCTCAACGAGTTCCAATAAGGGCTTCATAAAACCAGGTCCGTGCATGTGCATACCCATACCTGAATTAACACTTTTTAATACTGATTCTTTTTTATCTGAAGTAAGCTTATGAAGTTTATGGATTCTCTCAATATCCATCCAATCCGAAACTACAAATCCATCAAATTTCCATTCATTTTTCAAAATATCATTAAGAAGGAACTTATTGGCGTGCGCAGGCACACCATTTATCTCATTATGGGAAGCCATAAAAGTAAATACACCTGCTTCAATTTGCTTTTTAAATGGGGGCAACCAAATCTCTCTCAATTGTCTTTCTGATACATCAATTGGTGATGCATTTGTTCCATTATATGGTTCTCCACCTGCAATAAAGTGTTTGGCACATGCAATAACATTTTCATCACTAAAATTTCCTTGATATCCTTTTGTGAAAGCTTGGCCCATTCTCCCAACAAGCATAGGATCTTCACCAAAAGTCTCACCAACTCTTCCCCATCGAGGATCTCTGGCAACTTCTACATTTGGAGAAAAAGTCCAATGCATGCCTGTAGCTCTAACTTCTTTTGCAGTAGCTTTGGCAACCTCATAAATTAGTTGGTCATCCCAGGTACTTGATAAGCCTATTTGAGTTGGGAAAATTGTGGTCCCTTTGACCATTCCATGCCCATGAATTGCATCAATACCTATTAATAATGGAATTCCTAGACGTGATTTTTGAGCTATTTTTTGAAGTTCATTTGCCTCAACTACATTTTTAACATGTAAAAAAGATCCAATTTCTCCCTTTTTTATTTTTTCGTTAAGCTTTACAGCATTTAAACCCGGATAAGTACCCCATTGATCATTATAAATAAGTTCTTCACCTTTGAGTCGACTCTTCGTTTTTTCTATGTGTGCAGGTGCTACAAATTGACACATTTGCCCGATCTTCTCTTCGAGTGTCATCTTATCCATTAAATCTGTTATCCGGTCTTCTATATTGGTATTCGGGTTTTTATATATTTGACCATTGAGTTTTGGAATACAAAAAGCAGAGATAAAGAAGAGCACTTTAGCAATACGAATAATAAATTTTAGCATTGATTTTTATTTTGATTTTTTGACTATGCTTGATTCTCATTACTTTATAATCATCTTCTGATGAACAATCTTGAATCTATGGTTTCACCCTTATTGTCCTGAACCATTATTACATAAACTCCAGGAGATAATTGTGAAATATCAATTTCTCCGGAATTTTCATTAGATGTAAAATGAATATAACTTTTACCCTCTAAATCACATATAATAACGTTACTCCTAATATAATTTTTAAATGAATATTTTAGAGAGACAGAACTGTTTGGATTAGGGAAGAATATCTGCTCTTTTTTCTTTTTATTTATTCCTGTAATGTGATCATTTTCCGAATAATCTGCATTAATTAAATACCCAAATTCATTAATTATAACATCTTCCCCTTCGTGATTTATTTGTTTTATTTGTTCTAAACTTAATCCACTAAAATCATTTCCAAATGAAATTATATTATCCTCAAAACCACTAATCGATAATGTTCCATCACCCCATTCCGCAGATGAATTATTAGCAAATGCCAATGTAGAAATAGAATCGTTTAAAATTAAACTTAAAATACCACTACTCATTGTAATTATCCCCATCCCTGATTGATTGGCATTTACATTTAAATTAAAAGGACTATCTAAAATTGCAAGATCTCCAAAAAAAACATTCTCACCATTTAAAGTTACACTGTGCCCGTTTGAACCTGAATCAATCATTATTTCAACCCCAGATTTTAAAAAAGTAGCACTTGAGTCCGTATTAACTATCAATTGACTATTATTACCAAGTATTTTAAATCCTCCCAAGAATGCATCATTGTCTGATGATGAACCAAAATTAATCGTTGAAGATGTTCCAATTTGAAATTGTCCTGATCCATTTAGAATTCCATTCATATTTATTTTTCTATCATTCGAGGCGGAGAATTTAACATTTGAATTTAAACTGATGTTCGAATTCGAGCCAAACGTTATACTACAAATACCTCCAGCATTTGTCTGAATATTCTCAATTACATCCGTTGATGAAATGACAATAGGCAAGTCAAACATAAGATCTACATCGCTCCCATTGTTTTGAATAATTGAATTTACCCCAATACCTGTCAAATTTAATTTAGAGGATTCATTACCCGTGACTTCCACATCTCCAAACCCACCTTGTAATTTCATTTGAGCAATGTTGACATCTACATCTATTATTACTGAAGCATTTAAAATAACTTTAGCGCTCGAATCATTTGGGATTCCAGAAGACCAATTAACCGGATTAGACCAAAGCATATCCCCTCCAGCGTTATTAAAGGTTGATAATTTAATTGGTATTTCTCCTTCTGCCTCTAGTTGGCCTGAGGAATTAATTATCACACTCGGCCCCCCCACATCAATTTTAGATAGTTGTGCTACTGTAAGACCATTAAAGTCAGTGCCAAAGGCAATTACATTATCATTAAAACCAATGATATTTAAGGATAAATTATCCCAATTAGACATAGAATTATCTTTGAATTGAAGCTCTGATACGGAATTAATTATTGACAATTCTAAACTAACATCGTCAGTCTTAAGCGAATCTCCAATTAAAATTAGACCCATTGAGGATTGGTTTGCATTAATATTTAGCGCAATGTCATTTGCAGAGAGAATGATATTCCCATTAAAAGTATTAATTCCGTTTACAGTGATACTACCCCCTGAACCATTTGCTAAAATGGAACTTCCCGTGGGTAGAAATATTCCGTTATCGGTAATATTTGACACCAATTCTCCATTATCCTTTAATAAAACAAAATTTCCATTAAAGGCTGAATTGTCAGAGGTTGCACCAAAATTTACAACAGTGCCTGCATCTAATTGAAAATTACCTAAACCGAAAAGTGTACCATTAAAATTAAACGATTTTTGTGCATTTTTGTTCGCGTTCACAGTAATATCTGAATTTAGCTGCAAAGATGAATTTGATCCAAAGGTTATTATTCCTCCAGGAACCGTAGGAAAAAATATTTCAGCAAGTGAATCAATGGACTCTATGACAACTGGAATATCTATAACGAATTCTAAATTACCAGCATTATTTTGAATAGGCTGGGTTACTCCATCACCAGATATTTTAAGGACAGCATCATTATTAGTAGTTATTGATAATGATCCAAATCCCGCAGTCATTTTAATTTGACCTATGGTTACATTCATATCCAATATCAATGATTCATTTAAAGTAACTTTTGCATTTTGAACATTAGGTATTCCAGATGACCAATTATCGGCATTAGACCAAAGATTATCTCCTCCTGCATTGGTGAAAGTTGATTGAATTACTTGAACTGATCCACTTGCCGAAATTTGGCCAAGTGAATTAATAGTTACGGCTCGATTATCCATCTCTATCTGTGAGATTTGTTTTGTTGAAAGTCCATTAGAATTGGTTCCAAAGCCTATTACATTATCCCCCGCACCCGTTATTTCAATAGTTCCGGTACCCCAATCCGCAGATGAATTATCAGCAAATATTAAAGCTGTTATACTTGAATCCAAATTCAAATCCAAAGTTCCACTTACCATATTGATTGTTCCTAAGCCCGTTTGATTGGCATTAATATTGAGAACCAAATTATTACCATCGACCGAAATATTACCCTTCA
This sequence comes from Flammeovirgaceae bacterium, assembly GCA_002691385.1. Lineage (GTDB taxonomy): Bacteria > Bacteroidota > Bacteroidia > Cytophagales > Cyclobacteriaceae > UBA4465. The sequence continues at coordinate 51,402 of NZHT01000091.1, read as the reverse complement.
ATACATTTGCAGAATTCACATTTATACTATGTCCAGTTGAATTTTCATCAGTTGATATAAAAGTTTCTGACTTCAAAAAAGTACTGTCTTTAGCTGTATTTATTTCCAATAAACTATTATTCCCTAGAAATTTAAAACCTCCAGTAAAAGACTTATTATCAGAGGTAGATCCAAAGTTAACACTCGATGATGCCCCAATTTGAAATTGCCCCTCACCCTGTAAAACTCCATTCAGATTTATACTTTTATTTTCTTGAGCTGCGAATTTAGTAATAGATTTTAATGTCAAATCGGAAATGGGCCCAAAGGTGATACTACATTTCCCACTACCATTTGTCTGAATTGATTCTATATCTGAGGAAGATATAACCACATCTAGATTGAATTGTAAATCTACATCAGTTCCATTATTTTGAATTATTTGGGTTACTCCTATTCCATTGAGCGTTAGAGCAGATGAATTTGAAGAGGATATCATCGCACTGCCGAAGCCATTAGCCATTTTCATTTGACTAATAGAAACATCTGAATCAATTATTATTGAATCATTTAATGTAACCTTAGCACTTGAAACATTAGGTACTCCGTCGGACCAGTTGGCTGAGTTTGACCAAAGCTTGTCTCCCCCTGCATTTGTAAAAGTGGACTCAGATATGTCTTTCGCTTTGAATGCTGGGTTAGCTTTGAATTCAGCATAATATTCGCCAAGAATTGTTATGTTATCACTTTCATCATAAAGAACTGATGATGAGTTTCCTGGATAATTAGGTGAATCTCGAGTAGCTGTAAACCAAGCAAATCTTGAAAGATACTCCCGATTGTACAATTCAGGAAGTAGTATTTTCATTGTCTCTAAAACTTCAGTCATTGAAAATCTGTTTTCAGCTACTGTTTGTGCTTGTTTATCCTTAACAGACATTTCTGTAATCCAAATAGGTTTCCCATATTTTTGATAAGTTTGATCTACAGCATCCAGAAAAATCTGAGCATCGTTTTCCCTGTATAAATGTATACATACAAAATCCACTCTTAGATTATTGGCATTCGCTTTTTTCATAAATTCCTCCAACCAACCATTATTAAGTCCTGCCGGAACAGGGCTTCCAAGAGGAACCCCAATTTCTTCTAGTTTAGGCCATAAAGCTATAGCCTCATCAATAGTCATATTGGCTTGACTTTCAAGATCTGGTTCATTGAATCCTAAAACATATTTTACCTTTCCGGCATCAGCAAGGCCTTTAATTCTTAATATTTCATCATTAGTAACACTTCCGGCACCCCAAAACATAGGAACAAATTCCACGCTATCTGGAATTTGTTCCCTCATATCTCGATTCCAGGAGTAGTGCCAAAATGGTTTCAAGCGACTTATTCTTGTCGGCCAGGTAGCTTCTTTATAGGACATTGCAATCCCTTTTTTATCTAATATTTCCTCTGATATAGATAATTGTCCTTGTGAGTTAATTTCAACTAACGAGCCTGAAATAGACGTCTGAGAAATTTGACTAGATGTTAATCCATTAGCATTTGTTCCAAACGCAACTTCATTTTCTCCAGCACCAGTAATAGCAAGAGTTCCTGCACCCCAATCTGCAGATGAATTATCTACAAAACTTACCAATGTAACATCAGGCGCAACTACCAGATTTAGTATTCCACTGGTCATAGTAATTATGCCAATACCTGATTGATTCGCATTAATATTAAGATTCAATGGATTACTTAAAACTGAAATATTTCCTTTCAATACATTTGCTGCATTCACGGTAATATTATGCCCTATTGAACTCGCATCAGGGGCTATGGTGGCACCCGGGGTCAAAAATGTCCCATCTGCTTGGGTATTAACATTAATTTTGCCATTGTTTCCAAGCATTTTAAATCCTCCAGTATGTTGAGTATTATCAGAATTCGAACCAAAATTAGCCGTTGATGCTGTCCCGAGCATAAATTGACCAGAACCTTTAAGAATACCTTCAAAGGTAAATCTTCTATCATTTTGTGCTATAAATTTAGTATTTGAATTTAAGGTCAAGTCTGAGCTAGAACCGAATGTTATACTAGAACTACCACCACCACTTATTTGGATTATTTCGACTTCTAATGAGGAAAGAACTGTAGCCAAATTTATATTTAAATCTAAATCTGCCTTATTATTTTGAATCGGTTGTGTAACTCCAGATCCGTTAATGGTAAGAATGGATGAATTCAAAGAGGATACAACCACATTTGAGCTGGCAGTACCACCAAGTTTTATCTGTGCAATTTCTACATTTGAATCAACAATAACTGAGGCTTCAAGAGTAACTTTAGCCGTTAAAATATTAGGAATACCGGCTGACCAATTGGATGTATTGGACCAAAGATTATTTCCCCCACCATTTGTAAAAGTTGATTCTGATACTAGACTACCATCATTTGATCCAGTGATGGATAATTTTCCCTCTGAATTTATTTCCACACTAGAACCTGAAAGGGTAATTTTAGAAAGTTGTGCCGAAGTGATACCATTAGCATCCGTACCAAAAGAAACTTCATTATCTCCAGCACCGGTAATCGAAAGGGTTCCAGTACCCCAATCAGAGAATGAGTTATCGACAAATGCCATCGAATTTACATCATCAGCTAAAGCTAAGTTTAAAGTGCCACCTCCAATTGTGATCAAACCGACACTATTTTGATTTGCATTTATATTAAGTGAGGGATTATTATCTCCAACCAAGATGTTACCTTTTAATGTATTCGATCCATTAATTGTAATTATAGCACCTGTATTTTGAATATCGATTGCAGCTCCAGATTTAATAAAAGTGCCATTATCAGATGTGTTTGCTGTGATTTCTACATCAACAGCCGTTGGTCTTATACTTCCTGTGTAGGATGAATTATTTGATTCCGAACCAAAAAATACATTACACTTGGCACCAAAATTAAAGTTTGCTGAACCTAATAGACTTCCATCAACATTTAACGTATTATTATTATTAACAGCGGTAACTAATAGTTTATCAATCAAAGTCAAGCTATGCCCAGCTCCAAATGTTATAATAATATTGCCACTGTTGAAACGCATAGTTTCAAGAGCATCTTCAGACGAATCAAAAACAACTGGTAAATTAAATGTCAGCTTAGTTGTATTCTTATTAATCTGTATAGGCTGAGTTACACCATTTCCGGTAATTGTAAGTGTAGCTTCAGATCGATTGGTAAGAGTTACATTACTTGGTCCACTACTAGCTATTTTTATTTGTGCGACCGTCACACTTAAGTCTAGTATGGCATCGGCATTCAATGTAACTTTTGCAGTAGCTTCATTTGCTATACCATTAGACCAATTAGCATTATTCGACCATAAATTATCACCTCCATTGTTATTAAAGGTAGTATTTTGAGTAAAACCGAGAACTGGAATTAAAAGTATTCTGAAAAATGAAAATATTTTTTTAACCACTAAGGATTCCATATTTGGCATAGTTTTTAAAAAAAATCAATAATCTGAAAAATTTGTTGAGCATAATTTCACAAGCAAAAAGAAGTTAATTAATGATAGTCTAACGCATTATCAAAGCTTTAATAAGAAATAGCGCTCGACTTTTATAATTGTGAAATTAATTTCTGCTATAAAATAATTTTCAAAACATTTTTCCGGTATTAGTTATTTATTCTTTAATAATTTTAATAACTGCAGTAGTTCCGTCTTGTCTTTCAAGGGTAATCAAATAAATACCTTTGTCAACAGAACTAATATCCATGCGAAGATCTCTCGAGCTAAATACTTTTTCCCCAGACAAATCATATAAATCAGCTTTTTTGAATTGATTCATCTTAATATTTATGATTCCACTTGATGGATTCGGATAAACCATTTCCATCATTTTCTCGACTGAAAGGAGTGACTCATCAATATCGGTTAATCTCACTACTATTGTTGCAACGGTAAAAATTTGGCCATCATATACTTGCACTGTCAGATGAAAAGAAGAATTGATTTCATAATCAAGGACAGATTCATTCACTACAATTAGTTCCCCATTTTCATCTATTCTGAAAGCATCATCAGTATTACCAGCTAGGATGAGATAGCTTAAAGAGTCATCATCAGCATCTGATGCTTGGATTATACCAATTAATGTTCCATTTATACTATTTTCTGCTATTGTGAAGGTATCAGATAAAACTATTGGTGGTTGATTTTCAAGAACGTCTGACAAGTTTATCGTTAATGTAGCTGAATCAGTCAGAAATCCATCCGAAACACCTAATTTTATGGCAAACGATGGATTTATTTCATAATCTAGCATTTCCTTATTAGTAACTGTAACAACTCCCGTACTTGAGACTATGCTAAAGGCATTATTAGGATTTCCTGTTGCAATCTCAAAAGTTAAAGGATCTCCATCCACATCTGTGGCCTCAACGATACCAACAAACGTACCATTTTCGCTATTTTCAGGTATTATAAATAAAGTATCTGACATTATAGGAGCATAATTTATATCATAGGTCCAATTAAACTGCAAGGCGGCAAGATTGAGATTCCCTGCAACATCCGAAAAAGCCCCAGCAGCGACATCTACTGTAACTTCTCCTTCACTTGTTGGGGTAAATGTAGCTGTATATACCGAATCATTTACTGAAATAAAATCAGTGATATTTCCTCCAGTAACAGTGATATCTTCTACGGTAAAGTCATTAGTTGCTTTATTTGAATTAAAGGTCAGAGAAAGCGTACTATCTTCAGATGTGAAACCATCAACTCCTTCAGCCGCAGTGATTGTCATCGTAAGCACTGATGGATCATAATTATAGTTAAACTGATCAGCAGCTAAATTAAAATTACCTGGAGAATCTGTAAAGGTCTCAGTAGCCACATCAATTGTAATATTACCAAGGCCTGATGCTGTAAAAGTAGCAGTATATATTGTACTACTCACAATTGAAAAGTCACTCAGAGATCCACCAGTTGCTGTAATATCCTCTAGAGTAAAATTAGTAGTTGCCTCGCTACTTGTAAATGTCAGGGATAAAATAGAATCATTTGAGGTAAAACCATCACCTCCTTCAGCTGCAGTAATGGTCATAGTGGGTCGAGTATTATCTATAATTAATTCATTATTAGCTGACAATGATCCATTGGCTCCTGGGCTAGGGAGAGTTAATATTGCTATATTTCCTACAACATCCTTTATGGTACTACTTCCAGACAATATGAGAGATTCTGTGCCAACATAGCTAAGATCTGTACTGCTGTGCTCAGTTGCAACCGTATAAGTAAAAGATAAAGTAGCCGTACCTGTCCCACTACTATAATCAACTACGGCATCACTTGAGCCCGTCTCCAACGTTAATTGTGGAGTACCAGTGACATTAACTTTTTCACTGAATACAACATTAATTGATATTACATCTCCTTCTCTATAGGAATCATCCGAAGTTGGGGAATTTACTGAAGTAACCGTTGGTTTAATATTGTCTATAACAATAGCTTTATTTGCTCCTAAAGATCCACTTGATCCTGGACTAGGTAGATTAAGGTTAGCTGCATTTCCCAAGGGATCTAAAATGCTGTTAATATTAGTTTTAATTATTGCAAGACCTGAAGTGTTATCGGCCACATATGCATAATCACCCTTAATTGCAGTGTTCCATGCGTTTCCAGTATCTTCATATTGAGGCGTACCAGGACTAGTTGGATTAGTAATATCAATCAATGCCAGACCCGAAGTTCTGTCACTAACAAAAGCAAAATTTCGGTTAATAGTTACTCCCGAGGCATAGTCATCAGTATCTTTATATATGGGTGTTCCAGGATTGGCAGGATTTGAAATATCTATTATGGCTAAACCAGCTTGTGCATCAGCAACATAAGCATAGTTACCACTAACGGCTACTCCAACTGCATATCCCTCAGTATCCTCATAAACAGGATTACCAGGATTTGAAGGATTTGATATGTCAATAATTGCCAATCCTTTATCATAATCGGCAACATAAGCATAATTTCCTCTTATAGCTACGCCGAATGCAAATCCATCAGTGTCTTTATAAACAGGAGTTCCCGGATTGGCAGGATTTGAAATATCTATTATTGCTAAACCTGAATTATTATCTGCAATATAAGCATAATCACCACTAATTGCTACCCCATAAGAAGTTCCACTAGTATTTACATAACTAGGAGTTCCCGGATTAATTGCCGTAGATATATCTATTATTGCTAAACCAGCTTGTGCATCAGCCAAATAAGCATAATCCCCTTTGATTGCTATTCCGCTAGCATATCCATTGGTATTTTCGTAAACAGCCGCACCCGGGATTGTAGGATTCGAAATATCCACAACCGCTAAACCTTCATTCCCGTCAGTTATATATGCATAATTGCCATTTATTGCAATGGCTCTAGCATTTCCATCAGTATCAGCATATACTGGTGCACTTGGATTGGGGTTAGCCAAGGTTAGAGATCCTGTTGATACATAATCTAGATCGGAGGAATTGTGTCCGTCTGCTACAGTATAATTAAAAGTAAGAGTATCATTGCCTGATCCACTGCTATAATCAACAATAGCATCAGTTGATCCTGTTTCCAATGTTAATTGAGGGGTACCTTTAACATTTACAGCTTCACTGAAAACAATATTTAATGCAACTACATCTCCTGATTTATAACTTCCGTCATTACTTGATGATGTAACGCTTGTAATAGTTGGTGGATTTGCATTGTATAGCTGTCCAGCATCATTAATTAAAACTGTTTCGCCTCCGATATTTATTTTAGAAATCTGGCTTGAGGTAAGTCCCCCAGCATCATTACCAAATGAAACAACGTTATCCTTAAAACCTGTGATAGCAAGTGTTCCAGTACCCCAATCTGATGAATAATTATTTGCAAATGCTAAAGAGGAAACATCAGAGCCCAAAGCTAAATTTAGTGTCCCAGTTGTCATGGTTATTTTACCAACAGCAGATTGATTGGCATTGATATTTAGAGCAACAGGATTTCCCAATATTGAAATATTACCCTTAAGAACGTTAGCAGTATTTATTGTTATGGTGTGTCCTGTTGAATTTACATCGGGTGACATGCTAGCAGCTGACTTCAAAAATGTACCATTTGCAGCAGTATTTACCGTTAAAGTACTGTTATTTCCGAGCATTTTGAATCCTCCAGTAAAACCGGAATTATTAGAAGTTGAACCAAAAATAACTGTTGATGCGGCACCAACTTGAAATTGTTTTGAGCCTTGTAAAACTCCATTCATGCGTATAACTCGATTGTTTTGAGCAAGAAATTTTGTATTTTGACCTAAGGTTAAATCTGAGCTAGAGCCAAATGTAATACTACAAGTCCCCCCCCCACTAGCCTGAATTGTTTCGACATCTATAGAGCTTAGAATAACCTTCATATTAATATGAAGGTCTACATCTGCACTATTGTTTTGGATAGGTTGTGTAACTAATGACCCGTTCAGAGTTAGAGTCTTTGCCGAAATAGTTGATGAAACCGTAGCTGTGCCATAACCTCCAGCTAGTTTAATCTGGGCTATTTCAACATTTGTATCAATAATTAGTGAATCATTCAAAGTAACTTTAGCAGTTGTCACATTAGGTATCCCTGAGGACCAGTTAGCCTCATTTGACCAGAGGTGGTCACCCCCACCATTGGTAAAAGTTGATTCTGCAATTTCCTTTGCTTTAATTTGACCTGATGAATTTATTTGCACATTTGATCCGGCAAGAGTTATTCTAGATATCTGATTTGATGTTAGTCCGTTAGCATTGGTTCCAAAAGCCACTTCGTTTTCTCCTGCCCCTGTGATGACAAGTTTTCCAGTCCCCCAATCAGCAGAAGAATTATCTGCAAAGGCAATAGATGTAACTGCTGCATCAACAGCCAATGTTAAAGTACCACTACCCATAGTAATTGTACCCACTGCAGATTGATTTTTATTAACATTGAGCGCAAGCGAGTTGGCTCCACTTAAAGCGATATTACCTTTTAATGTATTGGCTCCATTTATAGTAAGTGTTCCAGCGGGCTGCGTTACGTTGATTGCACCACCAGCTTTAAGAAATGTTCCATCATCCGCTACATTTGATATTACTGTAACCTCATTATTACTTGATCCGCCTGCAATTTCCAGACTACCGTTATAATTGGCTCCACTGAAACCCGATCCGAAATTAGCTTGAGTTTTTACTCCAAATTTCAGGTTTCCTGAACCCAAAAGATTCCCATTCAAATTTAAATCATGATTTTTATTAACACCTGTCACAGTAAGCTCATCATTGAGAGTCAGACTGTGACTTGCACCAAAAGTAACGGATTGATCTCCACCACTATTCATTCTAAGAGTTTCAGTTGCCCCCTCAGATGAATCAAAAACTACTGGGAGATTAAAAACGATATTTCCTCCATTCTTATTATTTTGAATAGGCTGGGTTACCCCGACTCCAGTAATTGTGAGCGTTGCATTATTGGTAGCAGTAACGGTTACTGTACTGGCTGCTGAGCTTGCCATTATAAATTGGGCAATAGTTTTGCTTGCATCAACGATGAGATTTGAATCGACAGTAATTTTCGCTGTATTCTCGGTTGGTATGCCAGCAGACCAATTAGCAGCATTGGACCACAAATTATCGCCGCCACCATTGTTGAATGTTGAAACTACAATTGAAAGGGGAGAGATTTGTCCCGATGAATTAATTTGAACTGCTGATCCTGCCAGTGTAATTTGGGCTAACTGGTCTGAAGTAACCCCACTTGCGTTAGTTCCAAATTTTACTTCATTATCTGTAGCACCAGTAATGGCAAGAGTTCCCGTGCCCCAACTAGCAGAAGAATTATCTGCAAAGGCAATGGATGTAACTGCTGCATCAACAGCCAATGTTAAAGTACCACTACCCATAGTAATTGTACCCACTGCAGATTGATTTTTATTTATATTGAGCGCAAGCGTGTTAGCTACACTTAAAGCGATATTACCTTTTAATGTATTGGCTCCATTTATAGTGAGTGTTCCATTGGTTTGGGTAACATTAATTACGCCACCAGCCTTTAGAAATGTTCCATCATCTGCTACATTTGATATTGCTGTAACTGCATTATTACCTGATCCGCCAGCAATTTCCAGACTACCGTTGTAATTAGCTCCATTGAAACCAGATCCAAAATTAGCTTGGGTTTTTGACCCAAATTTCAAGTTTCCCGCACCTAAAAGATTTCCATTTAAATTTAAATCATGATTTGTATTGACACCTGTCACAGTAAGCTCATCATTGAGTGTCAGACTATGACTTGCACCAAAAGTAACGGATTGATCGTTACCACTATTCATTCTAAGAGTTTCAGTTGCCCCCTCAGATGAATCAAAAACTACTGGGAGATTAAAAACGATATTTCCTCCACTTTTGTTGTTTTGAATCGGCTGAGTTACACCGACTCCAGTAATTGTAAGAGTTGCATTATTGGTAGCAGTAACGGTTACTGTACTGGCTGCTGAGCTTGCCATTATAAATTGGGCAATAGTTTTGCTTGCATCAACTATGAGATTTGCATCGACAGTAATTTTCGCTGTATTCTCGGTTGGTATGCCAGCAGACCAATTACCAGCATTAGACCACAAATTGTCTCCACCAGCGTTATTAAATGTTGAAACTACAATTGAAGGTGCAGCAAGTTGTCCTGATCCATCGATAGCTGGAGTTGACCCTGCTAAAGTAACCTGCGCAAGTTGTGCGTTTGTAAGACCATTAGCATCTGATCCAAAGGAAATTTCATTGTCTGCAGCGCCAGTTATTGCAAGCGCACTACCATTACCCCAAGTTGCACCGGAAGCATCTGCAAAAGCAATAGAAGTAACTGCAGCATCAACGGCTAGGGTTAAAGTACCGGTTCCCATAGTTATTACGCCAACGGCAGATTGATTTTTGTTGACATCTAACGTCAAACTATTCGCACCCGTTAAAGTAATATTTCCTTTTAATGTGTTGGCCCCATTTACATTAACAGTACCTCCCTGCTGATCAACTTGGATCAAGCCACCAGATTTGAGAAAAGTTCCATTGTCAGCTACGTTAGAGGTTAAAACAACAGCATTGTTTCCCGTACCACCACCAACACGTAGTGTTCCACCGTAATTGGAACCATTATATCCTGATCCAAAATATACATCAGTTTTTACCCCAAAATTAAGATTTCCATTGCCCGCAGTTGAGCCATTAAAATGCAGATCACTCGTTAGATTTACAGCTGTAAATGTAATTTCGTCATTTACTGTTAGTGTGTGACCCGCACCAAAAGTAATAGATTGATTTCCACTATTAAATCTGAAAGTTTCAGTCTCATTTTCAGTAGCATCAAACACTACAGGGCAATTAAAGATTAGATCTTGTCCATTCAAATTTAGTTGAACAGGTTGGGTAACTCCTTGTCCCGTAATCGTTAAGACCCCATTATTAGCATTGGTCACCGTTACCGTCGCAACACCACCTCCGTTTGCATTGGGCAATTTAAATTGGCCAACTGTATAGTTTCCATCAACAATTACAGATGCATTTTTAATAACAACTTTTGCGGTAGCTGAATTTGGGACACTTCCGGACCAGTTGGCGGCATTCGACCAAAGATGATCGCCACCTCCGTTGGTGAAGTTATTTTGACTGAAAGCAATTATAGATATTAAAGAAAATAATAAGGAAAGGGAAATCTTTTTCATAGCATTGGGGTTTACATTAGTTAAAAGCATATAAATTAAGGATTTTTGATTATCGAAATATCGTCTAAAAAGAAAGTTGGTAACATAGGGTCTAATTGAGGCTTATAAAATACCAGTCTCGCAGTTTGAATACCCTCTGGAACTGTGAATTCAATCGCATTCTCTGTCCAAACATCTGTCATTGGAATTGAGTATTCTACAAATCTTGCTTTATCTCCCTCTTCATTTCTCAATACTCCATTAAAAGTATTTGGTGGAGTAGTTTTAAATCTATGGAAAAAGTTTAACGTGTAGGTTTTACCCGGCTCAACAGTGATCAGCTGATAGATTGATCCATCATGTGGTTCTATTCTTCCTAGATAATTTCCGGTATTAGGTTCTTGAACGGTAGCGGTGAGTACTGCATTTTTAAATCCTAACCAGGGATCGATTTGTCCGGTTTCAAACGTTCCATTTTGAAGTAAATTTCCGGGAACTTCTTCAACAATTTCTATGATTGGATCAGTGCCGCTACCAGCTACAGCGTTTGGTTTGTACCTCGAATAATACTCACCAAGCTCTGTTAAATTGTCATCTTCATCAAAAAGTATGGAAGATGCGTTTCGTGGAAAATTAGGAGAGTCCTTTGTTGCTGAAAACCAAGCAAATCTAGTTACATGATCTCTGGAATAAAGCCCAGGTAATAATGCCCTCATCGTTCCTAAAACCTCAGAATATGTCAATTCATTGTCTGCTACTGTTTCTGCTTGATCATCAACTACAGACATTTCTGTAATCCAAATGGGTTTACCATATGCCTCGAAGGTAATATCGACATCATCTAAAAAGAGTTGAGGATTGTTCTGCTTATAAAGGTGAAGACAAACAAAATCAACTCTCAGATTTTGAGCTACTGCCTTACTCATAAATTCTTCCAACCAACCGTTGCTGATCAATGCAGGTGCTGGACTTCCAAGTGGAACGCCTATTTTTTCAAGTTTTGGCCATAAAGCAATCGCCTCATCTACGCTCATGTCTGCCTGACTCTCTAGATCGGGTTCATTAAAGCCCAATATATATTTAACTTTTCCCGCATCGGCAAGTGCTTTCATGTTCTCGATGGCATCATCGGTAACGCTACTTGCTCCCCAAAACATGGGAACAAACTCTACACTATCAGGAATATTTTCTTTTAGGTCACGGTTCCAAGCATAATACCAAAATGGTTTTAATCGACCTACTCTTGTTGACCAAGTAATCTGCTTAGAGGACATACCGATACCTTTTTTATCTACGACTTCCTCAATAATTCCAGTACCCACCTCTTCAGCACGTTGACTTCTAGAAACATTCAATGTCTCCTCTCCGCATTTAATGAAAAAGCCAAGAACTAAAAAAACTAATATGATTTTTATCTTTTTCACCATTAGTAACCAGGATTTTCAATGAGCTTTGGATTATCTGCAAGGCGAGCCAATCCCAATGCGTAGTAATAATTTCTTTCAGGATGAAGCCGAACACCACCGGCATCGCCATCAGCCATCTCAATAGTATACATTTCTGAATTTGCGTTGTATCGATAATGAAGTCTGTGACGTTGGACATTGTTCAATTCTTCTACGGCAATTCTCCATCTTCTTAAATCCCAAAAGACATGTTCTTCAAAGGCCAACTCACACCTCCGCTCTTGTCTAATTTTTGCTTCTGTCAACTCCTCAACATTTAAATCAGGCATCCCTGCACGGTCTCTCAAATTATTGATATGCACGAGCATATCACCATTAGGATTTCCTAGATAATATGCAGCTTCAACATAATTGAGAATGATTTCTCCTAATCGGAAAACAATAAAGTCTGTATTTGATCTTGTAGCATCGGGTGTATTTGGATTGGTCCTTTTTCTGATAAGTAATCCAGTAGCCAGACTGCCCGTATGCTTTGTTGGTCCTGCATTGGGCCAGCCCTCTTTCACACCTGACATACTTCTGTGAAAGAATACCGTACCTGACTTGAATGACGATCCTGGATAAAATATAGATGCACGCATCCGAGGATCTCTATCTTCAAAAAACCAATTTGGATCAATAGGAGTCGTATCATCGTACCATGATTGATCTACACGACCCGTTGTTCCATCAATAAAATCAAATTGTTCCAATGTCTCAAGGTATACTGTATAATTTGAGCTCCAATTAAAGCCAAACCCAGAGGGCTGTGCCAAAGCATCCCATTGATGACTTTTTTGAGCATCATAATCATATTTTTCCTTAAAAATTACCTCTGAATTTGTTTCTTCATCTATAAAGAGATTACCGAAATTTTGGACTGGATCTGCTGACAATCGATAAAGTGAAAATGGCCCAGAGTCAATTATTACTTTAGAGGCATCTAGAGACGCCTGATAATAAGTATTCGCATCACTTTGGGGGAAACCTAGCAAGCCATCTAACTGCTCAGTACCATAATTCGCAACACTAGCAGCATATAGCATCGCTCTACTCTTTAAAGCAAGTGCCGTCCATTTGTCAATTCTTCCATCTATCTCAGCAACAGATGGCAAAATCTCAGCAATTTCATCCATTTCCATCCATATGAAATCATAAATTTCTTTTTCAGAATTGCGTGCTCTATATAATTCATCTGAAGATCCTTGAACTGGAATTACATTAGTAATTAGGGGCACCCCTCCGAATCTTTTTGCCATTTCAAAATAGGCAAAAGCCCTTATAAATCTTGCCTCAGCAGTACGGACATTTATAAAATCTTGATCCAGACTTTCTGAAAGGGGTAATCGGTTAATTAATTGATTACACTCCCGAATTAAATTATAATCATAATAGTCAAGTACCTTTCCATTCAAACCATTGGCATCATAATCAAAGTCAATAACTTGTGTGTATGGAGTTTGCCATGATATCCCGTAATTTCTTGATTCTCCACCTAGTGCACTTATCAATCCCATATTCAAATTCCCATTTCCTGATTTAATATGGAAAAGAGAACGATCATATAAGTCAAAGAGAAAGGCATCCGCTAGGACTGCATCATTAAAAACTATTTCATCAGAAATAATATCATTTCTTGTAAGCTCGAAAGGATCCTTACAAGCAAAAGGCAAGATAGCTAGGCAAAAGAATAATAAATTGGGCCTTATGGTTTTGATATTTATCATAAAGATGCTCTTAATCCAATAGTAAATGATTTGGTAATAGGATAGCGTCTTGTAGACTGCGTATTTGGATCAAATTCTGGGTCGAATGAATTTTTGAATATCCCTAAATTTGTCCAGGTAAATAAATTTTCTGCTGCTGTATATAGAAGTAGGTTACTCATCCCAATTTTTGAAATTATTTGTTTGGGTAGGCTATAAGATATGTTGATATTTTTGAATCTTAAATAGCTGACATCTTCAACCCAAAAATCAGAAACTCTTGAGTTGTTGATACTAGATGTAAAAGTTGCTGCCGGTAACTTTGCATTGGGATTGATATTCACAGAAGGATTATCAGGATGGGGCTGCCAAGCATAATCATATTGGTAGTCTAGAGGTATGGATCCGTTGCTAAACATGATCGCTGCAGGCCCATTGATATTAATACTAAACATAGATGCGCCTTGCAGTAACATTGATAATCTAAAGTTTTTATAAGTAGCGCTAATATTGAGTCCATATGACAATTCAGGAATATTTCCAGCATATCCAATCACATCCTGATCTCGAAAATTAATTGTATCATTATTATCAAGATCCAAATATTTTATATCTCCTGGCCTTAGGGTCAAGTTACCATTGCCGTCTTGAATAATTGAATGGTCATTGATCTCATCTTGACTCATGAAAATCCCATCTGATAAATAGCCAAAACGCCTATTTACCCACTGACCCTCACGTCCATTAATTCGAATGTCATCTGGATCAGTGAATTCTTCTAAATCCCTTCGGACTATATATTTTTCTTTTGCAAATGTGAGATTTGGAGCAATATCAAAAGTTAAACCTCCTATATTCTGTTGGAACTGAGCGTAAAGCTCAATTCCCCTATCATCACTGACATTAATATTAGAAAGTGGTAAAACAAATCCACCCTCAGCTGCTATAGATCGTTGATCTATACTTAATATATTCTCTCTTTTACGATAGAAGTAATCAGCTTCGAACTGTACTCGTCCTTCAAAAAAAGTTAACTCAACAGCGGCATTGTACATGGTCATCAACTCCCATGTCAAAAACGGGTTCACTTCACCCAATGTGCGGATGGTGGTTAATGATTCATTTTGCCCAAATAAATACGTTGATTGCGCCCCATATCCACTTAAATAATCAAACCCATTAATGCCATTTGCTGAATCATCTCCTAGCTGGGTGTAGCTCACACGAATTTTTAAATTATCAATAAGATTATTTTTTCGAAAAAATGATTCCTCTGAAACGATCCATCCAGCAGAAAAGCTGGGAAAATAACCCCATCTAGCATCAGGTGCAAATAAGACATTCCCGTCTATTCGCAAGGTTGTTTCAAACAAATAACGATCCATGAAACGATAATTTAATCTACTTACAAAACTTTTTCTACCAATGTCCGAACCCGAAGATCCATTATTGGTTTGTTCATTTTCATTCCCTATAAATAATTCAGGTATTGAGGTGGTAAATAGTTCTCGCCTTGTGGCTGAAAAAGAACTAAACTCTCTTGTTGTTTGCTCTGCCAAGGCGAGAAAATTAAAATTGTGTACTCCTATTTCCTTTATGTATTGGAGTGATGCCAAAGGATATAACATGATTCTTCGATATTGTTCATCAGACACTGATGAAATTGCATTTCCTGTACCTTCAAGGTAAAGACTATCTTGCGGCACAGAATATCTGTATACATTATATGGTTTTCTGAATGATTTTTCAGAACGATTCAAATTCTGAACATTCATTTCTACCTTGAATTTTAAGCCTTCTATGCTAACCATACTGTAATTAATTCCTATCTTCCCCCGAAAAGTATTATCAAATCGATCATAAGTACCAAAAATGTCTCTATTAGATCTGGCAATTGGATTTCGATTACCTGTAGTAGATCCCGAATAGGCAACCGAGGAGATATTGGGATCAGGAATTACAAGATTGTCAGGAAGATTTGTTCCGTAGATGGGCTGGGCCGTAGCCAAGTCTATCCAAATATTCGAAAGTGCACTAGAAGCTGGTCTGTTCCTAATATCTTGACGATAGGAGAGATCTAATGAAAAGCTTATGGCTTCGCTAAATTTGATATCAAGATTAGATCTTGCATTAAACCTTTTATAATCAAAATCTCTAGACCTGAAAAAACTCTCTTGATCGGTATATCCAAAAGAGGTAAAATATTTAATATTTCCTGATCCACCAGAAACACTGAGATTGTGCTGCTGCATGGGTGCATTGTTTTTAATTAAGGCGTCCACCCAATTTCCACCATTATATCCCAAATCTCCATTTTGATATTTGGATAAGTCTTCTTCAGTAAATGTAGAATTAGCATCACCAAAATCGTTTAAATTAGCTTCTCTTACCATTTCTACATATTGATCAGGTTTAACATGATTGAGAAAAGCAGTGGCTGATTGAAAAGTCATACTAGAATTGTAGGAAATCTTGGATGTACCCATATTACCCCTTTTGGTAGTAACTAAAATCACGCCATTTCCTGCACGTGCCCCATAAACTGCGGCTGCAGCATCTTTTAAAATACTGATACTTGCAATGTCGTTTGGGTCCACTCTTGAAAAATCCATTTGAACACCATCTACTAAAACTAATGGCGCTTCACTAAAACTACGTATCCGAATTTGAGTGTTTTCGCCTCCTGGCAATCCTGAATTTTGCCTCGCCATCACTCCAGGTGCCCTTCCTGCAATAAGATTTGCACTATTGGCAACAGGTACATCAGTTAATTTTTTTTGATCTATTGTGGCAACGGAGCCAGTCAAATTAATCTTCTTTTGTGTTCCGTATCCCACCACCACAACCTCAGAGAGCTTTTCCACATCTTCAAGCAAAATTATATTTACCGAATCCTGTCCCTCAAGAACAATTCTTTGAGATAAAAATCCGATAAAAGAAATATTGATAATGGCATTTTCTGGGACCATTAAACTAAATTTTCCATCTAAATTTGTTATTGTCCCTTTTGAAGAACCCTCGATTACTATACTTGCACCAGGAAGACTTTCACTGTTCTTATCAATCACGGTCCCAATGAGTAATTTTTCATCTATTTCTCCTTTTGAATTAGGCATTATAATTTTCGAATTATTTTTTTTTTTAAGGATAATGATATCATCTTCAATTTCATAAGTTAAATCGCTAGGAATTATCTGATCCAAAACAACATTGATCCCAACCTCCTCAACATTTATTGAGATGGGAGACAAATTTTTAAGAAAATCTGTACTGTAAAAAAAATCATAGCTGCTTTGTTCTCTTATTTTTTCAAAAACCGTTTCAAAAGTTGCATCAGTTAAATTCAAAGTGATTTTTCCTGTTTGTGCGAATCCTTTAATGATTACACATGTCAACACAAAACTCAAAACACATATTTTTATGAGTGATTGCATTTAATTACTTTCCTGATTAATAGCATAAAAATCATATCGAATTGTTGTATATAATGGTCTGATATCAATAACTTTTTGTATTTATAAAATGGTGACTTTTTTACCCTGTACTTTAAAATTTATTTCCCCGGTCTGCTCAATTATGTTTCTAGCTTGATCAAAGCTATCATACCTCTTAAATCCTCCTGAAAAATGCTTTTTAGAAATGTTTTCATTTTCAAATAGCACTTCAAGATCATACCATCTGGCTAGAGTAACCATGATTTGAGATATCGGTTTGTCATTAAATCGAAACCAGCCAGACTGCCAAGCAACATATTCTTCAACTTTCACATTTTTGCTTTTTATTGAACCTGTTTTTTTATCTAATATACTCTGCTGATTGGGCTTCAAATAAGTGTTGTTTAGTTCGTTCAGGGAATTTTCTACCTTAACTTGACCTTCAACCAAAGTGGTCAAAATGAAATCATCTTGTTCGTATGACGAAATATTAAAAGAAGTTCCCAATACCTCAACTCTTTGATTGCCTGAAATAACAACAAAGGGTTTTTCAGAGTTATGGGCAATCTCAAAATATGCCTCTCCTATCAGTTCAATATTACGAATCTGACCTATAAATTCAACAGGATATTTTAACTTGGAATCCGAATTGATCCAAATTTTCGTGCCGTCTGAGAGTTCAATAAAATATTCTCCACCACGGGGAATTTCAAGAGTATGGTAGATTTCTTCAGATAAAGATGCTTTATTATTTAATTTATCTTTAATGTATGAAATTTTAGATCCTTTATTTAAGATTTGAGTGACTCCTGAGAAAAAATTAAAATTGTTATTTTGAGACAGTTCATAGCTCTCGCCATCATCTAAAATAAGCGTCGCCTTAGATTTACCTGGTTCTACCACTGCTTCACTTATCAGAGGAGCCTTATTCTGCTTTAAGTTTAGGAAGAATAAAGTACTAATTATAAGTAGGGTGACACTTGCAGCTACTGCAGTGATGAATTTTGAAGAAGATTTTGATATCAACCTTGAATCGACAAGTCTAGATTCAATATTTTCCCATTTTAATTCAATATTTATTTCATCATTTTTAAAATTTGAACCATTTTTAAAATATTGTAATGCTTTCTCATAGTATAATTGATGCTCTTTTTTTTCAATCCACTTTGAAAATTCAACCTCCTCTTCTTTTGACAAAGTATTATTAATCTTTTTCCAAATTATATCACTATTAATCATCTTTTCAATGTTTGATATCTCAGTTAAAATATGAAATTTACATTTAAGACATTCAACTAGATATAATCTGTGACATGTATGAGTTTTATTTTATACGGCTAAGCTCAGATATATTAATATAGGAAGTCTCTTAATTTTTTCTTTGCTCGAGTGAGTTGAGTATTGACTGTATTCTCTGTAATGCTTAATGATTCCGAAATCTCTTGATGCTTTTTATTTTGTAGGTACTTCATTTTGACTATCTTCTTCATTTTTTTAGGCAGTAACTCTAAGACAACCATTACTTTTTTTATCAAATCTTCTTTTAGATCATTGTCAGATACTAAATTTTCCGAATTTAGAATTCCTTCATAATGAAGTAAATTTTTATCATGTATTTGAAATTTCTGAATCTCATTTAAACATCTATTTCTTGTTGATGCGTAGAGATACCCTTTTATAGATTTCTTTATAGTCAAATTTTGAGCATTTTCCCAGAGGTTTAAAAATAGATCTTGAACTATGTCATCGGCTTGTTTTGGATCAAATAGCATTCCCTCAGCAAATCTTACAAGTTGTAAATAATATTCTTTGAATATAATTTCAAACGCTATTCGATTTCTAGCTTTGATCTGACTTACCAATAATTTTTCTGATAGCTCCAAAAAAAAAATTTTATTATTAAAAAATGATCTCAAATAAACCTTTTTTCTATATTATCAAATTTAATTACTTATTATCAAAATTTTTAGAAGATATTAGTTACAAAATTTATCACATCAGCATTAAAATGTGTAAATCAAAATTTATTCACAAGTCATTAAGTAGTTAAATAACTTAAAAATTAAGAAATTTTTGTAAGTGGAAATTATGATTCCAATTGATACCAAGAATATTATTTTCACTTTGAAATTTTGAAAATGCAAAAGATAAGACTGCAGAAAAAAGGTATT
The DNA here is from genome assembly GCA_002691385.1 of Flammeovirgaceae bacterium. Lineage (GTDB taxonomy): Bacteria > Bacteroidota > Bacteroidia > Cytophagales > Cyclobacteriaceae > UBA4465. Next base: position 31,949 of record NZHT01000091.1, on the reverse strand, counting down.
AAAAAATGAATAAGATTATATTATTTCTAAAAATACTATTACTTGCTTTTGTTTTTGCGAACTGTAACCAATCAGAGAAGAAAAATAGGGATTTGCCAAATGTCATCATTATATATGCAGATGACTTGGGATATGGTGATTTATCATGTTACGGTGCTAGAGATATCAAGACAACAAACCTTGATTTAATGGCAAAAAATGGTATTATTTTTACTGATTTCTATTCTCCTGCAGCTTCTTGTAGCCCTTCAAGGGCTGGACTTTTAACTGGAAAATATCCTCCAAGAACTGGTGTCAACAGGGTGTTTTTCCCCGAGAGTCACACCGGTCTAGACCCTTCAGAAATTACACTAGCGGAAATATTTAAGACTCAAAATTACAAAACTGGAATCATAGGAAAATGGCATCTAGGACATTTTGAAAAGTTCTTGCCTTTGGCACAAGGATTCGATAATTATTTTGGTATTCCGTATAGCAATGATATGAAAAGTGTCGTTTATATGCGTGGCAATGAAGTTGAATCATTCGATGTAGATCAATCCCTAATAACAAAAACATATACCGATGAGGCAAAAAAATTCATGATTAAAAATAAAGAGAATCCATTTTTTCTTTTCCTTTCCCATAATATGCCTCATGTACCGATTTATGCATCTAAAGAATTTAAAGGCAAATCTAGTCGAGGATTATACGGTGATGTGATTGAAGAGTTAGATTGGAGCGTTGGTGAAATATTATCAACATTGAAATCTCTAAATATCATGAAAAATAGTTTGATTATTTTCACTAGTGATAATGGTCCATGGCTATCTATGAAAAAATTAGGAGGTTCTGCAGGAGTTCTACGTAAAGGGAAAAGTCATACTTTTGAGGGTGGAATGAGAGTTCCTATGATTGCCATGTGGCCTGCGAAAATAGATAAGGGGCTTGTGTCAAATTCGGTAAGTTCTCAGCTTGACATTTTACCTACAATTAAAAAGATCCTTAACATGAATTTAAGTGGGATTGAGGATGGGAAAGATCTTTTTAATGAGTTTTTCGATAATTCCAATAGCGGGGATCAGTCATTTATATACTTTAGCAATGGTGAAGCAGAAGCGTTTCGAGATGGAGATTGGAAAATCAAATTACCATTTGCAGGATACTCTAAAACACCCTCTAGATTATATTCTCCCCCACATGATACACTACTATTCAATTTGAAATTAGACCCAGGGGAAACTAATAACCTAATACTCAAACACAGAAAAAAAGCTTTTGAGCTTTTATTAAATTTGGAGGAGCAATTAAATGAGATAAAACCATTTCCCAAAGGATTAATTACTACATCAAAAGCCGATAAATTACATTTTAAAATTATTAAAGCTCAATGAATAGTTGTTTACTGATTTGATACGGCATCTAATCTCCTTTTACCATTTGAAATTATTGACTTCCTTAATAGTTCATAGGCTTCTCTTGCCTCATGATTAAGAAATTCAATATTCAATGAGTTGGCTTCAAGTGGGTCTGCTTTTACATCATAGAATTTACCATTATCATAAAGCTTAAATCTCTGATTACGAGCGTATACACTAACATCAAAAGGCTTTCTATTGTTTTTAAACCAACTATATATCGGTTCACGAGTCGTTTGATCATTCCCTGTTATTAAAGGAAAAAAACTTTTGCCATCAATGTCTAATTTATCTGGAACTAATACACCAGCCGCCTCGCATATAGTAGGCAAAAAATCACTAAAATCTACCAAATGATTCGTGGAAAATCCTTTTTTTATAACACCCGGCCATTGAATAATAAGGGGAACGTGGGTCCCAGTATTTGTTGATCGACCTTTTCCTCCAAATACTTTATCTGCTCCAATATTTGAAATGATAGGTTGATCTGTGCCATTGTCTCCAATGAATATAATCATAGTATTGTCTCTTATACCCAGCTCAGTAAGTTTTTCATTTATACGTCCAACTAGTTTATCCATATAATTTACCATCTCCTTAAAATAAATTGAATCTCCCGCATAAGTGAAAACGGCATCCTCATTTACCATCCAATCTTTAGAGTCTGGGGTGGGACTAAATGGGCAATGTGTTAACATCATGGGATAGTAAAGGAAAAATGGCTGATCTTTCTGCACGGCGAATTCCATGAATTTGATACCAAACTGACTCACTACATCAGGACCATAATCTTCCTTATCTAAGGTTTGTAACAAACCATTGATTTGAAGTACTGGCTCTGAATACCTGGTATCTCTACCTAAGGAATCTATTCGACCTTCAGTCACTTGCCAAAGACAATGCTCATCAAAACCAAAATGCTGAGGTCCTGAGGCTGATTTACCTAATTGCCACTTACCGATAATTGCTGTAGCATAATCACCCTCGTGTAACAAATGACCAAAAGTTGTTTGTCCAGTGTCTAAGTAGCCAAATTTAACATAATTACGTATGTTATTAATACCTGTCATGATCTTAACCCTACTAGGGGTACATACAGGCTGCGAATAACAGTGATCAAACCTAATACCTGATTCTGCCATGAGATCTAGATTGGGTGTATTGTAAGAGGTACCGCCATTGGCACCAAGGGTTTCATAACCCAAATCATCTGCCATAATCAAGATAATATTGGGCACATTTTCTTTGTTTGTATTTTGCGAATCACAAGAGAATAATGTCAGTAAAAACACTACAGGAAAAAAATACTTTATCCGCTCTTTTTCTTTCATTATTAATTCCATTTAATTGTATCGCTTGGAGCAAATCCAATGCGATGCGCAATAACCAAAATAGGTGCTTCTTGATCCACGTATATTGGCGATTTGTAAATCTGCCAGCCAAGCCCATCTTTCAAATCTTGGGACCGTTTATAGCCTATGGAAGCTCCCTCAGTTTGACAAGTTACTTGTAATTTCCCATTTTGAACATTAAGTACAGGATTAGCCGTTAAGGGTTGAATTTTATCAGGCCAAAAGGTATTGATTATTTCTTGTTCAGGGATATGCCCCATATCTTTGGTATTATGCATCCATTTTTCACACTCCTTTCTTAGTTCACTCAATATCTTCGAAAATTGTGGATCTTCTGCTAGATTATTTAATTCATGGGGATCCGCAGACGTATCAAAAAGCTCTTCATTTGGCTTAGTTTTGCGAAACCATAAGGCTTGTTTGTCATTCAATGAATCAATCGAATTTAAACGCAATAGCTCCTGCATACTTGCCATATTTTCACGATATGCCAATGGCAAATAGTAGGGCTTTTGTGGTTGGAAATTCTTTAAATATTTAAACCTTTTATCTCGAACGGCTCGAATCATATCATAAGTCTCATCAAACCGATCAGCTCCTGCATGGATAAATTTTCTTTCGGCAGGAACTTTGAACTTACCCTCAAAAGCAATGCCTTGCATATATTCAGGTGGCTTTATCGCAGTCATGGACAATAAGGTCGGAGCAAAATCTACAAAACTGATCAGTCTGTCATCGATTTCACCCGAACGAAATTTGTTGGGATATCTTACAATCATGGGTACCTGTAATCCTGCATCATACAATAACCTCTTTTGCCTTGGCAATGGGCCACCATGATCGGTAAACCACACTATAATGGTGTTTTCCAACAATCCATCTTCCTCCAGTTGAATCAGTATATTTCCGACATGCTCATCCATACGAGATATGTTTGAATACATTCTCCTCACATCATTTACCACTTTTTCTGTATTGGGAAGATAAGGAGGTATTACTACTGGAAGATCCTCATCAATTAAAGGAATACGTCCTTTTTTTCCTAATTGACGATTAATTTTGCGTCGTGATGTGGTCCTAGAAGGAGGAAACGTGTCTAGATCATTTATCTTACCAAAATGATACCATAAACCTGATTCATGAGTAACTATGAAGCTAAACATGGAATAAAACGGTTTACCGTTGGGTCGATTTCGCCAATGTGCATAATTACTGGATTCATCCCATGCCATTTGAGATGGAAAAAACTGATAATCTTCTTTGGCGTTATTGGAGGTATAATATCCATTTTCACGTAAAATTTCACTGACCATTTTAACACCTATCGGCAAGACCACCTCATAATTGATAATCCCCATTTTTTTGGCTGCTGGTTGTTGGTACAAAGTACGCATATGATGTGCCCCTATGCTAGAGGGATACATTCCAGTAGCCAATGCCGCACGGCTTGGAGAACATACACCTGATACGCTAAAAACATTGTTATACCTCACTCCTTCAGCTGCTAATCGACTCAAATGGGGGGTTTTAATCGTTGAATCTCCAAAGGGAGGTATGTAAGGACCCAAATCTTCAGCTACCAACCATAAAACATTAATTTTATCTTTTGATTCAATGGGTTCATCGAGTTCTTTTTGACATCCCATCATCAATGGCACAAAAATAATTAATGATAAATTAAGTAATATGCAGTCCTTATTATTCCTCATCGTTAGTGTAGTTTCTAAAAGGTGCGGCAGGTAGTCCTTCAAAATTATACAAATCCGCTTTGACATAGGGAAGCCAAGCATACCTAATAAAAACGGGTTTTATTACCTGATCGGCTCTAGCAATTACTTTGTTGTTTACTATGCGGACCTCTGCTGGATAAAATATTTTATCTGATCCTGCTATTTCAAAATGCTCCAAATTCTTTGTAGTATCTATGCCACTGCCCACATGATCAAAAGAAATGACGGCATTAGCACCATCAAAAGTTACATCTTTATACAAGGGTCCAGAATATACCAAAGACGTATCTCCATAATCTTTAGCACGGGCCCATAATGCAATTCGTTTCCCCACATCTTGTTTATTATGGATATGTATTTTATCAAAATCCCCAATATCAATGGTTACCGCCATCCCCACATTTTTTTCTCTCAACGTAAAAAGTTGTGCCTCGCGTAATTTAGTCACCTCCTTACTAAAACCACCATATGATGACAACTGAGCATAGTAAAAGGGGAAATCTCCTTGCCCCCAATGAAACCTCCAACTATTAAAAACAGCTGGAAATATTTTTTGGTATAGCATAGGTCTAGAAACATTTGTCTCTCCTTGATACCAAATAACTCCTTTAATAGAGAAAGGAATCAATGGAGCAATCATCCCATTAAACATTGATGCCGGAGTAAAAATCGACATTCTGAGAGGTAATTCTCTGACTTGTTCATCATCGCTAATAACATAAAAGCTATCTTTGAAAAGTACAGCGGAACGTTTAAATTTCCAACAATCATTCAACACAATGAGCTCCTTGTTTTGATCATCCAATATATTGGGTGTTACTCCTTTTTTAAATCCAGCATTCCCCCAAACATCAATGATTCGAACAGCTAACACATTTTTACCATTATTGAGATCTTTTGAGGATATTTTATATACTACGTCACCTTGATTAGACCCCCAATGCTCTTTTCTTCCGATCAAGTTTCCGTTTAAAAAAGTACTATTTAAGTGTTTTATAGGTCCTAAAAATATGAATAAACTATCTGAATGTGTATCTCCTAAATATTGAAATTCTTGACGGAACCATACCATACCGTTAATATCATAGCCTTCTAAATCATAATCATCAAAATCTTCTCCAAATACTTTTGAGAGATTAGTATGAGAGACGGTATCCCATACTGAATCATCGTAGTTTAAGTTAGTATAAGATTTTGTTTTATCACTTTCAAAATGGAAGGCTTCTGCTCCAATCAATTCATCTCTTGGAATTTGCTTCATCTCGCCTACCCAATCATTGAAAGGTTCAAATTCGCGAGCAGTCAATGTTAATTTCTCTTTTACTTTTTCAAAACCTCGTATTTTCTCCAAATAATCAGGTGCAACCCAAGCTTGGGCTGAAGAACCATCCCAACTCACATCGATCAATCCAATAGGAGTTTCTATATTTTCATGCAGATCTCGACCAAAAAAATACAAAACAGCCGAGAAATTCGACACAGTCTCCGGCGAACAAATAAGCCAATTTCCATCTAAGTGTTGAATTGGCTCATAAGTCTGCACTTTGTTTACGCGGAATAATCTAATTCTAGGGTAATTTGCCTTCTTAATCTCATTTTTCGAATCATTCAATGAATCCCCTCGGTCTATCCATCCGTTCATAGGCATTTCCATATTAGATTGTCCTGACCCTATCCAGACCTCGCCAAATAGTACATCTTCAAGAAAAATTGTTGAATCTACTGCGGTGATTTTTAACCATTGAGGTTTAGCATTTGTTTTTGGTATTCTCATCATGGTTTCCCATTCTCCTAAATCATTACTATAGGTATGGACTTGATCACTCCACGATGTAGCAATAGTAATCTCAGTATTGGGGCTGGCCCAGCCCCAAATAGGCGCATCTGCCTCTTGCTGTAACACCATATGATCGGTAAATATATCTGCCACTCTCAGCTCAACCTTTTGATAACTGCACGCATTGATCAAATATAAAAACCCTAAAAAATAAAGTTTTCGATCGCTCAAATATTTGTTTAACCTATCTCTCATTTAAATTTATTAAAGAACTGATTTATAAAAAGAATTCGAAATTTTATTGGTGCTCTCAAATTATCAACTTTGATAATCATGATTTACTCCTTGAACAAAAATAAATTTTATTTTATATCCATTTAACATTAGCTTTTTATTGAGCAATTTACTTTTATAGATAGGAACTAAACTTATCAAATATGGCATGCAAAATAAAAATGGATAATTTTTTTTATCTACATATTTGATTTGATTGCCTATACCCCTAAGTCTATATTTTTTTACTCCCTCCTAAAAATCTCATTCGATTGTTTACATCAAAATAGCTAAATGGTCTCCTTACAGATATCTCATGATCCCAATTAAATATTTGTTAAGATTAAATTGTTCTTCATCTCTATTATCGAATCTAAAGTTATAACGGATCTCCCTTCGAAATAATACAATTGTATATCGCCAGATAAGTTTGAAATTTTTAATTCTAAAAAAGTAAAGCAGAGTAATAACTAAATTAAAATTTAGAATTGTTTTTTTAAAACTTTTTCACGATAAAAAAGTTATCTTAAGACAATGAAAGCTATATATTTATATTGAACACAACCACTCAAAGTATAGCTTAGAGTGACTATATAATTCGACCTAATAAAAAATCTTTTTGGGGATCATCTCCCATAAAAAAAGTATGTGATCCTATATGCTCAAATTTGAATTTTTCATAAAATCGCAGAGCTTTTTCATTATGCTCCCAAACCCCTAACCAAATGAATTTAAATCCTTTACTCCGGGCTCTTTTAATAGCCTCCTCCATTAGAAAATGACCCATCCCCAAGTTTTGCACATCAGACTGAACATACAAACGCTGAACTTCAATTGAAGGACCTTCATAGCCTTCTGAAGCCGTATCATATTCGTTTAATTTTAGATACCCTACCCGCTGATTTTGAAAGATACCAAAATAAAAGGAGGACTGATGATCTTTCATCTCAGCCAATAATTGTTCTTTTGAGAAAGCTCTCATCACATAATCATTCATGTTCTCTCGAGTATTAAATGCTTTAAATGCTTGATAATAGGTTTCTCTTGATAAGGATATCAAATGGTATAAATCCTCTAATTGACAAGATTTTATAGAGAACAAAGACATAAGATGCTCAATGGTTTAATAATAAAAGCCTTCAAACGAGCATCATTACGCGCTGTAAATATTGTGAACGAATCGCACACATTTATCACCTTTGGTGATAATACTTCTACCTGACACCGTGCATCATTTTTAATAAAGTATTATTTAACATCCATATGATCATTCCAGCCACCGCTGGAATGATGGTAAATATCATAAAGAAAGTGGTCATACCATATTCTTCTACAATAGGATCAATATAGCTTCCAGTGATTCCTGCCATATAATTAGCAATAAAGTTGGCCACAAACCAAATTCCAAACATCAAACCCACCAATTTAATCGGAGCTAATTTACTGACATAGGACAATCCTACAGGCGATATACATAATTCACCCAAGGTATGAAAAAGATAGGCTAGGATTAAAAAAATCATACTAACCGATGCCGTCTGCGCACCCAAAGGAATACCCATAGAGCCATAAGACAATATGGCAAACCCTAGCCCCATTAAGATCAAGGCAATGGCAAATTTTATAGGTCCCGTTGGATTAAACTTACTTTGCCAAATTCTAGAAATCAATGGCGCAAATGTGATAATATAAAAGGAATTTAATATGCCAAACCAAGAAGCTGGAACTTCGGTTGATTCAGATCTAAATTCTCTATCCAACATCCATATCACAACTATCCATACAATCACAAAACTTGATCCAAGAAAGATATTAGATAAGGCGAATTTAGAAAAAGTTTGCTTAAACAACATGAGCAATACCCAAGTAATAATAAGCATAGGGATGACCGTTAACAAGGAATTAAATATTTTAAATGTCAATGCATCTCCACCTACCAGTAATCTATCAGTATAATCCGCTGCAAATATGGTCATAGAGCCACCCGCCTGTTCAAATGCCCACCAAAAGAAAATAACAAAAAATGAAAAAACGCTAATCACAATTAAGCGGTCTCGAACGATCTTTTTGGGAAGCACTTCCACAAGCTCCTTTTCGAACTTTTGATCTTCATTATTTTGAATCAAATCCTGAGATTCTTTCGGAGATAGCCCTATCTTTCCAAAAATATTTTGTGCAAAATAAAATTGTAACATTCCAAAAAACATAAAAATTCCGGCTAAACCAAAGCCGAAATGCCATCCTATTTTCTCTCCTATGTAGCCACACAATAAAATGCCCAAGAACGCACCTGAATTAATACCCATATAAAATATGGTATACCCAGCATCTTTTTCTTTCCCTTGGTTTTTGTACAATTGGCCCACAATCGACGAAATATTAGGCTTAAACAAACCATTTCCCAAAATAATTAACCCTAACCCCATATAGAAAAATACCTCCGTAAAGCCCTCAAAGGCCAAAGAAGCATGCCCTAGGGTCATCAGGAAGGCTCCTGCGATGATGGCATTTCTATATCCGAAATATTTATCTGCTAAAAATCCTCCTAGTATAGGCGTTATATATACGAGTCCGGTATAGATAGCATAAAGTTCTAATGCTTCGGCGCGCTCCCAGCCCCAGCCTCCTTCTCCTAGTATGGAAGATATCAGGAAAAGAACCAATATAGCACGCATGCCGTAATAAGAAAATCGTTCCCACATCTCTGTGAAGAACAGTACAAAAAGTCCTGAAGGATGATCTAATACTGTTCTTTGATTCGTTTCTGAACCACCAAATTTATATTTCATAGAGATATACTCGTTATATTATTCGATTTCCAAACATCAGGATACCCTGAGTTTATTTCGTAAAATACTAAAAAATATTTTGACATCCACTCCTATCCGAAAAAGAGCTATCTATAATTTCTTTTTAAAGTTTACATGTAACGTATGTTAGTTAAACTTTTCATAATATTATATATTCTTAAAAATTTCTAACATTTTTTGATGACTTTTTCAATAAATAACACCCTGTTGTTTAACAAAATATGATCAAGTGATTTGGAGAAAAATTAAAAAATAGCACCTGCGATAGCTGCCGTCATTAAGGTAGCTAAAGAAGCCCCTATTAATGCTCTGAATCCCAACAAAGATAAATCTCCTCTCCGCTCTGGTGCCATCACTCCGATCCCTCCAATTTGAATCCCAATACTACTAAGATTGGCAAATCCACACAAGGCATAGGTCGAAATCATAATAGCACGCTCACTGAGAGCGCCAGACGCCTTCATTTCTGCTAAACTGAGATATCCCACGAATTCATTAATAACAAATTTCTGCCCTAGTAAACTTCCAACTAAAAGCGATTCACTCCAACTGATTCCAATTACGAAAGCAAAAAATCTAAAAATCTGACCTAAAATATACTGCAATGAAAATCCTTCAAATGTTCCTTTTGTAGAACTAATAATATAGGCATTCAATCCCGTCACCGATCCAATACCATCCATCAAAACCCAATTTATAGCCAAGATGATTGCAATAAACGCCAAAAGCATACCTCCAATATTCAATACAAGCTTCACTCCATCAGTTGCACCTTTGGACAAGGCATCTATAAAATTAACTCCCAATTCTTGTTTGTTCACTTTAATACTCTGATCAATCTTCTCAGGAGTAGCTTCAGGTAGAAACATTTTTGACATGACAATAGCCGCTGGCGCATTCATCACTGAAGCACTTACCAAATAAGTTGCAAAAAGAGTCTGCGATTCAGGATCTGCCCCGCCCAAAAAAACAACATAAGCACTTAAAACACTCCCTGCAAGAGTGGCCATACCTCCAGTCATCAAACAATTCAATTCAGAAGAGGTCATCTTAGATATGAAAGGCCTTACCAACAAAGGTGCTTCAGTCTGTCCCAAAAAAATATTACCCGCCATAGAAACACTTTCGGCTCCAGAGAGTCGCATCGTTTTTGACATTAGCCATGCAAAAGCCCAGACAATTTTCTGAAGAATTCCTAGATAATAAAGGCCTGCCGTGACCGAAGAAAAGAAAATAATAATTGGAAGTGCTTGGAAGGCAAACAAAAATCCCAAACTATGCCTCGTACCTGATATTTGATCACTATTTTTAGCCAGATCACCAAACAAAAATTCAGCACCTCCAAGCGCGAAGTTTAAAAAATGAACGAATTTATCACTAATAAAACCAAACAAACTGCCTATTATAGCCACTTTGGCGATCAATATCCCGATCACCAATTGAATGAATATACCGGAAGTCACCAATCTCCAATTGATGTTTTTTCGATCTGCTGAATAGGCATAGGCAAAGACTATAATGAAACAAAGTCCTATGGCTCCCCTAAATAGATTCATCAGCCTAATTTCTACGATTTAACTCATCTCTTAATGTCGCGGCACGCTCATAATCCTCATCTTCAAGTGCTTTATCTAACAAATCATTAAGTTTTTCAGATGAAAAATTTTCCAATTTAGATGATGTTTTGTTTTTCAATTCTTCATCGGAATCTTTTGTTTTTTTCATAAGATCCATATCTTTCTCATCTCCCTGCTCACTAATCACTACTGAGGCTTCATTTAATATCTCATCCGTAGTAAAAATATCTATACCGAATCGTAAACCAATCGCAATCGCGTCCGAGGGACGTGAATCTATTTCAACTGATTTCCCTTCTTTATCACAGACCAATTTTGCAAAGAACACACCTTCCTTAAGATCTGAAATCAAAATTTCTTTCACTTGAAAATCAAAATGATGGGCAAATGACTTAAATAAATCGTGGGTCATAGGACGATTAGGAACAATACTTTCTATTTCAATCGCTATGGATTGGGCTTCAAACATACCTATGATGATTGGGAGCCTTCGTTTTCCGCCATACTCTCCCAATACAAGGGCAAAGGAACCTGACTGCGCCTGACCTGTTGAAAGGCCTAAAATTTCCATTTTAACTTTATCTGGCATTATCCTTGGGCCGCATTGATGGCCTTGGTTAATTTAGGAAGTACATCAAAAGCATCTCCAACAATACCATAGTCAGCTGCTTTGAAAAAGGGTGCCTCAGGATCTTTATTAATCACTAAAATAAATTTAGAAGAATTTACTCCTGCAAGATGCTGAATAGCTCCTGATATACCCACCGCTACATATAGGACCGGTGAAACCTTTACACCAGTCTGACCTACATGCTCATGATGGGGACGCCAATCCATATCTGAAACGGGTTTACTACACCCAGTTGCTGCAGAAAGGGCTCCTGCCAAGTCTTCAACCATCCCCCAATTTTCAGGACCCTTAAGACCTCTTCCACCAGAAACTACAATATCGGCTTCAGGAAGAAGAATATCACCACTAGATTTTTCTTGAGATAATACCTTAACAGCCGTATCTGAGCTCTTTAAATTAGGTTGAAACAACTCCACTTCTGGATCAGATCCATTCTCTAGAATAGGAACTGTATTTTTACGTATGGTAAGAATTTTCTTCTTACTGGTTAATTTGGTTCTAGCGAAAGCTTTCCCTGTGTAAATACTTCGAATTACCGTAAATCCGTTGGCCATATCGGGTAAATTTGTAACATTACTCGCCACTGAAGCATCCACCTTGATAGATACACGAGCAGATACTGAATCTGCCAATGAAGACTTGGCCATCACCATCAATTCAAAATTTTCTATTTCAAATACTTGCGCAATAGCTGTGGATACTGCCATGATGTTTGATTGATCAAAATTTGAATCTGTCACATGTAAAATTTTTTTAGCTCCAGCGGACCCTACCTTATTCAGCTCCGATAAGTCGAGTTCACCAAACACCATAGCGACAGTTTCTCTTGCTATTTCAGCTGCATAACTTGTTGCCTCAAGGGAAGACTTTTTTATTCTACCCTCATCTGATTCTAAAAATACCAATACTTTCATCTATAACACTTTTGCTTCATTTTTTAATAAATTTACCAACTCATCGACATTATCGGCATCGATCATTTTTACACCCCTTTTTGCCGCTGGCATTATGAAATTTTCAACAACCGTTTTCTGCTTATCCCCAAATGGTTCTAGGACCTTGAGGGGCTTTGATCTAGCAGACATAATACCTCTCATATTAGGTATTTTCCATTCTGATATCGGCTCCTGACAACCTGCTACAATTGGCAGATCCACTTCCAACAATTCTTTCCCCCCTTCAATCTCTCTAGATAGTTTGGCAATATTTCCCTCTACATCCAAATGCATCACAGGAGAGACTGAGGGAATTCCTAAAAGCTCTCCAACCATTCCATGAACTTGTCCTCCATTGAAGTCAATCGACTCTCTTCCCATAAGGATTAAATCATAATCTCCTCCTTTAACCACTTGAGCAATTTGATAGGCGACAAAAAAAGTATCTTTAGGTTCTGCATCAATACGAATGGCCTCATCTGCTCCAATGGCTAATGCCTTTCTAATCGTTGGCTCAGTTTCTACTAATCCGACATTTAATGCCGTAATACTTCCCCCTAGCTGCTCTTTCAATTCGACTGCTCTGGCCAAGGCATAATCATCATAAGGTCCAATGATAAACTGAACTCCTGTTTTGTCAAATAGTGTATCTTCGTCTACAAAAGAGATTTTTGATGTGGTATCTGGTACATGAGTTATACATACAAGAATTTTCATGCTTAAAATTAAATTTGGATTCTAAATTTGGATTCTAAATTTGATAGTAAAGTTAATCATTATTAAAAGAATGTAAAAAACAAAACATGAATATTAAACGTGTAAAAAAACTTCAAAAATTACTTGAAAAAAACCCTTTAGACCCCTTCTTAATTTATGCCATGACTCTTGAATTTTTAGGGAAGAATAATGAATTCTGCTTGGCCAGTTTCAGAAAACTATTGAATGAATTTCCTGATTACCTACCCACTTATTATCAAGCTGCCAAGCTTTTTGCAGATTGTGGTTATGTAAAAGAAGCCAGAGCTACCTACGAGTTAGGAATTAAGAAAACAGAACTATCTAAAGAAATTAAAGCCTTAGAAGAAATAAAAAATGCATTTAAAAACTTTGAACTCGAACATGAAAATTAATTGAATAATTATGCCTCTTTTTAAAAGGGCATAGTATCATCACTGGGTGCGGAAGTATCTTGAGCTCCTTTGCTCGGCATAGTAATGGTGTAACCGCTATCAGCATTACCACTACTAGGAAAAGAAGAACCATAAGATTCATTTGGCATTATGTCTAAATCAGCAAACTTAGTAAATCTACCGATAAACTTGAGTTGCACAGTATCTAATTTTCCATTTCTATGTTTGGCGATAATGACCTCAGCGTTGCCATTAAGTGGGGCACCATCTTCCCCCTGAGTAATACCATAATATTCCGGACGATACAAGAACATCACCATATCAGCATCTTGCTCAATAGAACCCGATTCTCTTAAATCTGACAATTGGGGTTTTTTATCTCCCCCACGTGTTTCAACCGCTCTACTTAATTGGGACAAAGCAATCACTGGAATATTCAATTCCTTTGCAATCCCCTTCAACGCTCGAGAAATAGAGGCAATTTCTTGTTCTCTATTTCCACCTGAGTTCTTATTGGTATCTCCTCCCGACATAAGCTGCAAATAATCTATAATCAAAAGTTTGATATCGTGCTGCTGTGCCAATCTTCTAGCCTTGGCTCTTAATTCTAAAATGCTCAAACCTGGTGTATCATCAATAAATATTGGAGCTTCGGAAAGTTTCGAAGTTTTATGAAGCAATTGCTCCCACTCATAATCGGCCATTTCCCCTCTTTTTAATTTTTCACTTTCAAGTTCTGCTTCAGCCGAAATCAATCTATTAACCAATTGCACAGATGACATTTCTAAGGAAAATATGGCTACTCCTTGCCCATGATCCACAGCTGCATTGCGCATCGCTGAAACGACAAAAGCTGTTTTACCCATACCTGGCCTTGCGGCAATAATAACCAAATCAGAAGGTTGCCACCCTGAGGTGATACGATCCAATGCAGTAAACCCGCTAGCTACCCCTGTGAGGCCATCTTTTTGGTTTTTTCTCTCCTCTATTTGATTAATGGCGGTGGTAAGCAAAGAACTCATCTTATCATAATTCTTTCTGATGTGAGATTCTGAAACTTGGAAAAGTGCTTGCTCAGTTCGATCCAATAACTGAAAAACATCAGTCGTATCTTCATAAGCATCGGTCACGAGTTCTGATGAAATCCGAATCAACTGTCTTTTGATAGATTGCTCGGAAATAATTCGGGCATGGTACTCTATATTAGCGGCCGAATTCACTCGCGTTGTCAAATCAGCGATATAATAAGACCCGCCCACGAGTTCTAACTTTCCATTTTTTCGCAATTGATGGACAACCGTTTTAATATCCACCGGATCGCTGTTATTAAAGAGTTGGACAATTGCTTCGTAAATATTTTGATGGGATTCTTTATAAAAACTCTCTGCTTTTAAAATATCTATAACACTCGACAAAGCATGTTGCTCAAGCATGAGTGCGCCTAATACAACTTCTTCAATATCAACTGCTTGTGGCGGTAACTTCCCTAATGACTCCGTAGTGTCAATAACTGATTTTCTACGTGAATTTCCCGAAATTTTACGTGATGAAGAAGCTAATTGGTCCATTTAATGATCGTATTGTATAAGTTTAAAACTTAATAGCAAACGTAACATTTCAAGTTAACAACTCCTCTTTAATGTTAAATTTAGTTTGCACATATTATCCACAATTTTATACCCTAGTGAATTAAATTATCTCTAGGTATTTTTAATTACTTTTGAATACAAATGACCAAATAAACAAATGAATATTGCGTCTATTAAGGATAAACAAAGAATTGCAATCATCGGAAACGAAGGAGCCTATGAAATTACTAAAATTGTCTTGCATGTCTTGAGCAATGTGGGGAAATCGCATGATTTTATCTTATCTTCAAATGATTATCAAATTGGAGATGCTGCTATTGTCATTACGCCCTGCGACTTTAGTAATTTAGATGAAATTAAATTCGAAGAATTTTTAAAATTCAATCACCATATTGCCCTCATTCATCACGTAGAGGATGAAAAATCAAAAAATGATCACGCCGTTGAACAATTTATTGAGAAATATGAACTCTTCGCTGATTTAACGCCAAAAAGTGGCACTTTACTTTACAACAAAGAAGATAACTTAGCCGTTGTAATCAGTGAAAAGCAACGCGAGGGTGTGAGCTTAGTTGAATATGAATCTCTCTTAGGAACAAAAATAGACGGTGGATTTAGACTAGAAGGTAATCTGAATATATTGACAAAAAACAAAAATTTCTTATCCCACGCTGGAGCAGCCAAAGCCCTATTGCAAAAAATATCGATACCCAGTGACCAAATCATGGGAGCTTTTACCACTTATAAGGACAAAAAATAAATGATAAATTTAAAAGATCCACTAGTCGTGTTCGATCTTGAAACTACCGGAACCAATACCTCAAAAGATCGAATTGTAGAAATCGCCTTAATTAAGATTTTTCCTAATGGGGAAAAAGAAGAAAAGTGCCGGCGCATCAACCCTGGCATCCCTATTCCATTAGAATCCAGTTTAGTACATGGTATATATGACAAAGATGTAAAAGATGCTCCCTCATTCAATCAAGTTGCCAAATCCATGTCTAATTTTTTAGAGAATTGCGATCTCTGTGGCTTTAATATTTTAAACTTTGATATCCCCTTGTTAGCGCAAGAATTTGCCAGAGTAGGAATAGATTTCAATACCGACAAAAGAAATTTGTTGGATGCTCAAAAAATTTTCCATTTAATGGAAAAACGAAATTTAAGTGCTGCTTACAAGTTCTATACAGGAAAAGTATTAGAGAATGCTCACAGTGCTCTAACCGATGCTAAAGCAACTATGGCTGTTTTTGTGAGTCAAATTGATAAATACAATCAGCAAACACTATCTAATCTGAAAGGTGAAGTTTTAGGTGTCATAGAAAATGACATGAATTCCTTACATCTGATCTTGAATAAAAAAATGGTAGACTTAGCTGGACGAATTGTATTCAATGATCAAGGAAAAGAAGTCTTTAATTTTGGAAAGCATAAAGGAAAATTGGTTAGTGAAGTTTTGCAAAAGGAACCTTCATTTTATGATTGGATGATGAAGGGTGATTTCCCTCTGGATACGAAAAAAAAATTAACTCAATTAAGATTAAATAGCTTCAATAAATAATAAGGGAATGTCACACCCCTGGGCACTCCCGATTATAAAGATTTCACATCATGGGTAAAACAATCATTATTTCAAATCGTCTTCCTGTTAAAATAGAACGGGAAAAAAATGAGCTTGTATACAAGGCAAGTGAAGGTGGCCTAGCAACGGGTTTGAATTCTGTTTTTAAACAGGGGAATAATCTTTGGGTTGGATGGCCCGGGTTGGCCATTGAAAAGTCTCAAGAGCAAGAAGTACATTCTAATCTCATCAAGCAGCACATGAAACCTGTTTTTTTGAGTAGTGAAGAAATTGAAGATTTCTACGAGGGCTTCAGTAACGAGACCTTATGGCCAAACTTCCATTATTTTAATCAATATACCGTTTACAAAGAAGAGCTTTGGCTCGCCTATCAGCGTGTCAATCAAAAATTTGCAGAAATCCTTTCAGAAGAACTCGAGGATGATGATACCATGTGGATACATGACTATCAACTATTGCTTTTGCCTCAACTGATCAGGGCCATCAATCCCAATGCTACTATTGGATTTTTCCTTCACATTCCGTTCCCCTCCTATGAGTCCTTTAGGCTATTGCCGTGGAGAAGGGAATTACTCAATGGTATGCTCGGTTCTGATTTTTTGGGATTTCATACCTATGACGACATGAGACATTTTCTATCGTCTGTTAATCGACTAGCAGGACTTGGTAACTCCAATGGCACTATTAAAGTCAAAAACAGAGTAATAAAAGCTGATGCCTTACCCATGGGTATCGATTATGAAAAGTATGCTGCCTCTGCTCAAGATCCAGAAACATTAGCCCGAGATGCACGATATCGAGAATCAATTGGTAATGTAAAACTCATTTTATCAATTGACCGACTAGATTACTCTAAAGGTATCCCCCAAAGATTAAGGGCATTTGAGCTTTTCTTAAGCAAATACCCTGAATTTAAAGAAAAAGTCTCTCTTTTTATGGTAGTGGTTCCCTCAAGAGATTCTGTTCCAAAATACAAGCAACTTAAAGAAGAAATAGACCTTTTAGTGGGTCGTATCAACGGTCAATTCTCCAAGCTCAATTGGACGCCTATTCATTATTTCTACCGAAGTTTTCCTTTGCCTGCTTTATCTGCATTTTACAGGATTTCCGACGTCGCATTGGTTTCTCCTATGCGGGATGGCATGAATTTAGTGTGTAAAGAATATGTAGCAAGTAGATTAGACAAAAAGGGAGTCTTGATCTTAAGTGAAATGGCCGGTGCCTCCAAAGAGCTCTCTGATGCCATAATCGTAAATCCCAATGATATTCACCAATTGGTTGAAGCCATGCATAAAGCATTAACCATGCCGGAGGAACTGCAAATCGAAAGCATGAACTCGATGCAGAAGTCATTGAAAAGATACAACATACATGCCTGGGTTAAATTGTTCATGGATGAACTTGCAAATGTAAAAAAAGAACAAAGTCATCTCAAAACAAGATTGATTGATAACCAACTGTCAGAAGAAATCAAGCATGCCTATAAACAATCGGAAGAACGATTGATTTTCTTGGATTATGACGGCACACTGGTTGGTTTTAATGAAAATCCTGATGACTCTAAACCCGATCAAGAGCTCATAGAGATTTTGGACTACCTCACAAAAGACAAAAATAATCACATTGTGATTATCTCGGGTAGAGGCCGGCAATCCCTTGAAGAATGGATGAAACCTTATTCATTAGATATTGTAGCAGAACATGGCGTTTGGATTAAAAGGATGGGTAAGCCCTTCAAAACTTTTATAAAAATTAATGCCAGTTGGAAAAAAGAAACTCTGTCGCTCTTAGAAAGATATGTAAATCGTACGCCAGGTTCCTTCGTTGAAGAAAAGGATTATTCTTTGGTTTGGCATTATAGAAAAGTAGAAACGGGTTTAGGAGAAGTTCGAACTCGGGAGCTTACTAGTCATTTAAAATACATGACTGCCAATGAAAACTTGGAAGTCCTTGAAGGCGATATGATCGTAGAAATCAAAAACTCTGAAATCAATAAAGGAAAAGCTGCCCAAAAATTAATGGAAATCTATCCTGAAGCTGACTTTTTATTGACACTTGGAGATGATTTTACGGATGAGGATACTTTCAAAGCAATGCCGGAAGAGGCCTATACCATCAAAGTAGGCACCAGTGCTTCTGAAGCAAGGTTCAGCGTTAATTCTTATAAAGAGGTTCGGAAACTCTTCAACGATATTATAAAAAGCTAGGTCTATCCAGTTTATTTGCTATTCTTGTTGCTGCATTTAATAAACCCACATGGCTGTATGCTTGTGGAAAATTGCCCCACATACCCCCATCTTTTTCGTTTACATCCTCACTTAAAAGTCCCACATGATTACTGAATGAAATAAGATTTTCGAAATATTTGATGGCTTCATCTAATCTTCCAACACAAGCCAGAGACTCAACATACCAAAAAGCACAAATTAAAAAGGTCGTCTCAGGTGCCCCAAAATCATCTTGATGCTTGTATCTATAAAAGAGGCCGCCAGAGGCCGCCAGCTCTTTTTCCATGGCGATCAAATGATTCTTGGCTCTTTGTGAATCGCCAGGAAGATAGTTCATCATGATGAGTTGTAAGGTACTGGCATCCATTCTATCAACCCCAACTGCCTGAGCATATCCTTTCTTTGAAGGTATGTATGCTTTTTCAATTTCAACTTCAGATCTCTTTTTTAACTTAACTGCCAATTTACCCATTTCTTCATTTTTGAGTACCTTGGCCATTTTTATAGCGGCACAACTTCCCGCCCAATGAAATAGATAGGTATAAGTATGGTGCTGCTTTAAGTTTCTAAATTCCCATAATCCCGCATCTTTTTCGTCAAAGGTCATTTCAATCATTTTCAGGGTTTTGATAATCAAACCTGAAGAATCAAATCTTTCTGTAAAAATAATTCTTTTGTCCTCATATAGGGGTAATAGTGATATTAAAACCTGACCATAAACGTCATTCTGTATATGAGTATAGGCCTCATTTCCAACTCTTACAGGCCGATTTTCCAAATATCCCTTTAAAGGAATTTCAACTTCATTCAGCATCTTTTTACCTGATATGCCATAAAGCGGTTGGTAACGACTTTCTTCATCAATGGTCGTATTTAAAATGTAATGAAAATACTTTTCTAATTCTTCAAAATGACCAATATTGCTGAAAGCATTGAGCGTGTAAAACGTATCTCGCATCCAACAGTAACGGTAATCCCAATTTCGGGTACTGCCTGGTGATTCGGGCAAACTGGTCGTCATCGCCGCTACAATTGCACCCGTATCTTCATATTGGTGAATTTTCAAAATCAATGCTGATCGAATGGCTTCTCGTTGATAAAAATCAACCACACTAGAGGTTTTGATCCAATCTCTCCAATAAATCTTAGTCCTATTTAAAAACACATCACAAGTCTCAATAATGGTGCCTTCTAGGGGTGGACCATATGTCAATACCATATACTTATCCTCGTTCAATACAAAAGCTTGATCGTGTACGATATAATTGAGCGAAATATTAGTGGTCAATCGAACATTCGCTTCTAAGCCTAAAAATTGAATATGATTACTTCCAAGACTTTTCCTGGGAATTAAATCTCCATATTCTCCCACAGGCTTACATTTGACAATGATTTTTGGATTACCTTCTATTCGCTCTATTTTTCTTATCAGCATAAGGGGTTTAAAATAACGATCAGACTGATAGAATCGGGGCGCAAAATCAGTCACTCTATAAGTTCCTTCTAGAGTGGATATTTCTGTCTGAAGAATATTGGTATTTTCTAAATAAGTTTGTTCGGATTCGAATCTCTTCTCTAATGGTTTAATAGAAAATTCACCTCCTTGCTCTTGATCTAAAAGAGATCCAAAGACGAAACTACTATCAAATCGAGGCCAACACATCCAAGCAATACTTGTATCGGTATGCACATGGGCAGTAAAAGCACAGTTGCCAATTACGCCATAATCATAGGTATGCCTTTCCATAATACTATCTTTTGAATGATTAAGAGCCTTAATAATTTGTCATATTCATAATATTTCGGATGTAATTTAATTTAAATTATAATATATTATTGATTTAGTTATTATTACAGCTAATAATTATTGTATGACTAAATAAGAAATAATATTTTGAAGATTTATCAATTATATCATTAAAAAAGGACTTAAATTACAATTTGAATATCTCCTTAAACCATTTACTATTTGGCATCAAATAACTAACTTTGAAATAAAAGAAGACAGTGCTAAATAATTTCTTTTCGAATAAAAAAGTAAAACTCGGACTATTAATTTTCTGGGTAGTGATCATTTACCAAACACTTATTACCGCGCTAGTAGAGGTAGAGAAAATCAGTCCACAATCTACTTTAAGTGATTACAAAAATGCCTACTGGTATTCTGTAGTCACCTTGACCACAGTGGGCTATGGAGATTTATTCCCCTTAACTACGCATGGTAGAATTATTGGCGGCGTTTTTGTATTATTGAGTATGATTTTTTACGCTACCGTCATCGGCGGAGTTTCAAGTATTATTGTAAACATTAAAGAAAATAAGAAATTGGGATATGAAGGAACAAATTTCTCCAATCATATAGTTATGATAGGATGGAATGATTTTGGAAGTTTAGTAGCCGATCAACTTTTCGGTGTAGGTAAAAAAATTGGCATTGTAACCGACAGTAAAACTACGGTTGACTTTATAAAAGACAAATATCAAACCAAAGACCTCTTTGTGTTATTTAATGACTATAAAAATATAGATTTTTACAAAAAAATCAATATTGAACTTTCAAGCATGGTTTTTATAAACCAAACCAGCGACACAGATAAACTTGTCACGGCGCTCAATCTCAAAAAACATTTCCCAAACTTGAAACTCTCAGTAGCTCTTCATAATTCTGAATTAAAGGAAACCTTCATCGCAGCGGGAGTAGAACAAATTATATTGCAACACGAAATCTCATCTAAACTTTTGGCTAGCTATATTTTTGAGCCTGATGTTGCTGATTATGCGGAATCTATCATGTCTTTTGCTACATCAGATGATGACTTTGACATTAAACAATTTAAAGTTGTCGCCGAAAATCCTTATCTCCATAAAAACTATGAAGAGGTTTTTTTTAATTTGAAGATGAAATATAACGGTGTGTTAATAGGAATCTCAAAAATCAATAAGGATGGAGAACGAGAATTGATCAAGAATCCCGCCTTAGATTTAAAAATAGAATTGGGTGATTACTTGATTATTATCCTCAATGGTAAGGCACATCAACATGTAAGTAAAATTTTTAACGTTGAAGAAGGACTAATCCAATAATTAACCTCCTAACCCATGAAAATTATTTTGTCTATCTCCCTTTTAGTACTTATTATATCTGTCGGATGTAAAAATGAATCCTTGTCAGAAGATGAAAAATTCGCAACTCGAGAAATTCACGAAAACGTACAATGGCATTTTGATAAAATAGATGTAGATGGAGTTGAATATTTGATTCTTGAGAAGGACAACAATAATCCTCATGAAGGCTTTGGATTTATGTCTATAAGAGCAAATAACTTGTTACAAAAACAAGATTCAATTTTAGCCTATTTAAAAGCCAGCCAGCAAATGCAAGCCAAGATTTATGCTGCATTAAACGGTATTAGTGAGAAAAAAGCTATAGATCTCAATGAAAATTTATATGATCAAGTCTTGATGAAAAAGAGTCAAGAACTGAAGCAGCTATCTAAGCAAAATCATACCAGCAAATTACGCTAAAATATACCCTTTCAATATGAATAAAACCAAAGTAATTATGGCAATTACTCTTAGAATTTTTCAATGAAAAAATGGCTTATCAGACCTAATACATTTGCTAGGTCTTCATCTACACCAGCTAGTTTCATTGGGCTTTTTACAGAATTTTTTGCGTCTGAAAGCTCACTTGTAGATCTAAATACTTCTGATAATAAATGACAATCATTAGTGAGAGAAAAAAGAATTGAGAATGATACATCATTTTTAAATCCTCTTAAAACCATAGCCCTAAGCGTATTTCTTATTTCTTTTTCATAGGCGTAATTAATATTCTCTATTCTCTCACTCAAAGGAATCCACAATAAAGAATTTTCTTCCTTTTTGAGAATCCCTTTAGCAATCAATAACTCTTCTATATCAGTATGAAGTTTTTTAAGTTCATTTTTTAATCTTAAGATTTCTCCAATAATTCCACTTTCTTCAGTGAGATTTGTTAATACCTTATCTAAAAAAATATTTCCTGTCTGCTTGGTAGAAATTATTCTAACAACCCCTTTTTCAATCCGGATACTACCCATTAAATAGAGCTGCAGGATACCGCCAGCTATTAATCCATAATCAATCACCTTCTCGGATTTTTTAAGCAATTGGCCTTCTGCATCACCTAAAGCAAGTAGATATAATCCTTCCGAGATACTGAGGCGTAGTTCATGAATCGGTTCCTCCGATTCCACAGACAATCTCACACTTGCTTTAAGTTGATCAATATTGAAAGATTCTGACGAAGGTTCTTCTTTTTCTAGTGGCACTATTGAATTTTTCTAAGAAGTGGAGGTATGGTCAGACCTTGAACAAGTATAGAGAAAACAACCACACAATAAGTTGCAAATAAAATGATGGTCTTAAAATTGCCTGGAATCCATTCAAAATCGGATAATGATAATGCCAAGGCTACAGAAATACCGCCTCTCAACCCTCCCCATATAAGCAAGGGTGTCGTACCCTTTTCAAATTTCTTCTTTATGGACATTAATCCTACAGGCAAAGAAACCCCAATGGACCGCCCCATAAGTACAATCAAAATACCCACTACTCCAATTAAGAACATATCACTGGTAACATCTTTGGCAATCACTATCATTTCCAAACCAATAAGAATAAATAACATGGCATTTAAAGTCTCATCTAACAAATGCCAAAATTTAAACACGTATTTACCCGTTGCATTCGCCAATATCTCATCTCTTCCCTGATTGCCAATAAAAAGACCCAAAATAACCATAGCTAAAGGCGCAGAGACATGAATGGATTCAGCGAATCGACCACCTATCATCACCAAACTGAGTGTAATCAAAACCTCTAATTCCACATAATCATTGTCAACAAAAAGCAAAATTTTAAATCCAAGATAACCCAATAAGGCACCGAGCAACAAGCCTCCAAAAACTTCTTGACCAAATAAAATCCCTACTTCTCCTATATCGAATGTATCCATTCCACGCTCAGCAACACCCAAAATAGTTAAAAATACCACCACACCTACCCCATCATTAAAGAGGGATTCGCCTGCAACTTTAATTTCTAAATTTTTAGATAAATTGAATTTCTTAAGCAGGGCCAAAACAGCGATTGGATCGGTGGGTGAAATAAGTGCTCCAAAAAGTAAACAATAGATAAAGTCCATTTCTATTCCCATTATCGGGAATATGTAAAAAACTAAAGTGCCAACCACGAATGTGGAAATTAGAGTACCAAAAACTGCTAAAATAATGATAGGCACTTTTTCTTCTATCATGGTATTCAAGTCCATTGACAATGCTCCTGCAAAAAGTAAAAAATTCAACATAATGTCCAAAAGAACTTCTTTAAATTCAAATTCTTCAATGATATGCTCTGCCCCTTCTGCTATACCCGGGAAGAAAATACCCACCAAAAGCACCAAAACAGAACTAATCAAAGCAATAAGCATCAGTCCGATAGTAGATGGTAACTTAAAATATGCAGTATTGATAAGAGTAAAAGCAGCTGAAAGGACTAGCAATAATGTAATTAAATCAATAATACTCATAGTAGGTTAATGAAAACATGAAATATAGTAATTTAAAAGGCGAAAAGTAACTACAAAAAATAACAAAAAAAACTGTCACCCCGTTTAATTTAAGTCTAAAATATTTGTTAATTCGTATTTGATATGATAAAAAAACACTCCGGTACCAGGCAATTTAATAAGAGATCAATCTTTTTTTTTCTGAAAATTATACTAATACCCCTCCTTTTTTCATCTTGCCAGTTAATTCAAAAAGGCATCCTAAAACCCCATTTTAAAAGAATTTCAAATGAAATTGCAAACCTGCCCAAATCTTTTACGGGTTTGTCCGTTTACGACCTTGACCAAAAAAAATATCTGATTCAAATCAATGATGAGCATTACTTCACACCTGCCTCAAATACGAAAATTCTTACACTTGCTGCTTATTTAAACCTTGATTTAACGAATATTCCTTCTTTTAAATATCAAATGCAAAATAATCAACTTCATTTAATCCCTTTAGGAGATCCCACATTCCTACATCCAGAATTTGAAGAACAGCCCGGATATACTTCTTTAACTTCATTGCTCACCGACTCCTTAATATTACACCCTCCCCTAACCCCTATTGCTCATTACGGACCCGGTTGGTCATGGGATGATTATAATTATTATTTTCAACTAGAAAGGTCTTGGATGCCTATTTTTGGAAACAGAGTCAATGTCCAAGCTTCTTTGGGCAATATTACTATTTCGCCAAGTTTTTTTACGCCCTATGTAAACTTTGAAGCTGTAAAAAAATATCGTGACCCTGATTATAATATTTTTAATTATCCCATCGAATCTCTCTCTCAAAATAAAAATAATTACACTCCTTTCAAGATCAATAATGAATTGATCAAAAAACTACTCATGGATACACTTACTACAAACGTAATTTTAGGTTCTCCTCAATCACTGATTAAAGGTACTCTGATTCAAGGGCCTTTGGTACGTCCTATTCTAAAAAAAATGATGTTTGAAAGTGATAATTTTTTAGCAGAACAACTGATGATCAGTGCACAAAGAGTACAAGGATATGAGACTCAAAAAGCATATATAAATTATTTAAAATCCTCTCTATTTTCCTCATTACCGGATCCGCTCATTTGGGTAGATGGATCAGGATTGTCTGTATATAATATGAATACACCTCGAAATTTAGTCAAAGCTCTTGAAATCATATTTCATATGATTACTTGGGACGAAATCAAGGAACTCTTTCCAAATAAATTCTCTGATGAAAACATCGATAACTCTTTTATTTATGCCAAAACAGGTACACTACGGCACAACCAAGCACTTAGTGGATATTTAATCACGCAATCCGGTCGGAAATTGGCATTCAGTTTTATGAGCAATCACTATACAGTACACCCTTCAAAAATAAGAGACGAAACAAAAGAAATATTGATCCAAATCAGAAATGCTTATTAATTAATCATCAAATGGAATATTGACCTTTGATAACTAATCTCAACCCTTACCCATTTTTGACTTCTCATTTCACTTTTATTTAACTAAAATTAATTTGATTCTTCTTATTCCATTCATTAAAATATAAACTATGAAATTGCTTAAATCCATTATCTTTTTTTTGTTAGCCTTCATCTTCATTTCTACAGAAAGTTTAGCTCAAAAAAGAAAAAAATCGAATCAATCAAATCTCACACTAAGCTTTTCAAATGATTTGTTCGAAGGTCTAAAATGGAGAAGTATAGGACCCTTTAGAGGAGGTAGATCCGCTGCAGTTACAGGAGTATCAGGAAAACCTAATTTATTCTATTTTGGAGCCACCGGAGGAGGTGTTTGGAAAACAAATGATGCTGGAAATAGTTGGCAAAACCTAAGTGATGGTTATTTTGGAGGATCGGTAGGTGCCATCGCTGTGAACAACTGGGACCCGAATGTAATTTATGTCGGTGGTGGTGAGGTCACCGTGCGTGGCAATGTATCATCTGGCTATGGTATTTGGAAATCCGTTGATGGAGGCAAAACTTGGGAAAATAAAGGATTGCAAGACTCTTACCATGTAGTAAGAATCAAAATACATCCAAAAAACTCTGATCTTGTCTACGCTGCAGTGATGGGAAATCTTTATAAACAAACACCTACTCGAGGAGTTTACAGATCAAAAGATGGGGGTGATCATTGGGAAAAAGTTCTATTTGCCAACGAAAATGCAGGCGCCGTAGAATTAGTCATGGACCCCAACAATCCTCGGGTACTATATGCTTCAACTTGGCGGATCAGAAGAACACCCTATAGTTTAGAAAGTGGTGGTCCAGGTTCTGCACTATGGAAAACTACAGACGGTGGTGATAATTGGACCAATATTTCAAATCACGAAGGATTACCAAAGGGAATTTGGGGTATTTCTGGAGTAACCGTATCACCAGTTAATTCAGATCGAGTTTGGGCCTTGATAGAGAATAAGGAAGGTGGTGTATTCCGATCCGATGATGCAGGTATGACATGGGTAAAAACAAACTCAGAACGAAAACTGAGACAACGCGCGTGGTATTATACCAAAATATTTGCAGATACCCAAGATAAAGATCGCGTCTATGTCATGAATGTACGGTATCATAGGTCAAAAGATGGTGGAAAAACTTTTGAAACTTACAATGCACCCCATGGTGATCATCATGATCTTTGGATTGCACCTGAGGATAATCGACGACTAATCATCGGTGATGATGGAGGTGCCCAAATTTCCTTTGATGGGGGTGAAAACTGGAGTACATATCAAAATCAACCGACTGCACAGTTTTATCGCGTGACTACTGACAATTCTTTTCCTTATAAGATCTATGGAGCACAGCAGGATAACTCTACTGTAAGAATTGCTCACAGAACAGATGGAAGGTTCATAGGAGAAAGCGATTGGGAGTCCACTGCAGGTGGTGAAAGTGCACATATTGCTATAGACCCAGAAAATAATAATATTGTATACGGTGGGAGTTACGGAGGCTATCTGACGCGTGTAAATCACGAAACCTCGGAAAGAAGAGGTATCAATGTTTGGCCTGACAATCCCATGGGACACGGAGCAGAAGGCATGAAATATCGATTTCAATGGAATTTTCCAATATTTTTTTCACCCCACAATTCAAAAAAATTATACACGGCTTCAAATGTACTCCACGTAACTTTGGATGAGGGACAGTCATGGAAAATTATCAGTCCTGATTTGACCCGAAATGACCCAAAGAAACTTGGCTCTTCAGGAGGACCCATTACACAAGACAATACCAGTGTTGAATACTACTGTACCATATTCGCTGCAACAGAATCCTACCATGAGGAAGGAGTTATTTGGACAGGAAGCGATGATGGTTTGATTCATATCACTCGAGACGGTGGAGAAAATTGGAAGAATGTGACACCTCCCAATATGCCTGAATGGATGATGATCAATAGTATTGAAATCAATCCCTTCGAAAAAGGTGGAGTCTATGTAGCGGGTACCAAATATAAATTAGGAGATTTTGAGCCCTACTTATACATGACCACTGATTATGGTGTTACTTGGAAAAAAATCATCAAGGGAATAGCTAATAATCATTTCACACGAGTAATCAGGGCAGATCCAAAACGAAAAGGCTTACTCTATGTGGGTACCGAAACGGGTATGTATATCTCATTTGATAATGGGACTAGTTGGAAGCCCTTTCAACAAAATTTACCTATAGTTCCCATTACAGATCTTGCAATCAAGGACAATAATCTCATCGCAGCTACCCAAGGACGAAGTTTTTGGATCATTGATGATCTTACCGTGTTGCATCAATTAAATCCAGCCATCGAACAAAAAGACTTTCATCTTTACAAACCCATGAACGCTTATCGAATGGGAGGTGGTAATGGACGAATCTCTAAAACTGAAGGAACCAATCACCCAGGTGGTGTACTGGTTCATTATTTTGTGAAGGATACCAATCGATCAGATACCATCCGTATTTCCTTTAAGGAAATCAATGGTGAATTAATCAAAACCTATAGTACCCATTTTGATGAGGAAGCCAATGAGTCCAAATTGAATGTTAAGCCCGGTTTAAATCAATTCAATTGGGACATGAGATATCAAGGAGCCAAAACGTTTCCCGGCATGATACTATGGTCTGCGACCACCTCAGGTCCCAAAGCGATACCCGGCAACTATATGGTTGAATTGGAAATAAATAATGAGGTTTTACAAAAGAAATTTGAGATTACCGCAGATCCACGAAAAAGTGCGAGCCAGGAAGATTTAAAGTCACAATTTGATTTTCTAATAAAAGTGAGAGATCAATTAAGTGCCACCAATCAAGGAGTCATTGACATCCGAGCAATTAAACCTCAGATAAATGACCTTTCAAAAAAAATTGATTCAGAAAACGACGACATAAAAAAATTGATCTCGAAAATAAGTGCTGATCTTAAAGATATTGAAGAAAAGCTTTACCAAACTCAAAATGAAAGTGGTCAAGACCCTCTTAATTTTCCAATAAGACTGAACAACAAAGTGGGGCATCTAGGATCTATTATGGGGGTCGGTGATAACAAACCTACAGACCAAGCTTTGAAATTTTTCAATGAAGTCAGCGCTGAAATAAATACTGAGCTCGCGCAACTTGAAAAAATCAAAACTGAAGATTTGGAAGCACTTAATAAAATGATCCATTATCAAAAAATTAAGACCATAAAAACCAAATAATCAAAAACCATCATTAATTTCGCATCATAATAAAAAACTAATTATGTATGATGTAGTAATTGTTGGTGGAGGTATTGTGGGATTGGCTACTGCTCTCAAATTGAAAAGCAAAAATTCAAAACAAAGGATAGCTCTTTTAGAAAAAGAAAATAAAATAGCCGTACATCAAACGGGTCACAACTCGGGTGTTATTCATTCGGGTCTTTATTACAAACCGGGAAGCTTCAAGGCTAAAAACTGTCTGGATGGATACTATGCCTTGATTAAATTTTGTGAAGAGGAAGAAATTCCTTTTGATCTTTGTGGCAAAATTGTAGTAGCCACTCATGAGAATCAATTGCCAGCCCTGCAAATGTTACATGAACGTGGAAAACAAAATGGATTGAAAAAATTACGTTTGTTAGATCCCTCTGAAATAAAGGAAATTGAACCTCACACCAAGGGAATTAAAGCAATTCATGTGCCTCAAACAGGTATTATTGATTACCGGATCGTGGCAGAAAAATATGCAGAAAAATTTCAATTAATGGGAGGGGATATTTTTTTAGAAAACAAAGTTGAAGAGATTAATGAAACATCTAATTCTCTAGAAATTACGACAAACAAACAAAACTTATCCACCCGACAAATCGTTAATTGTGCCGGCTTACAATCTGACCTTGTGGCCCGCCTCATAGGTATCAAAATCAATTATAAAATTATTCCATTCAGGGGAGAGTATTTCAAACTAAAAAAAGAAAAAGAATATCTTGTTAAACATTTAATCTATCCAGTTCCAGACCCGAATTTTCCTTTTCTAGGGGTACATTTCACTAGAATGGCAAAAGGGGGCATAGAGGCGGGACCCAATGCTGTTTTGGCATTTCGGAGAGAAGGCTACAAAAAATCTGATATCCATTTAGGTGAGCTGATAGATTTTTTGACTTATCCTGGATTTCGAAAAGTAGCTTCCAAGTATTGGAAAACAGGATTGGGAGAAATGTACCGCTCCTTTTCTAAAAAAGCTTTTACCAAAGCATTACAAGAACTCATCCCTGAAATTCAAGAAAATGATCTAATGGTCGGAGGTTCTGGTGTTCGTGCCCAGGCATGTGACAAAGATGGGGGGTTGATTGATGATTTTTTGGTAATGGAAGGAAAAAGATTCATCAATGTAGGTAATGCCCCTTCTCCAGCCGCAACTGCATCACTAGCCATTGGAAATCAAATTTCCCAAATGGTACTTAAAAAACAGCCATAATTTTACAATAAATAACAAGATGAATGATATTAATGAGACAAACACTCCTTCACTGACAACCTAAAGATATGGATCAAATACAAAGCATCAGTGTTCAAGAACTAGCAAAAATACGTAAAGAGAAAACACCTCATCAATTGATCGACGTTAGGGAAATCTACGAATTTGACTTTTGTAATATCGAGGGTCACTTGATCCCGTTGAGTGAGATTGAATCTAGATCTAACGAGATCAATAAAAATCAAAAAGTTGTGATGCACTGTCGAAGCGGGCAACGAAGCGCCACCGCCATCACATTACTTAAACGAAAAGGCTTTAACAATCTATACAATCTGACAGGCGGTATATTGGCCTGGTCCAATGAAATAGACAGTAATATTCCTAAATATTAAAACATCTCAATTATGCCCTATAAATTGATCCATAGAGTCATCCCACTTATCTCTTTATTTGGATGGCTTATTTCGTGTTCTCAAGCCCAAGAAGTAAAGTCCAATAGGTCCATAGATACTCAATGGAATGTTACTGAATCCGAATGGAAAAACAAACTTACTGAACTTGAATATTATGTGCTAAGAGAAAAAGGAACGGAGCCTGCTTTTTCAGGAATCTATTGGGACAATAAAGAAAAAGGTATCTACCGATGTAAAGCTTGTCAATTGGCCTTATTTAGCTCCGATACAAAATACAAGTCTGGTACAGGTTGGCCTAGCTTTTGGGAGCCTATGAACAGCAAAAATATCACGGAGGAAAAGGACTTTGCATTTGGTATAATCAGAACAGAAGTAGTTTGTTCAAGATGCGGTGGTCATTTGGGTCATGTTTTTCCAGATGGTCCCAAACCTACAGGTCTTAGATATTGCTTAAATTCTGCTGCTCTCGATTTTGAAATAGAAAAAATCAAGAAATAAATAGTATCTCCTTCATAAAATATGCTCCATGAGTTTCCATCTAATTGTAGTCTTTATTTTAGTAACTGAAATCTACATAGACCCTCTTTATGGGTGTTCGTAAATAAAATATTTTATTTTGCTCTGCCTCTTCTTTTGGATAACATTTTATTCCTAATAACAGGTCATTTAACACATTTTCGACAAAAAAAGGTGCTGATAAAGAAAACAAAAATTAATCACAAGTAGTCTCTTTATAAAAAATATCTATAGCAGGAAAGCCATAAAGAGGTAAAATGTATTTATGATGAAAGTCATCAAAAGTTTTGATCTAGTCAATACCATCAATATCTAAGAGACCAGAGTAATATTTAGTCTTGATTCTGACTTTTTTATCAATTTTTTCAAAAATCAATTTACATGAAATCTATTTGCTGTTTTTCCAATTGAGCGGGACTGAGTACGTCACTGCTCC
Organism: Flammeovirgaceae bacterium; assembly: GCA_002691385.1. Taxonomy (GTDB): domain Bacteria; phylum Bacteroidota; class Bacteroidia; order Cytophagales; family Cyclobacteriaceae; genus UBA4465. The sequence goes on along the minus strand of NZHT01000091.1, from coordinate 62 downwards.
TTTTATTCTAGGGTCTAAGGTCCTACCCTCTCCCAAATATTTTATTGAAAAGCTTCCCCATA
>NZHT01000090.1 GCA_002691385.1 Flammeovirgaceae bacterium | reverse complement strand
ACTATCCTTATGACTGACAACGATTGTTAGTATATTACATGAAGATGTACTTGAATTTGGTTTCATCATTTCAAAATCCGAGTGTGATTAGTTAATTAGTTTCAATTATTCTTCACTTAGTGTTTCAACGTTATTAAATAAACACAGTATAGATTAAGAATGGAGTTAAAGGCTTTGATAAATTAACAGGGATGACACATCAATAACCGACAGAAATGATAGGGGTTTCTTGTAAGGCAATCAATATTCAATTATTAACCTGACTAGTAATCTCTTAATTAAAAAATTTAAATCATTAAAGTTGATTCTTGCAGACTGAATACACCTGATCTGGGGGATAGTCAATATTATTTTTGTGCTTGGCTTTTCTACTGAATAATAAGGTTTTTTTGTGGTCCTTTATTTGAGATTACAAGTAGCACGTCAAAACAGAAAAAAATAGAGTTTGGCTTATGAAAATATCTGGATCTCGCTGTAGCATTTTTTTGGGAATCGTTGTATTTCTTGTGTCATGTGAGAGATCAAATCTCACGCGATTCAGATTATTGAGCCCACAAGTGTCAGGAATTAATTTTAGCAACGATCTGGTGGATACCAAAGATGAAAACATTCTTGAATACTTGTACTATTATAATGGGGGGGGGATTGCTGTTGGCGACATCAACAATGATGGCTTAGAAGATATTTATTTATCTGGGAATCAAGTGCCGGATCAGCTTTATTTGAATTTGGGAGGTCTGAAATTTAAAAATATCACGAATCATCTCAATTTTCCTGATGATCCTCATTGGTCGACAGGTGTATCAATGGCTGATGTGAATTTAGATGGCTGGCTTGATATTTATGTCTGCCAGGTGGGTAACTATAAAAAATTTAGGGGGACCAATAAGTTATTTATTAATAATCAGGATGGTACTTTTTCTGAAAAAGCCAAAGAGTTTGGATTGGACTTTTCAGGATACAGTACTCAATCTGTTTTTTTTGACTACGACAAGGATGGTGATTTAGATCTTTTTCTGCTCACTCATGCGGCTCATTTTTCCCGCTCATTTAGCCAAGCTGAAACCAGGTATAAAAGAGATAGTTTGGCGGGGGATTACTTGTTTAAAAATAAACTTGATCAGGGCAAGTTAGAGTTTAAAGACGTATCGATTTCAGCAGGAATATTGGGGGCTACTCAGGGTTATGGTCTGGCTGTGATGGTTTCGGATATCAATGGCGACAATTGGCCTGACCTCTATGTGGGTAATGATTTTCATGAAGATGATTACTTATACATCAATCAGCAGAATGGAACCTTTAAAGAGGAATTAGAAGAAATATTACCCCATACCAGTCGATTTACCATGGGCGTAGATATTCAAGATCTCAATGGTGACACAAATCCAGAAATATTAACAGTTGACATGTTACCTCATGAGCGTGAGATAAGATTGAAATCAGCTTTTGAGGACTCAGAAAAAATTGCTAGGATCAAGGAAAGTTATGGCTACAAAAAACAATTTGCACGGAATAATTTACATTTAAACTTGGGTAATGAGCATTTTGGGGATGTGGCATTGATGACCGGACTTGACGCGACAGATTGGAGTTGGTCTGTGTTAATTGATGACTTTGATAACAATAGTATTCCAGATATTTTTATCACTAATGGAATCTTTAAAAGAGGCAATGATTTGGATTATATGAACTATTTAGATAATGCCAATTTGATTTCTTTTCAAGGAGTCCAAAGAGATAGCGTAGAGCGATGGTTGATTGATAAAATGCCGTCAAGGAAGATTCCCAATAGACTGTTTAAGCAAACTGGAAATTTAATTTTTGAAGAGCAGGCTGAGGAATGGGGGCTAGCTAAGCCCACGTTTTCTGGTTCAGCAGTTGCTGCTGATTTTGATAGGGATGGAGATTTGGATTTGTTAGTTTCAAACATAAATGAGCCTGTAAGCTTGTTTGAAAATAAGACCAATCAAATAGACAGTATGCATTATTTGACACTAAGATTCAGTCACTTGGATTCAGCTTCTTTGATGGGCACTAAGGGGATTCTTTTTTGTGATGGTAAGATACAATCAAAATCTTATTACCCTGTTCGTGGTTTTCAATCATCAGGTGCCCATGAGCTTCATTTTGGATTAGGTGCTAACCAGATCATAGACAGTCTTTTGATCAAATGGCCAAATGGAGATGTGACTAAATATGATCATTTAGAAACAAACCAACTACTATATCTTTCATACCATAGTGCAGAAGCCTTCAATGAGCCATTAGTGAAAAAGAATAAGGCCATCATAGAAACGGAATTATTGATCTATTCCATTCAAGAAGATAATTATCATGATTATAATTATGAGTCCTTGATTCCTGAAAAATTAAGTCAAGAGGGCGTCGCCGCAGTTGGATCAGATTTTAATGCTGATGGTTTGATGGATTTTTATGTTGGAGGAGCTCATGGTGAAGCAGGATATTTGTTAATTCAAACAGGTGATGGGTTGAAGAAAAGGGTCATACCTGTTTTTGAAAAAGATGCAAAATATGAGGATGTAGCCGCTTCTGTTGGGGATTACAATGGTGATGGTGTTCTGGACATATACGTTACAAGTGGAGGTAACCGATTTTTAGAGGGTCACGAAGCCCTTGAGGATCGTCTTTATATGGGAACCGAGACTTTAGATTTTATAAGATCTGAGCAAAATTTACCTCGATTAAGCGGTAAGATCGTAGCGGCCACCGATATTGACCAAGATGATGACTTCGATTTGTTTGTAGGAACACTGAATATTACCGGTGGGTACGGCCTTTCTCCAAAGAGTTATGTAATGATTAACGATGGCTTGGGCAATTTTTCGATAGGCCAAATACTCGAAGAGGATATGATTTCCGATGCTACTTGGGTGGATATGAATCAAGATGGCATGCAAGATTTGGTGACCTGTGGTCCTTGGAGTCCTATTCGAATATGGATTAATGAAGGAGGAAGTTTAATTGATAAAACTAAGGACTATGGCTTTGATAAATTGTGGGGGTGGTATAACACTTTAGATATAGCAGATTTTAATGGTGATCAAAGGCCAGATATTTTAGCAGGTAATTTGGGTTTAAATTCCAGATTTAAGGCCTCTTTGACAAAGCCACTTAGTTTGTATTTAGGTGATTTCGATCAAAATGGTCAGACAGATCCTATCATTTATTATTATTTAGAAGGTATGTCAACACCTTTTGCCACTAGAGACGAGCTGATAGATCAGATGCCTGAGATAAAAAAACATTTTGTCAACTATACTGATTTTAGTAAAGTGACAGATATCCAGAGTTTGTTAGGGTCATGGTATAATCCATCAGTCCTTATTGAGAAAAATATCCATGAGTTACGGTCGATGCTTTTTCTGTCCGATGAGCAATATTATAAGGGTATTCCCTTACCTTTTGAAGCTCAGATGAGCCCTATCAATGATTTTTTTATTGGTGATCTAAATAGAGATGCTTACATGGATATTGTTTTTGTTTCTAATAATAAGAAGGTCTCTAATGCCATTGGACCATATGATGCCAGTCCAGGAGGCGTGTTGTTTGGGACATCCCAAGCTGGACAATTCCAAAGAATTGAGTTTTTTCATAGTCACGATCATCTAAGCTATGACCGAGTACTTCCCATTGATCATAAACAATGGATGTTGATTCCCAATGTTGGGAATTTGACTGTTGCTCGTTTGAACAGAGGTCAATAGTTGATTGAGTTCGAAATGTAGATAGGAAGTTGTACTTGTTATACCATTCAACTTTCGTGAGCTTGAGATGTATGTTTAGAGCTGATTAGTATTAAAAACAATACAAAGGTTTGCAAAATAAATAAGGCAAAAAATGCAAACGATTGCGGTTAAATTTATTTAAAGTTATTTTTTTGTTAGCAAAAAAAGAATCTACTTTGTCATTCAAATCTTTGAACGAATAATTAATATTTTTTTATTTTTATTAATGGTGAGGAAGAAAAACAAAAGTTTTAATAAAATAATTTAAACAATTAATAGTATGAAAAATTCAGTTAAACATTTAGCATTATTTCTATCTGCTGCACTGCTTACTTTTTTTGTAAGTTGCTCAGATGATGATGGTCCCATAGGGAATTTGCTTGATGAGATCGATGATATTGTAGATGAAATTGTAGATTCGGGACCTGTGCTTGCAGATGGTATTTATATAGTTGGCCCATCCGTTTCCGCTGATACCACATCTGCTAATTTATTACAAGCAGGTAATGTAGGAGCTCCGGAATTCGGAACTCAACTTCGAACAGATTTTTATGAAGGTTACATTTACATGGGAGCAGGAAACTATTCTTTTATCAAAGTTGAGGGTGAGACTACCACTGCTCTAGGGGGTGCTTGGACTAAAGTTTTTGTAGGTGATTCAATTGAATCTTTCAGTGGAGCTTTAGATGCGGGCGGTGAAGGTGAATCGCCATTTGAGACCGGAAAATTGGCTCATGTCATGTATGATGCTTCAACAAATCAATACGCCTTAACAACTGTTGAATACTGGGAAGTTATAGGAAGCGCTACAGACGGAGGATGGTCCGCAGGTCAGAAAATTGCAGAAACATCTAAATCTGCGGAGAGTGTCGTATTTGTTGGAGAAGGCATTACAATGAGAGAAGGTCCTTATAAATTTAGATTTAATAGCAACTGGGGAATTAATCTTGAAGAAGGTGAGTGTGACAATAGTGCTACTGCTTGTTTAGATTATTTCACTAATTTGGGAGGAACATTAGATGCTTTGGTCGCAGGAGGGGCAAATATGGAATTTGGAACAGGAAATGATGGCGTTTATAAAGTAACAATAACATATTCACCAGGTTCTGGTATTAGTTTGGATGTGGCGGTTGAAAAGACAGGTGAAGCAGAAGTGCTGGCTCAATATCCTGACTCATTGTTCATGATAGGTAGTGCAATTGGCGGTTGGGATTGGGCGGTCAACGGTCAGCCATTGATTCCAGTCTATGATAACAAGCATTTGTTTTGGAAGGTTGTTTATCTTGATACCGCTGGAGGTTCAGAATTCAAATTTTCTCCAGTTATGGCCTGGAATGGTGATTTTGGAAAAACTGGCGATGCTACTGGGGGTATTTTTGCAAAAGGTGGAGATAATGTGGTAATGCCTGGGGCCCCTGGATACTATGCAATTACCGTAAATCTTGAAGCAGAGACCATTGAAGTAACTGAAGATGTTGGAATTTATGGTATTGGTGGTGATACATTCGGATCATGGGATGGCGGAGTCGCTGAACAAAAGTTTACTAGAACAGATTCAGTTTTTACCTCTCCTACAATATTGGCTGATGGTGAATTAAGAATACATTTTACTTCTTCTACTTTGACAAAGTCGGAAAGTACCGATGCAGTTGATTGGTGGCAAGCAGAATTTGTTGTGGTTGCGAGTGGTGCTATTGAATTTAGAGGTACTGGTGGTGATCAAGCTAGAACAGCCGTAACGGCGGGTCAGAAAGTCTATCTTAATTTCAAGACCTTAACAGGGGCCATAGAATAAATTTTTTGAAGTATAAAATAAAGGCTACCAAGGTAAATTGGTAGCCTTTATTTTTCCTTAGCATTATTTATACCATTAAATAATCTTTTGCAAGATGAAGATAATTGTTGTATTTTTTTTGTGCACAATTACACGTTTGGTTTTTGCTCAGGTTATAACTTCAGATCCCTTATTTCCCTCTGATCAATCGCCGGTAGTTATTGATTTTTATTCTGATGAAGGAACCGCTGGTTTGTCGGGTTATCAAGGTGATGTCTATGCGCATACAGGTGTTATAACTGATAAGAGTACTTTTTCATATGATTGGAAATATGTCAAGACATCATGGGGTGAAAATACTCCCGAAACACAATTAACTCTAATTGCACCAAATCATTATCAATTAAGCATCAATCCTACAATTAGGGAGTATTATGGGGTGCCTGATGATGAACAAATTTTAAAAATGGCATTTGTTTTTAGGAATGCGGATGCTTCGTTAGAAGGAAAAGGGGATGGTGGAAGCGATTTATTTATTGAATTGAACCAAGGTTTTGCTTTGAATATTATTTCTCCCACATCGAGGTATCAATTCTACGATGCTCAAGACAGTATAAAAGTTTCTTTTGTTACTTCTGAAAAAGCACTTTTTCAATATTATATTGATGGATCCTTGGAATTATCTTTAGATACCAATACATATACTTTATATCATCAGGTCTTATCAGACCAAGAGGTACATAGTTTAAAAGTGTTGGCAATTAATAACGCTGATACTTTATCATTTAATCATGATTACATTGTTTCGCCCCTCACTAAAGATTTAAGCCTTCCGGAGTCTGTTGATCTTGGGATTAATTATTTAGAAGGAGACTCTGCAGTGACCTTAGTACTTGCAGCGCCCAATAAAAGTAATGCATTTTTATTAGGAGATTTTAATGATTGGTCTTTGAAAGGAGCCCACCAAATGCAAAGAGACCAGAACTATTTGTGGATCACACTGGAGGAGCTGGAAAAAAGGAAGGAGTATCGATTTCAGTATTTAATTGATGGAGAAATTTTGATTGCTGACCCCTATACTGAAAAGATAATTTCACGCTTTGATGATGCACAAATTAGAAATGAAAACCGTTATCCAAATTTGGACTCTTATCCAGCCGACGATACAAATTTTGAAATATCAGTATTACAGACATCTAAACCTAACTACGAATGGCAGGATACAAGCTTTAAGAAGCCAGAAAAGGAAGATCTAGTCATTTATGAGCTCTTGGTTAGAGATTTTACGGATAAAAGAACTTTTCAAGCTGTAATAGACAAATTAGATTATTTAGACTCTTTGGGCATAAATGCTTTAGAACTTATGCCTATTATGGAATTTGAAGGTAATTTAAGTTGGGGATATAATCCCGCTTTCATGATGGCTGTGGATAAATATTATGGAACAGAGCAGGAATTAAAAAAATTGATAGATGAATGTCATCGAAGAGGGATCGCTGTCATATTTGATATTGTTTTAAATCATCATTTTGGTAGGAGTTCGTTAGTTAGATTATACAATACAGGAGATTATGGCGCCCCAACTGTAGATAATCCATGGCTCAATCGCACGGCCAAGCATGATTATAATGTGGGATACGATTTCAACCATGAAAGTGAATGGACTAAGTCCTATATGGATCGAATAGTGGCCTATTGGATTGAAGAGTTTAATATTGATGGCTATAGGTTTGATTTGTCTAAGGGGCTCACTCAAAAAAATACTTTGGGAGATGTGACGGAATGGGGGAAATACGATGCAAGTCGTGTTGCAATTTTAAAACATATTGCTGATGTTGTTTGGGAAGCTGACTCCGACGCTTACGTCATTTTAGAGCACTTCTCAGAAAATCCTGAAGAGTCTGAATTAGCTGACTATGGGATGATGTTATGGGGAAATTTGAGAGGAAGTTTTTTTAATACTGCAATGGGAATAGCTAGTGACCTTAAATGGGGCTATTATAAGCAAAGGGGATGGAATCAAAATGCCATTATTGGCTATATGGAAAGCCATGATGAAGAGCGAATTTTATATGAAGTGGGGGAACGATCTCAAGAATCTTTCGAAACCCAAATAAATAGACTTATCCAAAATACTTTATTCTTTTTTGCCATTCCTGGTCCGAAAATGATTTGGCAATTTGGAGAGTTCGGCTACGATTTAGAATTGAATAATGACCGTCTTGGTGTCAAGCCAACTAAATGGGAATATTTGGAAAATGAGAGTAGACAAAAATTATTAAAGGCTTATCAAGCTATGATAAATTTAAAAACACAAACCAATTATTTAGATGATAAATATTTTGATTGGCAGCCAAGCGGGGACATAAAATGGATAACATATCAACATCCCGATATTGACATTGTTATTTATGGAAATTTCACCAGGCAAGATCAAGAAACATCTCGTTATTTTACCGAGACGGGGACTTGGTATAATTACCTTACAGGTCAAACAATATCTGTTGATGATTTAAATGAGAAGGTAACATTGCCACCCGCTAGTTTTGGAATTTATTCAAATCAGCCCATTGATAACTATATCGAAGACATGATGGGAGATTATCTGACTTTCGCATCTAAGAAGAATTCCGATAATGATTATTTTTTTCCAAATCCCGCTATTAATTTTATTCAACTTGATCAAGCTGCCGGATGGGCGAAATATGAAATACATAATTTAACGGGTAAATCAATAAAATCAGGAACGCTAGAAAATAATATGATTGATATAACAGATTTATCCCAGGGGGTTTATCTCATCAATTTTGAAAATAAAGTAAAAAAAAGTGTAACAAAATTAATAAAGAATTAAAAGCTAAGATTTCCGATGGGAGTTTTGCTCTTTTTTTCTGAGCGCAAATAAATTAAAAATAAGATGATTGAAAATTATATAAAATTAGGGGCAATTTTTTTTAGCCTCGATAGGGGAAAGATCTTTTGGACTATTTCATTAAGTTTTTTGTTTTTTGTTGTCAAAGCACAAGAACGCACTTTAATAGGTAAAGTAGTAGACGAAAACAGTGAAGGTTTACCTGGAGTAAATATAATAATTAAAGGCACAACTATTGGGACCATTACAAATTTTGACGGTGTCTATAAGCTTAACATTCCAGAAGAAACCAATACGATTGTTTTCAGTGCCATTGGATATAATACACAAGAAGTTAATATAGGGGCTAGATCTACAATTGACATTGTAATGAAGGTAAATGTAGAAGAATTACAAGAAGTTATAGTGATCGGTTATGGTACAGTCGAAAAGGGTGATGTTACCGGTGTAGTTACCCAAGTAAGTGCAGAGAAATTTAATAAAGGACTTATTGTATCTCCTGATCAGTTACTTTCGGGTAAAGTGGCAGGGGTAAATATAAGTAACTCAGGAGGAACTCCTGGAGGTGGATTTAACATAAATATTAGAGGAGCAACTTCTTTAATAGCGAGTAGTCAGCCTTTAATTGTGATAGATGGAGTACCGATAGATATGAGTGGTATGCCTGGAGGAAGGAGTGCACTTAACTTTTTGAATCCTTCCGAAATAGCCAGTATGACTGTACTTAAGGATGCCTCAGCAGCTGCAATTTATGGATCTAGGGGTTCTAATGGTGTAATTATTATTACTACTAAAATGGGGGAATCTTCTGACAAAACAACCATCACTTATAATGCAAGTTATGGAGTAAGTGAATTCAATCAGCAAATCCCTGTACTTACAGGTGATCAGTTTTCCAAATTGATAGGAGTGTTTGCTCCTGGGCAGACTGATTATATAGGGGATCAAAATACAGTTTGGCTAGATGAAATACTTAGATCCTCTACCAATACAACACACAATGTTGCAATTAGTGGGGCGATAAGCAATGGTGGCTATCGCGTTTCTCTGGGGTATCAAGAAGTGCAAGGTGTTATTCAAGGCTCTCAAACTCAGCGGGCAGATATTAATTTCAACATGAATAAGTCGGTTTTAAATAATGCAGTAAAATTTAGGATTTCATCAAAAAATGGTTTTACGGACAATTTGTTCGCTTCAAATCAAGTTGGGAATGCTTTATTTTTTAATCCAACTCAACCTATATATAGTGGAAATTCTGCATTTGGAGGCTATTTTGAATGGATAGATAGTAATGGCGATGGATTACCGTTAACGGCCTCTAATCCGGTTGCAGAAAATAGAGAAAGAGAATCTGTCGGATCGGTCAGTAGGAGTTTAAATAATATAGAAGTTACTTGGAAATTACCTTTTGTTGAAGGGTTAGAGTTCACAGCTAATTCTGCTTATGATATCAGAAACTCAATGCAGAACAATTATTCTCCTACTTATTTAAAATCTGAAACACTAGGAAGTTTTCCTGGTTATTATGCTGCAGAATCTGGGAAAAGAACCAGTATTATTTTTGAGGGTTATGGGGAGTATAAAAAAGATTTAGGGGATCTAAAATTATCTGTTCTAGCTGGTTATTCTTTTCAAGAAAATCAAGAGCAATTTATTAGCTATAACGCCGATTCTCTTCAAAATGATTTGTATGGTATTTCAAGACCATCTATTGGTACATACACTGTTGTGAATGCAGATAATTTTGAGCAAGAGAATAGATTGATTTCTTTCTACGGGAGAGCAAACATTAACTATAAGGACAAGTATAATTTTACTGGCACCTTACGTAGAGATGGATCTACTCGCTTTGGACCTGAAAATAGATGGGGAGTATTTCCATCTTTTGCTGGAAGTTGGAGAATTTCAAATGAGCCATTTATGAAAAATGTAAGTAGCGTCTTGAGTTATTTGAAATTAAGAGCAGGTTGGGGTGTGGCTGGAAATCAAGATTTTGGAAATTATCTATGGTTAGAGACTTATCAGCAAGGAGCTTTTGATGCCGCTTATCAAATGGGGAATGAGTTTTATCTAACTGTAAGACCTGTTGGCGTTGATCCCAATATTAAATGGGAAGAAACAGCTACCACAAATATCGGCTTTGATTACGAGTTATTTACTGGAAAAATTTTCGGATCTTTTGAATTTTATAGTAAAATAACTTCAGATTTATTATTTAATTCGGTCTTTCCTGCTGGATCACTTACTCGAGATCGGGCAGTCACAAATATTGGAGAAATGAATAATAAAGGTTTCGAACTAGAAATAGGATCGAATATAATTGAAAAAGATAATTTGAATATTTCTGTGAATATGAATGCAGCATATAATCAAAATGAAATGGTGAATTTAGATGCGCAAAGTATTCCACAAGGAGATGAGCCACCCATCTTTAATGTTGGAGGAATATCCGGAGATATAGGTCAAACGATTCAGGTTTTGCAAGTAAATCAATCAATCAATTCCTTTTACACTTATGAACATATAATAGAAAGTGGTGTGCCCAAATTTTCTCCATTATCGCCTCTAAATATGTATGTAGATCAAAATGAAGATGGTCTTATAAATGAGAATGATTTAGTTGTTAATCAAAATCCTGCTCCAAATTGGATTTTAGGATTCACTGGAAATAGCAGTTATAATAATATTGATTTAAGTTTTACTTTCAGGGCAATGTTGGGGAATTATGTATATAACAATGTAGCCTCCAACAATGGTACTTATCAATCTTTTGAAGGAATTAGACCCAGCAATATTCATACTTCGGCTTTAATAACCCAATTCACCAGTAGGCAGTTAATGAGTGATTTTTATTTGGAAGATGGTTCTTTTTTAAGATTGGATAATATTTCGTTGGGCTATACTTTTGATAAGCTGAGTTGGGCTAAACTCAGGGCTTATGTTTCAGGTCAAAATTTATTTATTATCACTAATTATTCAGGTCTTGACCCTGAAATTCAACCAAATGGAATAGACAACAATTTATATCCCCGACCCAAAACTTTTATTGGAGGAATTTCTATAACCTTTTAAGTTAAAAATATGAAAAAATTAAAATTAAGTACGTTTATTTTGATCTTGTTTACAAGTTTTTCTTGTACCGATTTAGAAACATTGCCTAAAAACACATTATTGCCAAATGTCTTATTTCAAGATGAAGGATCTTATATTTCTTATTTAGCAAAGTTGTACGGAAGTCTTACTTTAACAGGGCAAGATGGCCCAAATGGATCAGGAGATATATCAATTATTAATGATGAGGGTTTTGGTTCCTACATAAGGGCATATTGGAAGGCACAGATATTGCCTACAGATGAGGCCATGATAAGATGGACTGATGCTGGAATTCAAGATTTAAACTTTATGACCTGGTCTTCTGAAAATCAATTTGTCCGAGTACTCTATTATAGGATTATGTATACAATATCGCTTTGTAATGACTTCTTAGCGGTGAGCACTGATGAAAGCTTGCAAGCTAACGGAGTTTCTGAGGAGAGTCAGCAAAGAATTAAGACGTATCGAGCAGAGGCAAGATTTTTGAGAGCTTTGGCCTATTGGCATGGCTTAGATTTTTATAGAAATATTCCCATAATCACTAAGATTTCTTCTACGATTCCCATACAAAGTACTGGGCCAGAACTTTATGATTTTATCATCAATGAACTCAATGAGATAGAGCCAGATTTAGGAGATCCAGAGATTGGATTTGGTGGGCCATATTATGGAAGAGCCACCAAGGGGGCTTTGTGGATGTTGAGAGCCAAGGTTAAATTGAATCATGTTATTTATACTGAATCTGAATCAGCCGCTTTATATGATGATGTGATAGACGACTTGAATCAAATCATAAATGTCGGATACACTTTAGAGGGAGAGTACTTAAATTTATTTAATGCGGACAATCATACTTCAAATGAAGTCATTTTTGCACTAACACATGATGGTACTTACAGTCAATCTTGGGGTGGAACAACCTTTATGGTGAGAGCTGCCTTATTTGAAGGTATGGAAGCAGAAAGTTTATATGGTGTCGGAGGTGGATGGAGTGGTATCATTACTACTACTCAATTCAATGATCTTTTTGAAAAAGACGGTGTTTTAGACTACCAAGATGAGCGCAATGTTCTTTTTACTACTGGCCGCATCGAGGCTATCACAGAGAATTTCAGAAGCACCCTAACTGATGGTTTTGCGGCAGGTAAGTACACTAATGTAACCAAAGATGGTGTAGCCGGTTCAAATTTGGATCATGTGGATACCGATTTCCCAATGTTTCGTTTAGCAGATGTTTATTTAATGTACGCTGAGGCTACCCTCAGAGGGGCTTCAAATGGTGATCGGGCTACATCTTTGAATTATTTAAATGCAATCAAGGAGCGTGCTTATGGCGACGTTAGTGCAAATATATCGGATGTTGACTTGAGTTTAGATTACATTCTTGAGGAACGTGGGAGGGAATTGTATTTTGAAGCACATCGAAGAATTGATTTAATCAGATTTAATAAGTTTACAGATAGAGCAGGTGTCAATGAATTGATTTGGGACTGGAAGGGCCAAGCTATTGATGGCATTTCTGTTTCTTCGCATCTAGAAATATTTCCTATTCCTTCTTCAGAGCTTGGAGTAAATAGTAATCTAATTCAAAATGAGGGGTACTGAAGCTTTATTCACTATAAATAAAAGTATAATTTTTTAAAATATAATTGCTATCTGATCCAGCACTTAACTTCCGACATCAATAGCAAAAATCTATTAAATTTGTGCTGTTTAGAACACTAACAATAAAAAATTTGCGTATAAAAACGATATATTTTTGCTTAATACTAAATATAACAACAGCCTGTCTTGAGAATAATGCCTATCAAGAAAAACTAAAAGATCCTGCACTTTACAATGCTGCACTGAAGCAATTGACCGATGTCATTGTTCATGATATTTTTTCTCCACCAGTGGCTTCTCGTGTATATGCTTATCCCAATATTGCTGCTTATGAAATTATGGCACAGGAATATCCTGAAAAGTTTAATTCTTTATCGGGACAATTGAACGACTTTAAGCTTATACCCAAAAATGAGGATTCTAGGGTAAACATGCATTTGGCCGCATTGCATGCTTTTTTGAAAGTGGGTACTGAGTTAATTTTTTCGGAGAATAAAATGCAGGTATTTCAGGATCAAACCTATCAAGCCTTGAAAGCAGATGGTTTGTCTATTCAGGTACTAAAGAGTTCTATGAGTTACGGTGATCGGGTAGCAACTCACATACTCAAATGGGCAGATGGGGATTATTACAAACAAACAAGAACAGATGCTAAGTATACGATAAGATCACAACCGGAATATTGGAAACCAACGCCACCGGCTTATATGCAAGGGATTGAGCCTCACTGGAATAAAATAAGAACGATGGTATTAGATTCAGCACAGCAATATATTCCTAAGCCACCGCTGACTTTTAGTATGGATGAAAATAGTCTTTTTTATAAGGAGTTGATGGAAGTTTATAGGTTCGGAGGTCAAACAGAAAACCAAGGAGAAGATATTGCTAAATTTTGGGATTGTAATCCCTATGTATCGCATCATAGAGGACACGTTATGTTTGCGACTAAAAAAATAACACCAGGAGGCCATTGGATGGGAATTTCTGCGATTGCAACAAGGCAGGCAGGCAGTACCTATGCCGAGACGATTCATGCCCATACTCGAGTGGCGATCACTTTATTTGATGCATTCATAAGTTGTTGGGATGAAAAATGGAGATCGGTGGTCGTACGACCTGAAACTTTGATTAACGAGTATATTGATGAGGGTTGGGTTCCCTTGCTTCAAACGCCTCCTTTCCCTGAGTACACCAGTGGGCATAGTGTTATATCAAGAGCTGCCGCCCTTACCTTGACTGAGTTATTGGGTGAAAATTTTTCTTTTGAAGATACCAGTGAAATGGAGTATGGCTTACCTAGCAGGTCCTTTGATTCCTTTCTTGAGGCTTCTGAGGAGGCCGCGCTCTCGAGGTTATATGGGGGTATACATTACAGAATGGCGATAGACAATGGTTTAGATCAAGGAGATTTCGTTGGTAATTACATCAACAGTGCTTTAACAACAAGAAAATAACATCAGGTCTTTATTTTTCTNTTAAATTTAGTTTATATACAATCATTAATGATGTTTTCCAGNAACTCTTGTTGACCACTTATTGGGTTTAATTCACCATTAATATGTGCTATTTGATGTAAATCGAATAGATCTAAAGTACCTTTCTCAAAGGCCTTTCCCCCTGCAGTATCAAAGCTTGAATATCGTTGGTTGACGATATTAATAAAATCAGTATGATTAATTACCTTTTCGGTAATTAATAAAGCTCGAGAGAAAGTGTCGATTCCACCTATATGTGCATAGAAAATGTCGGTTAAATCTGTGGAATTTCTTCTTGTTTTAGCGTCAAAATTCACTCCGCCCCCTTGAATTCCACCATTTTGAACAATAACTAACATTGCCTCTACAATTTCACCAAGATTTGTGGGAAACTGATCCGTATCCCATCCGTTTTGATAATCACCTCTATTGGCATCTATACTTCCCAGCATATTGGCATCAGCGGCTACTTGGAGTTCATGTTGGAAGGTATGTCCAGCCAGAGTTGCATGATTGACTTCAATATTTATTTTAAAATCATCATTCAATCCATATTGATTTAGAAATCCGATGACCGTTGCAGTGTCATAATCATATTGATGTTTGCTGGGTTCAGCGGGTTTAGGTTCAATAAAGAAATGTCCTTTAAACCCTTGATTCCTTGCATAATCTTTGGCATTGTGTAGAAATTGAGCCAAGTGATCAATTTCTTTTTTCATTTTTGTGTTGAGAAGACTTACATAGCCTTCTCGGCCACCCCAAAAAACGTAATTTTCTCCTTCTAATGCAATGGTGGTATCGATGGCATTTTTTACTTGGGCGCTAGCATAAGCAACCACATTGAAATTAGGATTGGTTGCGGCTCCATTCATATATCTGGGGTGACTGAATAGATTGGCCGTTCCCCAAAGAACTTTTATAGGGGTCCCTTTTCGTTTCTGCTGTCCGTATTCTGTAATAGATCGCAGGTGATGCTCTGAAGCTGATAGGGTATCCCCCTCCTCAATTAAGTCAAAATCGTGGAAGCAAAAATATTCAAGGCCTAGCTTGGAAATAAATTCAAATGCGGCGTCCATTTTATCTTTTGCCCGTTGAATGGGATCCTCATGATGATTCCAAGGGAAAATCTTGGTACCTATACCAAACGGATCACTTCCCGTATTTCCAAATGAATGCCAATACGCAATGGCAAATTTTAGATGCTCACTCATTTTCTTTCCTAGGACAATTTTATCAGATTGATAATATTTATATGCCAAAGGATTTTTCGATTCCTTGCCTTCGAATTTTATGTCCCCAATTTCTTTAAAATATTCTATTGATCCAATTATTGCCATTTTTTATCTTTTTTATGAATTGATTTATATTTCTAGTAATTAATATTTTTCATTCAGAGTTTCCATTTTTTTTGTCTGCTAACAATACAGACAAATCTTTCTTCCAAAGACCATACTGTTCTTGATATATTCCCATAAGTCTCTGTTCTGGATAAATGGTATCAATGGGATTCATATTTTTAAAAGTATTTTCGAGACTTTGGGAGATGTGACCAGCCAAAGCCGCCCGAGCTGCACCTTCTGCTCCATCGGTGTCATACAATGCCAGCGGCATTTGCATGGTATTTACGAAGACGTTACGAAACATAGGACTTTGAAATAAATTATTATTACCTGCCTTGATCACTGTTGTAGGGATTCCCATTTCATGGATGATATCAAGTCCATACCTCATGCTAAATACGATGCCTTCTTTTGCTGAACGAATAAGGTGGCTTCGATCATGTACGTTGAAATCTAATTGACTCATTTGAGCTTTTAAATTTTTGTTTTCTAAAATTCTTTCGGCACCATTACCAAAAGGGAAAAATCTTAAATTCAGACTACCCGGAGGCGCTTGTTCACTAAGGTTATTGAGATCATTATAGTCGATGGATTCAGTTGTGGTATTGAGTAATTTTTTCAACCAACTGTATAATATTCCGGAACCATTTACGCATAATAGAATACCATTTCTGTTATTTTTTAACGTGTTATTCACATGTAAAAAAGTATTAATTCTTGATTTAGTATCGTATATCGGCTTGTCTGTAACACCATAAATAACCGCTGAGGTTCCTGCGGTGGTTGCGAGTTCTCCAGGTTTGAGGACGTTTAAGGAAAGGGCATTGTTGGGTTGATCTCCTGCTCTGTAGGTTATGGGAATTTCAGGGGTGAGGCCGAGTTGTTTCGCAGCCCATTGAGAGACATAACATTGTACTCCAATTGAGGGAACAATGTCAGGAATCAATGTTTCAGAAAACTCATAATAATCCATCAATTGGGTTGAGATTCTTTTATTCTTAAAATCCCACAAGGCACATTCAGAAAGACCGGCTTGAGTCGTGGTTGCATTACCACTTAATTTTAATGCTACATAATCTCCAGGAAGCATAAATTTCCAAATGCGTGAATAGATTTCGGGTTCGTTTTCTTTTACCCAAGCCAGTTTAGAAGCAGTAAAATTACCTGGAGCATTTAGGTGATGATCCAAATAATCTTGATTTTTCAAGGCATTAAATGCCTCTTCTCCAATTTTCACAGCTCTTGAATCACACCAGATAATAGCAGGGCGAACGGGAATCAAATTTTTATCAATGGCGACTAAACCATGCATTTGGTAACTGATACCAATGGCTTCGATATTTTTTAAAACTATTTGATGTTTGATGTTGCGCAATGCCCCCTTTAAACTATGCCACCAGACGTCAGGCTGTTGTTCTGCCCAATCAGGGAAGGGCACTTCAATGGATAGTTCATTTTCCGGAAAGAAAGCTCTAGCTAGCGTTTTTTCTTGCGAACTATCATAAACAGCAATTTTGATTGATGAACTTCCAACATCTATTCCTAAAGTTTGCATAGGTTTACTAATTTTTATCCTGTAAAGTAGACTAAGATACAAACAATAATAAGGACCAAAATAACAGAAGCCAAGGCATCAATTTTGTCAAAGTTGTCTTTGCTATCTATTTTATCTTTAGGATGCAAGGTGCCAAAAGCCAATCCCCTTATTTTTGAGAAGTTCGGTGGATCTGTGGCCATACTCACGGCGATACAAACAAAAACACAGGCTATGAACATAAAAATAGCCATATGAGAGAAATTGATGGAAGCGAATTGATAGGCCATAGGGCTACTTTCCATGGCAA
>NZHT01000089.1 GCA_002691385.1 Flammeovirgaceae bacterium | reverse complement strand
AGATTGACAAGAATGGACCATGCGAACGATGTCTCGTCTTACTTGACTGGCTATTTTTTTTAATTCAGCAATGTTGGCCATTTGATTATTTTTTGAATAACAAAGTTAGCCAACATTTGAATTAAAATGATGATAATTTCAGATTATAAAAAGTATATGAGTTGACAATTGTGCTCAATGATTTTGCCTGAAAATAGTTAGATTTATTTTACACTTTATTTAAGAGAAGTGATGTAGTATCTCAAAAATTTAAAAGTGAAAAGCTAAAATTAAGTTTTTAATTTTTTAAATTCATCAGTTGGCATTTCTATAGTTTCTAAGTCCAACCAAGCAACAAGTAACTTGTAAGCTATGGAAAGAATAATTGCACCTAGGAAAAGTCCTAAAAAACCGACAAAAATAAAGCCACCAATTGCTCCTAAAAAAATGACAATCATAGGAACCGAAGCACCTTTTCCTAAAAATATGGGTTTGAGTATATTGTCTATTAGCATGACCAATATAAGGTAAACTGACCAAATAGAAGCAGGAGCCAAATCTTTAGTAATAAACATCCAAATAATTACTGGTATAATAACAAACCCAGGTCCAATTTGGACAATTGTCAGGATCATACAAATTAAAACCCATAATCCGGCATATGGAAGATCTATCATAAGGAATCCAAAGCCAGCAAGACTGGCTTGAATAACAGCGACACCAAGAATTCCTTTAACTACATTTCTAATCGTTTGCTCGGTAATAGCTGCAAATTCTACACCAAAATCGCCAGCTATTTTTTCGAAAATTTTATAGACAATTTTGTTAGTGCCTTTGGTATAAAGAAGAAATCCTGAAATTAGAATTGAGGCCGTTAGGTTCAAAATAGTCAACCCTGTGCCAAATATCGAATCAAGTAAAAATAATCCAAACTGTTTCAAATATTCTTGATATTGACCTAAGAGTGAGGGAAGATTTTTGGAAGCTAATTCCCACGAATCATACAGCCAATTCCCGATCATAGGAATTGATTTAATCGATTCATTTGGACTTTGAATTAAAAATTTACCCGAAGCGTACATTGAGCCAATATCTGTTATTCCTTTGATTGCCGACTCTAAAAACAAATAAATGGGTAAAGACATAATACTTAAGGCGCTCAGCACTAAAATTATACTGGTAATTCGTCTTTTATTTCCTATATGTTGATTAATTGTGCGATACATTGGATCTAATGCAACTGCAAATATGATAGACCAAAAAACCGGAATGATAAAGGGTTTGAGAATGGAAATACATAGATAAACTATCAGACCTAAACTGATCAATCGAATGATGATATCAATTATCTTATTTGTTTGATTTGAGTCTTCTTTCATAGAAGTTTACATTATAAATATATTGGATTATATGAAAAGATCAGTTTGAATTTGAGATATTTTTTGAGAAGTTGTTGATAGTCGATTAAATTTTCATTTGGTTAAAATTTGTGCAGTATGATCGGCGGTTTTAACTTTTTCAATGACATCTAAAATGACACCTTTTTCATCTATTACGAAAGTGGTTCGAATAGTTCCCATATATTCTTTACCCATATACTTTTTAAGGTCCCAAGTACCATAAAGATGATGTACTTTGTGGTCTATATCACTAATTAAGTTGAAGGGTAATGATTGCTTTTCTATAAACTTTAGGTGTGATTTTTCGGAATCTTGACTGATACCAATTATTTCGTAGCCTTGTTTTTGAAGCAAGGTATAGTTGTCTCTTAAGTTGCAAGATTGGGCGGTACATCCAGGTGTATTGTCTTTGGGATAAAAGTAAAGAACTAGTTTTTTACCTTTATAATCTTTTAGGTTGATTATTTTTCCATCTTGATTGATGGCTGAGAATTCTGGAGCGACATCGCCTTTTTTTAATGTAATCATAGCAGTTTACAAATTTTATTTTTATTACCAAAGTTATCTTCAACTTCTAAGATGAAAAGACCTTTTATAGGCTTTTTTCTATTTTTAGGATATGCTGATAACATTTCTTTTTTTGCATCATATTGCATTAACAAAAAATGACCATCAAGAGTTGCATGATATGACTTAATTCCTGATTTGATATCTTTTATTATGAATTTGAGATCTCTTGTATTCCAAGATATAGGTGTAATAACGGGATTTATGGAATCTGTATCTAATGTGAAGGTTCCTAATTGTCTAGTTTTAAAAGTAAAACTGCCTTCAGTATTTCGCTCGCTGCCCACATAAGCTAAACGATTTTTTTTATCTACTCTAAATATCTGATATTCATTTTTAAAAGGATCAGGATCATTAATAGATATAATTACTTCTTTTCTTAAAGGAACAGTGGGATCATTAAAAGAGTAAAGCATCTTATCTTTTAAGGAATCATAACCTTTGGTGAACTGCAGATAAAGAGTGTCAAATAATGAATTTTTATTAAGCTCTAGAATAAAATCTTCACCATGAAATGAATAATCCACTTCCGAAGGAATTTCGGTGATAAAGTTAGGTTTAATTGTCAATTTTCCACATTTGACGGAATCCGGTAATCCAGACCGCAAATCCCATAAGTAGTAATGCTTGTTTCTATTTGATAAATAAGGTTGAAGTATAATGAGTGTATCTTGGAGGAAGATTTTCGAGGAAGTATCGAAGTTTACATAATGCAATTGATTTTCATCAATTTCAAAGGTGCTGACATTTGGATAATAACTATCATAAGATTCTTCATGATTTAATATGGCTTTAAGGGTAGAAATGTTTTGATGATTATCTTTTAAAATTATTTCAAGTTCATGAGGAGTTTGATCAAAAAAATAGCCTTGATTATTTTTAATATAAATATTTAGCCTATTCCCATCCGATTTATACAATTTATTGAGTGTGATGTGATTGTTTATTGAAAAGGGGTAGTCAATATGGGCTGATATCTCTCGCTGCTTTGCAAAAGACATAGACTTTTTTAGTTGATGGAACAGAGTGTCTTGGTCTACTTTGAGTAAAACTTCTGGAATTCCATTTTGATTTGTCGAGCCACTCATATTGTCATAATGATGTATTTCAATTCCAATATTTCCTGAGAGATGAATTGATTTTTGAATTCTGAACAGGTCATTTTTTTTTGTAGTTTGAACCAATAATGTCCCATAAGCACCATTGACTCGAGCATCAATGTCAAGGCACTTAAATGCAATATATTTTATTATAGGGGCTATGTCATCCTGAATTTCATTAAATGAAAACTCATCAAAGGGGTTGAGGAATTCTTGTTTTACATTTCTCATTTCAAAATGAAGATGGGGCCCTGAGGAAGATCCACTATTTCCAGAGTAACCAATGGTATCTCCCTGGTTGAAATAGAATCTATTTTTTTGAGGAAATAATCGAATGGGATAAGTTTCATTTTGGTATTGTTGATTGAGGGTATATGCTTCTATACTCTTTTCAAAACACTCAAGGTGAGCATATACTGATGTTTTCTTATCCAAGTGGGTTAGATAAAGCACATGACCGTAGCCTCCTTCGCTGACGCCTATCCTAGATATATATCCATTGGCAATTGCCCGTACGGGGATGCCTTTTTTACCTCCTGTTCTGATATCTAGGCCTGCATGAAAGTGATTGTGTCTAATTTCTCCCATGGTACCTGCCAAATACTGTTGCGATCCACTATTGATCGGAAAGATATATTTTGGAGTGACTTGAGCATTTCCAAAAAAGGATAGTAATGTAAGAATCAAGAAACTACCGTACCTCAAAATTAAACATATTTTTAGATTCAATAAAGCCTTCAAGTTGATCTCCAATTTTGATGGGACCGACACCTTCAGGAGTACCAGTAAACAGTATATCTCCTTTTTTTAAAGTCATGTATTTAGATACATACGCTATGATTTCATCTATAGACCAAAGCATATGCGAAGTATTAGATGCTTGAACTAGAGAACCATTTAACTTCAACGAAAAATTGACGTCTTGTACATTAAAATTATTCTTAAAGATGAAATTAGAAATGGGTGCCGAGCCATTAAATCCCTTAGCTAGGTCCCAAGGTAAACCCTTGGCTTTTGCCATGCTTTGTAGATCTCTAGCTGTTAAATCAATACCCAGTCCAATTTCGTCGTAATACATGTGTGCAAAGTTTACAGGAATAGATTTTCCAACTCTTTTAATTTTAATCAATATTTCAACCTCATAATGAATATCGGTCGAAAAGTCAGGGTAGTAAAAAGGGTCATTATTTTTGATAAGCGCAGAGTCTGGCTTCAAGAAAATAATGGGATTTTCTGGTTTTTCATTTCCCAATTCTTTTATATGCTTTACATAGTTGCGACCAATGCAAATGATTTTCATAATTTCTATTTAAGTATAGATAGATTTTCTTCTATTTCTAAAATTTTAAAATTGCCTTTATCATCTAAATCGGAAAGTCTTACTTTTTTCAACTCATTGATGAGCATGGGATCATATTTCGCAGAAACTCGGACATAGTTTTCTGTATAGCCTTGCATCTCTCCATCTTCGAGATTATTCTCAAATAAAACCGTTCTTATTTGGTTTTTTTGGGTTTCATAAAAAGATCTCTTCTTATTTTCAGAGAGGTTCCTCAGCATACGGGATCGTTTTAGTCTCTCATTTTTGGGTACCGGATGCGACATACTAGCAGCGAGCGTCTTTTCTCTTTCAGAATAGGTAAATATGTGAAGATAAGAAACATCCAATTCACGTAAAAAATTATAAGTCTTTAAGTGTTCTGCTTTAGTCTCACCAGGAAATCCTGTGATTATATCGACTCCAATACAACAATCTGGCATTGTTTCTTTAATTTTTTTAATTCGTTCAGCATATAAACTTGTATCATATCTTCGTTTCATATCGCTCAATATTAGATCACTTCCCGATTGAAGTGGGATATGAAAATGGGGGACAAATCTTTCAGATTGTGCTACAAAATCAATAATTTCCTCAGTCAATAAGTTGGGTTCTATGGAAGAGATTCGAAATCTATTAATGCCTTTAATATTGTCTAGTGCTTTAAGTAGATCAATGAACTTTTCCTTTCGCTTTCCCCCTTGAATACCAAAATCTCCAACATTGACTCCAGTCAGGACAATTTCTTTTACTTCTGTCAATGCTATTTGGTTAGCTTGCTCAAGTATGTTTTCGATAGAATCACTTCGACTTTTGCCTCTTGCTAATGGGATTGTGCAAAAGGCACATTTATAATTACAGCCATCTTGGACTTTAAGGAATGTTCGAGTTCGATCACGACGAGAATGAGATGCATTAAATATGCTGGCTTTGTTGATTCCGGAATTAAAAACTTGAGCTTTTTTTTGAGGGATAAATTCCTCGATGTAGTCGAACATTCTAAACTTTTCAGCGGCACCCAGAACTGCATCAACTCCTTTAATATTACTTATTTCTTTGGGTTTTAGTTGAGCATAACAACCGATGATAGCCACAAAAGATGATGGTGCTATTTTTTTTGCTTCTCTTACTATTTTAGCACATTTTTTATCTGCATTATCAGTTACCGAACAGGTATTAATGATGAAGATATCCGGTACTTGATCAAAGGCTACTTTGCGATAGCCTCTCGCTTCAAAGGACCTAGCTATAGTTGAGGTTTCTGAAAAATTCAATTTACAACCTAATGTATAAAAAGCAACATTTCTCATTTGGGTGCAAATATAATCAAGAGGATGAGAGTTGAACTAACATATACGAAACAGATAGGCAGAATTGAAATTAAAAAAAACGATTAACAAAAGAGAGCCTGCATGAAATTTTAGTAAATTATAAATTTGCACTAAAAGCATAGGAAATTATATTAACACCCATCTTTAAGGCCTGTAATCTTACCTCAGCAGGATCGTTGTGTATGGAGGCATCTTCCCAGCCATTGCCTAAATCACATTCATAAGTGTAGAAAACAACGAGTTTTCCTTGATAAAATATTCCAAGACCTTGTGGAGGTTTCCCGTTATGTTGATGTATTTTCGGAAGCCCTTTATTAAAATCATAATACTGATGGTAAATTTTGTGGTCAAAAGGAATTTCTACAAAGTCATTATTTGGGAATACTTTTTTAATTTCCAGACGAATGAATGGATCTAAGCCATAATTATCATCAATGTGAAGGAATCCACCAGAGGTTAAATATTTCCTAAGGTTACTAGATTGAATAGAGTTAAAAGAGACATTTCCATGTCCGGTCATATAGATATATGGATACAGAAATAGATCAGGGCTGCCTGCATCTACGTGATCTTCATTTTTATAAAGATCTGTTTTGGCATTTTTATTAACGAAGGCAATTAAATTAGGCAGTGCCGTTTTGTTTGCATACCAATCACCACCACCATCATATTTAAGCCTAGCTATTTTCATTTCTTGCGCGAGTGAGAGTTGAGCAATCAAATTAAAAAAAAAGATCATTGTAAAAATATTTGTCATCCTCATTTAAAACAAGTCAAATAAAGTTTGAATATTTATGCTAGAAAAGTCATTGATAACCAGGTCGGCATTTAATGATGATCTTTGATGTGAAGTGGCTAATGCCACTACTTTTGACCCCGCAGCTTTTCCTGCTTCGATACCTGATAGAGTATCTTCAAAAACGATACATTGTTGATTAGTTAATCCTATAGACTGGGCACATTTTTCATAGATTTCTGGATGGGGTTTTCCTTTTTTTACCGAGCGATCATCAAGAATTGAATTAAAATAATGACCTATGCCCAGTCCATTTATCGTAAAACTAACATTTTCTTTAGATGAGCTGGTGCCTATGCACATGGGTATGTTGTATTCATGTACCTGATTCAGAAAGCTCAACAATCCTTTAGTCGGTGTTAAATAAGGTTTATATAACTTTCGATAGCGGGTTTCTTTTTCCAATGCAATTTTTTTAACTTCTTCTTCAGAGGCCCCTTTTTGAAGGAATCTAACCACTTCTCCAATTGTTCTGCCATTAATATAATTCTTGTAATCGTCTGCTTTAAGATCTAGATCATAACTTTTGGCCATTTCCTGCCAAGCTTTGTAGTGATATATATGATTATCAATAATGACTCCATCCATATCGAAGAGCAAACCGATTTCTCTTTTATCTTGCATTTTTTTGAATTTTTAGATAGGTCATAAGGGTGTCTTGAGCAATTTTTATTCTATTTCATGCTAAATAAATGAATTTTTACTAAAATCACACTAGGACTTTTATGCTGATTAGATTCTATTAATTTTGCAGAATGGTAGAAAAAATTCTGATCATTGATTTTGGTTCACAATATACACAATTGATTGCCCGAAGGATCCGAGAATTGAATGTATATTGTGAAATTCATCCATTTAATAAATCAAGTAGGCTACCTTTTGTGGATTTCATTGGAGTAATTCTATCGGGAAGCCCTTGTTCAGTTTTGGATGAAGAGGCACCAGACTTGACTCTTGATATTTTTGGAAATCTACCTTTATTGGGAGTTTGTTATGGAGCCCAATTATTAGCAAAAAAAATGGGGGGGAAAGTAGCTAAATCCGTGCACCGAGAGTATGGACGTGCAAACTTATATCAAATCAATGACGTCTCGGATTTGTTAAATCAGATTGATGTAGGAAGTACGGTATGGATGTCTCATGGAGATACTATAGTAGAGCTTCCTAAAGTATTTGAACAAATAGCCTCCACTGAAAATATTCCTGTTGCAGCTTTCAAATGGAAAGATAAACCCGTTTATGGGATTCAATTTCATCCCGAGGTAACGCATTCTCAACAAGGCAAGCAGCTGATTGAAAATTTTGTTGTGAAAATATGTGGTGCAAGTCAATCATGGACTCCAGATCGTTTCGTAGAGTCTACTATAGCTAAATTGAAAGAAAAAATAGGCAATGACAAGGTCATTATGGGATTGTCAGGAGGTGTTGATAGTTCGGTAGCTGCCGTACTTTTAAACAAAGCTATAGGTGAAAAGTTGTATTGTATTTTTGTAAACAACGGATTACTTCGTAAAAATGAATTTGAGGAAGTGCTTACCTCATACAAAGGATTGGGCTTGAATGTTAATGGTGTTGATGCTAGATCATTGTTTTATGACGCATTGGAAGGTTTGGAAGAACCTGAGATCAAGCGAAAAGCTATTGGACGTGTATTTATTGAAGTCTTTGAGCAAGAAGCTAAAAAAATCAAAAATGTTAAATGGCTTGGTCAAGGAACGATTTATCCCGATGTTATAGAATCGGTCTCTTTAAATGGGGCTTCGGTAGCAATTAAATCACATCATAACGTAGGTGGCCTTCCAGAAAAAATGAACTTAAAGGTTTTGGAACCATTAAATACTCTGTTTAAAGATGAAGTGCGAAAGGTTGGGGTTACCCTTGATATTTCAAAAGAAATTTTAGGAAGACATCCTTTTCCTGGTCCTGGATTGGGAATTAGGATCTTGGGAAGCATTAATGCTGAAAAAGTACGTATCCTTCAGGAAGTAGATCATATTTTTATTCAAGGACTTAAAGATGAAGGCCTCTATCATCAGGTTTGGCAGGCAGGAGCTATATTGTTGCCTGTGCAGTCTGTGGGTGTTATGGGTGATGAGCGGACCTATGAGCAAGTTGTGGCTTTAAGAGCTGTTTCGAGCTTAGATGGTATGACAGCAGATTGGTGTTATTTACCCTATGAATTTCTGGGTCGCATGTCTAATCATATTATAAATAAAGTTAAGGGAGTCAATAGGGTGGTATTTGACATCTCTTCTAAACCACCTGCAACTATAGAGTGGGAGTAATGCTGAAAGTAATCGTCATACTATTTTTTTTATTAAATACTCTGATGGGCTTTGGACAGCCCAATCCAAGAGCTGACTTTGATGAGGCTAAAAGGTTGATGTCAAATCAACAATTTAGATCTGCAATCAGCGCTTTTGAGCTATTGAAAACTGATCCTCAATTTGGAGTATATGCTCATTTTTTTGAAGGTTTGTGTTATAGTAAGAATGCGGATTATGAAAAGGCCATCAACAATTGGAAGGTAATTGTTGATAAATATCCAAATTGGCGAGAACAAGATGAAGTGTTTTATTGGCTGACCTTGGCATATTTTGAGTTGAAAAAATACGATGCTGCATTTCATTTTTTGGATCGCTACAATGCTTATGCCAAAGATATAGACTTTTCATCGAGTGTGATAAACAAATACTGTTTGGATTTATCCATTTCAGATTTACTTAATCTCAACAAAGTAAATCCCAATTACCGCCAACTATCACTCATTTTGGTAAGAAAATTAATTAATGGAAAAGATCTGGTAGGCTATTTACCCCTCGTCAAAGAATTGAAATCCAAATATAATTTCACAAATGAAAATTTAAATAATGGGAGTTTAAAAGACGAATATGCATCATCTTATGCAATTGCACTTACCTTACCTTTTATGTTTGACTCTTTAGGAAATCCCAATACAGTCATTAGGAATAAAGTAATCATTGATTTTTACCAAGGTATGCTTTATGGACAATCTATCCTAAAGTCTGAAGGGATTCAGCTAAATTTTTATGATTTTGACACACAAAAGTCCCAAATTGTTACAGATAGTCTTTTGCCTTATTTAAGTAAGGCAGATCTTATTGTAGGGCCTTTGTATGCAGGACCTATCAGTCGTGTTAAATCTCTTTCTATAAGTGATAGTATCAATATTATTAATCCTTTTACCAATAATGAGGAATTCATTGAGGATAATCCCTTTGCCTTTATTTTTAAGCCCAAATCCAAAACTGTTGCCCTTAAGCTGGCTGAATTTGTTGCTGAATCTGATACCAATAAGAATGTTGTCATATTTTACCAAAATGCACGAGATTCAATATCGGGAAAAGTATATCTAGACTTTTTGGAGGAAAAAGGGTTTAATATATGTGGATTCAAACATTTAGATGAGAATACATCAAAGCTTCTTTTGGATGATTGGATAGAAACAAAGAGGGTATACTATACAAAAAATGATGCTGATTCAGTTTCCAAAATTTTAGGAAGAAAAATCATCTATGCAGCTGAGGTAGTTGATTATTTAATTGATCAAGAGACGGGAAAATGGTTGGTTGCTTATGAGGATAAATTCATTTTTCCGAAGGATTCTATCAATCATATGTTCATTGCCACTGAGTCAAGTACGGTGATTAATAATTTATTAGGGGCACTTGTAAATCGTGATGAAAATATGAGTGTTTACGGTTATGGAAATTGGTTTTTTGATCAAATGGTTAATTATGACCTTTTACAAAAGCTCAATGTAAAGCTTGCCGTTGACGATTTTATTGCCAAAGAATCTTTAAAATATCGACAGTTTAGAGATGATTTCATTTCTAAATTTTATGAGTCTCCTTCATCATATCATGAGTTGGGATATGAATTTATCATGTTCATTGGAGGTAAGTTGAATGAACATGGAAAATATTTTCAAAATAGTTTGAATATGAATTTGATGGAGGGATACCTCATGCAAGGAAATTGGTATCCAGGTACTAGAGATAATCAAGTAGTACCCATCATAGAAATGCAAGACTTTAAGCTTAAGAGAGTTAATTAAATGAATACCAGGAAAAGTAAAGTCTTATTTAAACAAGCAAATGCTGTGATACCTGGAGGAGTAAACTCTCCAGTAAGGGCATTTAAATCGGTAGGAGGAGATCCTATTTTTATATCTCGGGCCAAAGGAGCCTATTTATATGATGAGGATGACAACGAATATATAGATCTCATTAATTCTTGGGGACCTATGATTTTAGGTCATGCCAATGAAGAGGTTGAAAAAGCAATTTTTGAGGCAGTGAAAAGTTCAACTTCTTTCGGTGCTCCTAGTAAAAGAGAGGTGGAAATTGCTGAATTAATCATTGATATGGTACCTTCTGTTGATAAAATCAGGATGGTCAATTCTGGAACGGAGGCAACAATGTCCGCTATTCGATTGGCTAGAGGTTATACAGGAAAGAATAAATTCATAAAGTTTGAAGGTTGTTATCATGGTCACGGAGATTCTTTTTTGGTTGCAGCAGGGAGTGGGGCAGCTACTTTGGGTGTTTCCGATAGCATTGGGGTTACAAAGGGAACTAGTCGTGATACTTTGTTGGCGCCTTACAATGATTTAAATGCTCTAGATCGGGTCATTTCTGAAAATGAAGATGAAATATCTGCCATTATTGTTGAACCAGTGGTGGGTAACATGGGTTGTGTGCTTCCTAGTGATGAATTTTTAAATGGACTTAGATCGCGATGTGATGCGCATCAAATATTATTAATTTTTGATGAAGTGATGACTGGTTTTAGACTTTCAGGTGGAGGAGCACAAGAATTATTTGGAGTAAAGCCTGATCTCACCACCTTTGGAAAAATTATTGGTGGAGGATTACCCGTAGGTGCTTATGGTGGATCGAGAGAGATAATGAGTCAAATAGCTCCAGAGGGGCCTGTTTATCAAGCAGGTACTTTATCTGGAAATCCTGTAGCTATGGCAGCAGGAATGACTATTTTGAGAAAATTACATGAACATCCCGAAATCTACGAACAAGTTGAGCAGAGAACACGTCAAATCACAGAAGGTATAACTAAGATTTTATCGCATCAAGGCCTCAAGTATTCTATCAATCAAATAGGAAGTATGTACAGTCTATTTTTCACCGACCAAAAGGTGACGAATTTTCAAACGGCTAAGAGTGCAAATACCCAATTGTTTGGTGCCTATTTTCGTGGAATGCTGTCTAGAGGTATCTACTTGGCGCCTAGTCAATTCGAATCTCTTTTTATTTCTAGTGCCATTCAATCTAATGAAGTAGAAGCTATATTAAAGGCTACAGAAGAAGTGTTGTTAGAAATTCACGAAAAGTGATAATTTTTCCAGAATTATTTTTTTTTGTAGGATCATTAAATATTGCCAATGATATTGAGGCAATTAGGAATAATCTCAATTTTTAGCTCTCGTCTCATAATTATGGACTCACCGTCCAATTGTACCTGCTGGGAGGGAGAGATCATGATCATTTTTTTTATGATATAATGATCAACGAATTTACTTTTAAGCAAGCTTTTATTAAAAAGTTGAAAAATTAGTAAAGGGATGTAATAAAAAGGGAATGGTTTTATTATAATCAACCGCAAAAAGCCATCATCCAACTCAGACTTTGGAGATACAAAAGCATTATTTCCATATTGGTTTGAATTTGCTATAGTCACTAAAAAGCCATGAATTTCAACCATTTGATCATTTATCTCTAATTTATATTTTTTAATCTTGTACTTAAATAATTCGTGGAGTACAATTTTGGCATAAGTTAAAAAACCTCGACTAGCTGCAGTTGAAAATTTCCAAGCAACATGAGCATCAAATCCAGTACCTGCAGTGGACAAAAAATATTGTTCATTAATCTTGGCAACATCAATTTTCATAGGATGCTTGTACGAATTAATTACATCAATAGCCTTTTTGAAATTTAGTGGAATATTTAAGTGACGTGCCAGACCATTACCTGATCCTGCCGGTATGACACCAAATATTGTAGGGGAGTTGATCAATGAGGTCCCGATTTGGTTTACTGATCCATCTCCGCCTACTGCGATTATAATATCAAAATCATTTCGATGCTTATGGGTAATTTCCTCAGCATGCTTATGATGTTTTGTGAACTTAAGTGCGAATGAAAACTTATCTTTATTTAAGTAACGCTGAATTACAAGTCCTATTTTTTTTTGTTTTCCATTGCCTGAAATTGGATTGACAACAAACAAAATTTTAATCTTTTTTATCACTATAAAGGTTTTATTAATATTTTTTTATTTAAAAGCCTATGATTGTATTGTTGAATGATGGCAAAAAATTCATCTTGTTTTGATTGAGATGCGAAGCAATTTATTAGATAACGGCGTATTATTTCTTTGCTTGGACTTTAGAATAGATTTTTTTTTGAAAAGACTGATAATTCAATGTTTTGAACAAGCATCCTCATTAATGGTGTTTATTTAAAGTTATTAATTTTATGTGATGACATAAAAGCATTTGGTCATCACATTGATAAATCAATTAGGATGATAATACTTATTTACGACAAAACTAATAGTCCAAATGCCCAGCGCAATAAATGTATAGAATATTTGATTTCCTGTTATTTCCATAGAGAACAAGAAAGTGATCATTGAAAGTGAGATCAAAATCCAAACAATAGTCTTTTTATTTAGCATTAGTTTTCATTTTAGCGATTAAATGGTGTAAATCTTCTGGAGTATCAATTCCTGTAGATTCAACATGAGTTTCGGCAGTTTTAATTTTAAATCCATTTTCTAGCCACCGTAGTTGCTCAAGGGACTCCATTTTTTCAAGAGTACTTTCTTTTAATTTCACTATTTGTGAAAGTACCTTCGTTCGATAGGCATATATACCGACATGTTTCCAATAGGTCTTATTTGAAAGTAATTTTGACGCTTTATTCAAAGTTTGATTAAACGGAATGGGTGATCTACTGAAATAAAGTGCATGATTATCTAAGGATTTCACCACTTTCACAACGTTGGGGTTATCTAGGTCATTTGGATCTTCTATGCGCTTAATTAAGGTTGCTAAATCAGTATCTGAACTAATTATAGAGCACAATTTATCAATTTGATCTGGCTGAATGAAGGGTTCATCTCCTTGAATATTTATTACAAATTGAGCATGCAATGATTGGGCTACTTCAAGACATCTTTCCGTACCATTTTTATGATTTTTTGATGTCATTAACACAGCGCCACCAAAGCGTTTGACCTCTGTAAAAATCCTTTGATCATCGGTGGCCACGACTAGGTCATATAAATTCTTTGATTTTTTAGACTGTTCATAGACTCTTTGGATCATGGTTTTACCCATAATATCAATTAATGATTTACCTGGAAAACGAGTCGATTCATAACGTGAAGGTATGATGCCAAGAATTTTCATAAAACTGTTTTTTGAACTTTTAAAGAAGTACCCTCTGCGGCAATTACTTTGACTTTTTCACCTTTTTCAAGGTATTCACCTCTTGTGTAAGCATCATATAACGTATTATCAATCATAATGCGGCCACTCGGTCGCATTATGCTTTCCACGATTCCTGTAGAGCCAATGAGCGATTTGTTGTAGAAACTGGAGGTATATCCTGTGGAACTGTCTTGTACTGATGTTAAGGTAAATTGGTTGAAAAAAGATGTTTTGGTCAATCTAGTACCTAATAAAATGATCAGAAACAAAGCACCTAAAAATCCAACAAGACTAGTAATTATAGCATTGTTTAGCAGCGGAGGTTCAATGTAATCAAAATTTAGACCGTCATTATTGATCATGACCAAGGCGAGAGATCCTATGGTAAATATTAAACCTAATATTCCGGGGAGTCCAAATCCCGGGATTACAAAAACCTCAAGTGCAATCAATAGTATACCTACAAAAAAAATGATTATTTCCCAGTTTTCAGCTAATCCATTGAGGTAGTAGGGGGTGAAATAAAGTAGAGCTGCTACAATTGAAGCAATAATGGGGAAACCAAAACCAGGGGATTGTAGTTCAAAATATAATCCTCCCAATATTAGTAGAATAAGTACTCCGCTTACAGCGGGATTGAGAAAAATCGCAATGATTCTCTCGCTCCAATTAAGTTCGAAGAGGTTTATATCATATGCATAGATATCGGATCGGAGCATAAGATCTGAGATGTCTTCCACTTCGGCTTCACAGAATCCATATTCAATAGCTTCAGAAACGGAAAAAGTCAAAACTTTACCGTTCTTGATTAGTGAATCTAAACGAATTTCTTCATCTACCATAGCCTCAGCAATCTCAGGATTTCTTCCTTTGGCTTCTGCCGTGGATCTCATGATAGACCTCATGTAAGATTGATATTTATCAGGGGCTGCCTGCCCTTCACCTGTCACGACGGTCGCGGCACCGATACTCGATCCGGTTGACATATAAATACTGTCACAAGCAATGGAGATCAAAGCACCTGCCGAGGCGGCATCTTTATTGATAAATGCATAAATGGGTCGATCATAGTTGAGTATGGTTGTCCTGATCTCATCAGCATCAGTTAAAGCGCCACCGTAAGTGTCTAATTCGAGGATGACATAATCTATATTCTTTTCATTGGCTTTTTCCAATCCTAACGAAATATATCGATTGCTTCTTGGGTCAATATCACCGGTTACCTTTAAATGGAGTACTTGCGGTAATTTTTTTTGACCGAATGCCAAAGTGCTTGATAAGCAAGCAAGGATTACTATGAAAACATGTTTGAAATTTGGCATTGATTTTGTTCAGGTTAAATTTGTTTAAAATTAACACACAGAATTTGAATTTAACATCAGATGTCGGTTTTTCATGGGAATTCAAAGATCCTATTTGGTTAATTAAGGCCGATCAAGTAGCCTCCCAGCTAGGAATTGAGCTGCGATCTGAAGAGACGATGGATCATTATTTCGCAGTGATTGATTTGTATTCATGTGAGGTTACTAAAATTAAAATCCCTATTAAAATGGATTGGTGGTCTACTTTACTTTGGATTAAGGGTAATCAGTTAATCGTAGGTGTTTATAAAAACCAACGAAATCCAGGACCTATCACTTTGATACGATACGATTGGAAAAGTGATGTGATCTTAGAGGAGATTTTGAATTTTCATTTGAATGAAATTAACGAGACCTTAATCAAAGGTAAGGTAACAAAAAAAGAAGGATTTGAAT
Source organism: Flammeovirgaceae bacterium (assembly GCA_002691385.1). Lineage (GTDB taxonomy): Bacteria > Bacteroidota > Bacteroidia > Cytophagales > Cyclobacteriaceae > UBA4465. The sequence continues at coordinate 31,737 of NZHT01000089.1, read as the reverse complement.
CTCTTGAAATTTTACTAGGTAAAGATAAAAATATTGAAAAAATCTTCATTCCTGCTATGTTTTCCGTTGGAACCCCTGCTTTTGACACTGTCGCCATTTACTTGAGAAAAAAAGACAGAGATCCAAAAGGGGAAGTAGCCTATTTGGAGTTTGATGATCATATTTTAATTCTTTATTATCTTGAAAATAACGATTTGTTGGATAAACATTTATTGTGGTTGAGTGAAGAGAAAATCGTTAATGAATTTATTTTGGATCGTGAGGTGCAAGGGATATCGGCAGAAAGTTTTATGGTCTTGGCAAAGAAGCTCATATTTGTTCAAAATAAGAATAATATTAAAATTTATGATTTATAAAGCCTACCTTCTTTGTGCTCTATTATTATCAGTCCTCGCTGGTTATTCTAATGATTCTTTGAACGTAGTTCAGCGCGCAGACAGCCTTTTCATTATCCATGAGGTGGAAAGTGGAGAAACTGTGTATTCTTTAGCCAAGAGATACCATGTGACAGTAGAAAATCTTGTTCGTCAGAATCGTTTAAAAAACAGTGTTTTAGATATCGGACAGGTATTAGAAATATATTATGAAAAGAAAGTATGGGGAAATTTGCCAATCCTTTCAAAAACTACTAGTGATCAACATGAGGTTGCCTTCGGAGAGACCTTATACTCTATAGCTAAAATGTATAAAATCTCTTTGAAAGCACTTAAAAAAATGAATTCACTGACATCAGATGAGTTGACGGTAGGTCAGCATCTAATCATAGAGTTGCCTAGAAATCAGAAAATAAAGAATTCATTAATCTCTGCTTCAAAGGAAGAAATAAAGATTGATAATAATCTTTCGGACAGTATATATATGATAAAAACAGATCTTGAAGTTGAGCCAGAACCTTATGCTTATTATGTCCAAAATGGTGAAAATATGGAAGAAGTCGCAATAAAATTTAACACTACTAAAGATCAAATTAAGGAATATAATAACTTCTCAAGTTATCGGGTAAAAACTGGACAAAAAATCATTTTTCCAGAGACGATAGTAAATGATAGTACGATAAAAAGGATCAGTAAAGTTCCAGATTATGCATCAACTGCATATGGATCAAAATTAATTCTTAGAGAGGTTGGGGATATCAAAAAGTATACTGAGGAAGGATTGGTTCTGAAGATTGACTCAGAATTGAATACGCCAAAATTTTTGGCATTACATAGGACTTTGAGTATAGGTACCATTTTTGAAGTAATCAATATAATGAATAATCAAAATGCCTATGTCCGCGTGGTCGGCCGCTTACCAGAAACAGGATTGAATCAAAAGGTAATGTTACGACTTACTGCGTCGGTATTTGAAAATTTAGGCATTGTGGATCAGCAAGCACGAATGAAAATAATTTATTATAGATAATCAGTGGATTTTAGGACAATTAAATCATTCTTAGATGAAAAAGTCATGTTCTACAATACTCCTGATTTTATTGCGGATGATCCAATCAGTGTACCCCATGAATATTCAAAGCGACAAGATATCGAGATTGCCGGTTTGTTTGCTGCTGTTTTTGCCTGGGGTTTACGAAAGACCATCATAAAAAAATGCCATGAACTGTTTGAGTTGATGGATAATGAGCCTTACAATTTTATTATAAATCATTCGTCTGATGACCTAAAGCCTTTTTTGAAATTTAAACACCGTACATTTAATGCTACAGACACCCTTTATTTCATACATTGGTTACGATGGTATTACAGCAAAGAAGACAGTTTAGAGACCGCCTTTATGCATAAGGATTTAAGTATGAGAGGATCCCTCATAGGGTTCCATCATTTATTTTTCTCATTGCTTGAAGCCCCTAATCGCTCACGTAAACACATATCTACCCCCGAAAGGAACTCTGCTTGTAAACGGTTGAATATGTACCTAAGATGGATGGTTCGTGATGATGATAAGGGAGTAGATTTTGGGCTATGGAAAAATTTAAAGCCTGCGAATTTAATTTGTCCTTGCGACTTACATGTCGATCGTATTGCCCGAAAGTTCCAGTTGATTACTAGGAAGCAGATTGATTGGCGTACTGCCATTCAGCTTACAGAAAATCTTAAAAAAATGGATCCTGAAGATCCTATTAAATATGATTTTGCATTATTTGGCTTGGGAGTTATAGAAAAGTTCTAGCCATTATTTACTCCAGGTCTCAGGTGAGATTCGCCAACTTTGTAGCGTTGCCGCATCGGAGGCATTTATAAATCCTTCGGCTAGTGCCAAATCAATCAACAAGCTATATTCACTAAGATAAACAAGATCAACTGCCTTATTGATGAAATTTTGTTGCGCAATGGAAAATCCATAATTAAATATAGATGTCATACCCAATACTTCTATATTTTTGTCACGTAAGGCATTTACGGCTGCTAAGGAACTCCCACCACTGGAAATTAAGTCTTCTAAAACTACTACTTTTTGCCCTTCAGAAAATGCCCCTTCTATTTGATTATTAAGACCGTGAGATTTTGAACTTGAACGAACGTAAATGAAGGGTAATCCCAATGCATCTGCTAGCAAAGCTCCTTGGGGAATACCTGCAGTAGCGACTCCTGCAATAACTTCAGCGTTTGGGTAATACTCCTTTATCAGATCACAAAAGGCTAACTTGATATTATTTCTTACTTTAGGAAATGATAAGCTGATCCGATTGTCACAGTAGATAGGGGATTTCCAGCCTGATGCCCAAGTAAAAGGAGAATGGGGTTGCAATCTTATGGCATCTATTTCTAATAGTTGACGAGCAATGGCTATGCCTAAAGATTTTTTGAAGCAGTGGTAACGCATTTGTTGTTTTTAAAATTTAATGATCACATTAGTTTGCAAATGTGCTCGGATAAAAGCATAATTACATAATTATTGATTGATAATATTAATGAAAATTTTTATTAACGACATACCGGTGTTTTTATTAGGTTCTGAAGAGTTGGAAGAAGATGCATTTTATGCCGTTGTTTTGGATTCCAAATTTCAGAAAATTACCACTAGAGCATTTATTGATGATGTCTTGATCATTAATGCAACTCCCATTCAAGTAGAGGAATTATTTCAGCTGATGACAGATAAAGCTTTAAAAAAAGTCGATTCAATTACGATTTCTTCTAATAATAAAAAGGATTTGACCCGATATATCAAAATAAAATTTAGAGTTATTCGAGCCGCTGGTGGTGTGGTAGATAAAGAGGGAAAAAATTTATTGATATATCGTAATGGACTTTGGGATTTGCCTAAGGGTAAGTTGGAAAAGGATGAGGACATACGTTCTTGTGCTTTACGTGAAGTTGAAGAAGAAACCGGGGTAAAGGTTGTTGTAAAAGAGAAAATTTGCCATACCTGGCACACTTATACAAAAAATAAGAAATACATTCTAAAAAAAACGTATTGGTATCAAATGGAATGCTTAGATGACTTACAAATGAGGCCGCAAATTGAGGAAGGAATTGACGATGTGAAATGGATGTCCTTGAGTCAGGTCCGTGCATCTTTATATGACTCCTATCGAACTATTCGCGTAGTGATGCAGGAATATCATAAACTACTGAAAAAGCAAACTTTATGATTGTTTAAAAGGGATAAAGGCGGAGATATCTCCTCCATACTTGTGTACTTCTTTAATGATTGAAGAGTTAATGTGTGCAAATTGAGTAGAGGCAATTAGAAAAACAGTGTCTAAATCAAGATTTAAATGTTTATTTATTTGAGATAATGAATTTTCATATTCAAAATCAGTGGTATTTCTTAGTCCGCGGATCAAATATTGAGCATTCTCCTTATTAGCTATTTTAGCCGTTAATCCATCATAGACTAATACTTCTACCCGAGGATTACTTTTGAAATAATTTTCGATAGATTTTTTAGTTTTTAAAATGTTAAAATAGCGATGTTTCTTGGAGTTGTGACCCATCGCTATGATGACTTTATGAAATAATTTTAAGGATCGATTTACGATGTCAAGATGGCCTTTTGTGAATGGATCAAATGATCCTGGAAATAGGGCAATCTTCTCCACTAGCTGAGAGGGATATTAAAGAGATCAAAAAATTGATGCTCTGGAATATCGTCAAATTCATAGCCAAAGCTGAGTTCTGAAGGTCTTTTTCCAAAGAAAATGTTTTTAACATATTTTTCAAGAAGTGAAATGAACTTTGAGTTTGCATCGATATTTCCCCAAAAGGTAATGTTGGTTTTATTTTGCTGTAAACCGAGTTCTTGAAATAAAAGCATGATATACCTTAAACCATCTTCATTTTTTTTGATAGCAAATTGATTATAGTAATGAAGACTATTATTTTCAAATATAACGATATGAAAGATACCTCGATCCACATACACCATCATTTCTCTTTCCTGAGATGCCTGAGCTACTGTGGCAATGCCTTCAATAAAAGCACCTCCTTGATGCAGAACTTTGATTTCAACAGATTGATAAAAGGATTTTATCAATTTCATTAATCTTAAATCTCCCGTAAAAACATTTACCAGACCTAATGATTTGTGCAGGCAATGGTGCGTTGTTTCAATAATAGGATTGATGACACTGTTAACCTCTAGAAAGTCGAGATCTGAATGATCAGCATAGAGATTTTCAGGTACCAGGGTAAATTTATGGGTTTTGAAGGAGACGAAAATATTTTTCCAAAAACCCGCTGAAAGAATGGCGTTATTTTTATAGATATCGGCGATAGCCTGGACTCGCGTATTTACGGTTTTAACATTTTCAAAAGAGTAACTTTCAAATAGAACAACTTTTTGGAGTGAATTGGTAACGCAAAACTGCAAATCTTTAACACCTATTTGCAATGACAGCACATAATTATGCAGCTCTTCAATATTAAAAGATTCATCTTTTACTCGATGTACCAATAAAAAATATTTTTTAGTATCTGTTTCCAATTTTATTCCCAGTTACCTGCCGTAGTGATATTTGTTCTCGAACCGAATCTCAACGGTTTTTTGATATTGATTTCGCTGTCTTCATCTCTATTTGGGTTGATTGGAGAAGGATTCCAAACTTCGATGGCACTAACTAGTAAGTTCGCCTTTTTTATCTCATCTGCCCAAATAAGAAACTTAATTTTAGGGGCAATGCCAGGGACAAAAGGAAGATCAGCTAATTTGAAGTTTGGATATTTGTGAGCCCCGAATAAAGAGTCCAAGACTTGTTTTCTACCGAGGGTGTCTATTTGAACTGAAGTGCTGTCTGCACCGTAATCAAGTGTGATAACTGTTTCAGTTCGTTGGGTAATATAAAAGTATCCGGAATCCACAAAATGCAATAAACTGTCCCAATTACTCGTATATTTCCCATAAACAGCTTTGTACCCCAATTCAGCTTCACGGATCAGTTTGAGTTGATCAATAATGTCAGCTTCCATAGTTGAGATCCTTTTGGTCTCTTGAATTGTAGTATTGATTGAATAATAGAGATAATAAGCCAACCCAAATGAAGTTATGGCAAATGTTATTGTTAAGATTTTTATCCTTGACATCGCATTTATAATTTTATACAATTATTACTTGGTCCTAAAAATTGTCTTGTAGAAACAATTATAGATGTTTCGACACTGAATTCAAAGCAAAGTAACAGATAGGTGTAAAATTTTCTTTAGTTCAAGTAAAACATTAACTTCTCCTATTTTCCCGAACTCTCAATCTCTCCTTTTGGTGTAAAACTCATGTTCGATATTTCGAATGAGAACTCCACTAAAATAATAAATCGGTTATACTATTATAGTGTAATCATTTTTATTTTTCAATAACTGGAGTCCAAATTTCTTCTTCTGAATTCTGGTCATTGTTTCTATATTTCTTTCCCAAGACTTCAAAATAAGGTTTATCATCAATTTCTAACACAGCTTTTGATAACCATTCTGAAAAAATATGTTCAAACACTTTACTGTCAGAATTTGAACCTTATAATGAAACACAGCATATAGTCCTTCCTTCAGAACAAATGATTTCATTCCATTAGGAATATTTTAAATTCAAGAACTTCTACTGCTGCCCATTTTTCAAACTCATTGTTTGGTTGAAATTGATTATGATTCATGAGCGGGTAGATATGCATTTAAATTTTATCTTTGAAACTTTATTATGAATTTCTTTTATTCTTGGTACAAATTGTGCTCCACAGAAGACATGCCGCATTGTCAATAAAAGTAATTTTTATATTTTGTCCGATTAACTTTTTCTCCTCTAATTGTACAATTTTTATTGTCATTTATTTTTTGTTGAATCTATCAAAAACATTGATTAAATAAAAAATAGTAATTGCAAAATAATTTTATTTTTATTGCCCAACAAAACTTTTAACCATATCATCTTTACAGTAATATTTAACTTATTCAACAGATAAATGTAGCGTAAATCTTTCAAATGCTCAAAGAGGGCTAATTTGCTATAAAGAGCACCTCTTGCATCATTATTAGAGAAAAATAAGAGACCTTCGATTGTTTTATTTATTTTAAAAAACGGTTAAATGTGCGAATAAATAGTTTTTATTGAGATCAAATTTTGAAAAGAGCACATTTTTATGATTAATGAGAATTTTTTTAGGAACTAATGAAGCTGATTTTTGAGATAAAAAGTGGGTAAAAGAAGGGCATTTATAGTATCGCAATCAGTTTCTATTGTAGGGTATATTATGCTTTCGTTTTTATTTATACCAGGAAAGTCTTACATGTTTTTACTTGAATTACCCTTTTTCTCCATTGAGATTGGGGGATTATTTACACTGATGATGTCAATGACCGCAGATGTGATTGACTTAGATGAGTTGAATACAGGAAAAAGGCGTGAGGGCATTTTTGGAACTATATATTGGTGGATGGTAAAATTTGGATTTGGAATTGATGGAGGATTAAGTGGGGTCATTTTATCAGTAATTGGTTGGGAATCTGGAGGTTTTACTCAAACCGAAGAGGCATTGTTTGGTTTATGATTGTTTTTCTCTGTATTACCTATATTGGGGACTTTAGTAGTTATTTACCTGATGAGAGATTATGAGATTACCGAGGAAAAAGTCATTGATATTTCAGTAAAATTGGTGGATTACAAAGCCTAATATTATTCAATAAATACTAAAATTGTAAATGATTGATTTAAAAGATATTGAAACAATTATTTTTGACCTTGGAGAGGTGATCATTGATCTAGATTCAAAAAGAGTTATCGATCAATTTCAAAAATATTCAGATAAGTCTGCCAAGGATATAATCCGCTTAATTTCTAAATCCCAAGATTTGGTCGATTATGAGATGGGAAAGATTACAGATACGGACTTTTGCCAAGTAGTCAATGAATTACTGTCTACCGAACTTTCTCAAACCTCCTTTGAAGCCATCTGGAATTCCTTTTTGGGTAATATCTCGCTGGATAAGCTACATTTGATGCTAGAGTTAAAAAAACAATTCAAGGTATTGATTTTGAGTAACACCAATCCTATACATCAAAGGGCATTTGATCGACGCGTAGGGGAGCTTATACCGTCAAAGATGATGAGTGAAATCGTGCATGAGGCTTATTATTCACATGAATTGGGACTGAGAAAACCAGATCTGCTCATTTATAAAAAAGTCATTGACTTGCAAAATTTAAACCCTACAAAAACATTATTTTTTGATGATCGCATAGAAAACATAATCGTGGCCCAAGACTGTGGGATTCAAGCCATACAGGTAACCTATTCAGAGCAGATTCTAGATCAATTGAAATGAAAAAGCAAAAGGAAATACTGATTCATACCATCCTTTTTATCATCACCGTGATCACGACTACGATAGCGGGAGCCGAATGGATGTATGGTCGATGGCTTTTTCTTGGCGAATATTCCTTGTCTCAAGCCGAGCTTTGGAATGGCTTGTCCTTTTCTATTCCTTTTTTACTGATTCTGACCATTCATGAGATGGGGCATTATATAGTAGCCCGAATGAATCAGATTAAGGTGACCTTGCCTTATTACATTCCCATGTGGCTCGGTTTTATTCCCGGTATGCCTTCGTTTGGTACCATGGGAGCATTCATTCGCATCAAAGCAGTCATTCAAAGTCGTCGAGAATATTTTGATGTAGGCGTGTCGGGACCCATCGCTGGATTTGTGATGGCCCTCTTGGTTCTATGGTATGGCTTCAGTCATTTGCCACCTGTCGAGTACATCTTTGAAGTCCATCCAGAATATGAAGTGTATGGATTGGATTATGCTGATCATGTTTATGAAGCCGAAGGGATGGCGTTTCAGTTGGGAGAAAATCTTATTTTTTGGTTTTTTAAGACCTTCGTTGCGGATCCCGATTTACTGCCCCACCCAAATGAAATGATCCATTATCCTTATATTTTGGCCGGCTATTTGGCTTTATTTTTTACGGCACTAAATTTATTGCCCATTGGTCAATTGGATGGAGGACATGTTGTTTTCGGCTTATTTGGATCCAAAATAGCCCAAAGAATCAATCAAGTTTTTTATACTATATTTCTATTTTATGCTGGGTTGGGCTGGATTTCACCAGACCAACTGATAGACGTTTCTCTTGAGAGTATCTTTACTTTTATTGCCTACGTTGGAATTTATCTTTATTTTGTCTTTTTGGCCGTAGCTTCAATGATCCCAGTGATAAGAGACCGTTGGTTTTTTGCCGTAGTACTATTGGCCCTACAATATGCGATGAGCAGTTTTATGGATATAGTGGGTTATGATGGTTGGTTGCTTTTTGTGTTTTTAATCGGCCGATTTTTAGGAGTTTATCATCCCAAAGCAGCAGACGATACGCCCTTGGATGAAAAAAGAAATGTGATTGGTTGGGTGGCGATGTTGATCTTTCTCTTGTGCTTCAGTCCACAGCCTTTTTCACTAGGTTAGTCTATAAGGATATACTTTAACATAGAGTCTAAATGCTATAAATAGCCATCTGAAAATCAATACTTATTAGTATTTGTACACCAATTATTTCCTATGATACAAGGTGGCGTCTTTGGATTTATAACCCCTAAAATCATTTCTCCCCGAAACATAAATACCTTCCTGATACAGCTCATCTTCAAAAATTTTTTGGTCAATAGGATCTTTTGGATCTGAAGACAATTCCACTAGATTCCCAGATGGATCTCGAATAAACATTTGAATGGCTCCATCAGGAAGTTGTCTTACTTTACCCCAAGGTTGTATATCAATGATTCCCAGGGTTTTCATCCTAAAAAATAGGGAACTGATATCATCTACTTGCAAACAGATATGACCTCTAAATGAATGAGAATCTTCCCATTCGGTCAAATGCAATTGTTGTTGATCATTGAATTTGAAAAAAGCCGTAGGATAATCAAATAAAAAGGCTGGAAGAGGCATTAATCCCAATTCTTTTTCATAAAAAAGACAAGCGGCTTCTAGATCGTTAACTATTAAGGCGACATGATTGATTTTTAGTGCTTTTGCCATGGAGTTATTGTTTAAACTTCTCAAAAAAAGAAAGAGACCTTAATGCTGAATTAGGTTACTCATTTTCATTTACAGATTTTTCATGATCAAATGTTTTGATATTGGTTAGAATCATGAAAGAAGTTTCCTTAAAAATTGAATTGAATTTTCTGATAGCATTTGATAAAAAGATTCCGTCACTGCTGAACTACCATGATCTTCTAAAAATTTTCTTTGCTCAGGACTTAGGTTTTCAGGTTGTTCATCAATAGAATTAGGATAAGGATTTGCAGGAGTTCGATCCAACGGCGAGCAAAATTCAACTGAAAGGATACGGTCATAATTGATGCTTTTTAAGGCATTTAAGATGTCAGTCCATGGAAGATGTCCCATGCCAGGAGCCATTCGATTGTTGTCTGCTACATGAAAACCTACCAAACGATCTTTACTATTTTTGATTGACTCCACCATATCGATTTCCTCAATATTCATATGAAAGGTATCTAGACACACTCCACAATTGGGACCTACTTCTGTGGCCAGTGCAAGTGCTTGATCACTCCGATTAATGAAATAGGTTTCAAATCTATTAATAGGCTCAATTCCAATAAGAATACCAAGTTTTTCTGAGTATTCATAAATCTCTTGTAGCGCATCTACCGCCAGAAGCCACTCGTCTTCTGGTCTACCCTCTGGTACTAGCTTTCCGACTGTAGCTGGTACCACAGATACCATATGCCCTTCCAGTCGATTCACCATTTGTATAACATCTTTAACGTACTGAATAGATTTTTTTCTTTTTGTGGCATCTTTGGCTAACAAGTTACGATCTTCGAGCATCAAGGTTACTGCTCCCCAACAGGTTAAATTATGGGTTTTCAGCAGTGACAAGACATGCGTACTGTCATATAGCTCAGGACTTCCTTGGATTTCAATTTTGTCGTAACCCAGACCTGAGATTCGAGCAAGGGTTGTTTCGATACTCTCGGCCCGCATCCAATTGTGTATTGCGATTTCCATATTGCAAGGTTTGATTATAAGAAGATTTTAAATTAATAGAAATTCAGCATTTTTAATAAAAATTGAGATACTTTATCCTCAAATCACAATTATAAATGAATAGAACCCTATTAAAAATGAGAGTGATCCATTGATTTCTATTATTTTTGAACCTTAAAATAAATGATTATTATGAGAAAAATATTCTTTTTGGGTACTTGCAGTACCTGCATTCGTATCATGAAAGATTTAGATACTGCCTTAGATGGATTTGATAAAATAGACATCAAACTTCGAGCACTTACCTTGGGTGAAATTGATCAGATGTATGATTTGGCAGGAAGCTATGAGGCTATTTTCTCAAAAAGATCCATGAAATACAAAGCTTTAAAGGATAAATCCCTTCAAGAGTCCGATTATAGAGAGCTGATCCAACAAGAGTATACTTTTTTGAAACGTCCTGTATTCATCGTTGATGGACAGATCTTTATTGGCAACAGTCCCGCAAACATTCTTTCCTTAAAGGCTTATTTAGCTAGGGATTAGTACATTATTTTGACTGTCCCAAAATAAAGCTTCCCACATCCTCCTTGAATTTGATCAGACTGGGTCTATGAGTGTACATCATGTGCCCAGCTTCATAGTATTTCATAATAATATGATCACGAATTTCAGGAGTCAATCCGAGATGATCTATTGTATATTCAACTCCATAAAACACTGTGGCAATGTCATAATATCCATTAAGAATAAGTACTTTCATATTGGGATCTCGAGAGAGGGCTCTGGCCATATTAGGCGCGGTATTGATCGCTGCCTGTGTATTCCATCTTTTATTACCCTTGTGATGCCAGTCCCATTCGAAGCCTTCTCTGCGACCAGCAGTAACGGTATATTGTAAGTCTTTCCTCACACCCAACGTATTGTGAAAGTAATCTAAAAATCCAGTAATATAAGCGGGAGAAATAGCGGCACTTTGGGGATCATGACTTCCAAATTGGGAAATTAGATTTTGATTGATTCCCGTATATCTCGAGTCTAATCTTCCAATAACAAGACCTTTTGATCTTAAAGCTTCTGCAAAATATTCAGATCCTGTCACCCTAAGATTAGACTTGAGCCAGTAATCTTTACTCATGCCCGTGTACTTTGACAACTGATCTGCGATGGTGTTTTTTTGTTCTGAAGAGATTCGATCTCCTTTATAGAGGGCAGGAGCATAGTTGTTTTCCGTGAAGTCTCTTATTTCATCAATAAACTTTTCTAAGTTAGGTTCCTTATCAGGAATTTGATTGTGGTACCATGCACTAGCAGCATAAGTGGGGAAATGCATGAGATAAGGCAAATCATCATCAGGTGGAAAAATGAGGGTTCTTAAATCGAAAACTGCAGATACCATAATAACTCCATTCATGGCAATTCCTTGATTGAGCATATGATCCATGATGCCCGCATTTCTAAAGGTTCCATAGCTTTCACCCAAGAGAAATTTGGGTGAGTTCATGCGACCTTGTTCGATCAAATATTGAGTTATAAATAAACTGATACTTCTGATGTCTTGATCTACACCCCAAAACTCATTAAATTCATGAGGTCCCAACGGAATACTCAATCCTGTACCTACTGGATCAATCATCACCAAATCTGCCACATCTAAAATTGAGAAGTCATTATTGATAATTTGATAGGGGGCTGCTGGAGTATATTCGGGGTCATTTACTACAATTCTCTTAGGTCCTAATACGCCCATATGTAACCAAAAGGAAGAAGATCCAGGACCTCCATTAAAAGCAAAAACAATGGGTCGAGTATTTTTTGCACCTTCTTTAATATAGCTGGTATAGCCAAATAAAGCTAAAGGTTTGTTTGTTTCATCTCTTAACTTATAGGTACCAGCTTTGGCAATTAATTGTATGGTTTTTCCATTTATTTCAACCTGCTGACGTGTGGTAGCTACTTCAGCATCAGGTTGATTTAAGGGGACTTCCTGTGCCATGATCAAGCTTAAGTTCAAGGAAAGGCTTAAGATTAAATAAATTTTCATGATATGATATTTAGTTTAAAAAGTCAAAGAGTTATGATAGTGCCAATAGCTAAAAGCTGCAAATCTAATTGATGAGACTTGAATAGTTTTATAGCAGCTTGGTGATCAATGTTTATTTCAGGAAAGGAATCATAATGACAGCCAATAATTTGACTACAGTTTAAAAATTTGGCAGCATGCAATGCATCTTCGGAGTCCATGGTATAATTTCCTCCGATTGGTAATATGGCTAAGTCGATGTCATTGAGTGCTCCAAATAATTTTAAATCAGAATGCAGTGCCGTATCTCCTGCAATAAAAATGGTTTTACCTTCAGTTTTCAGAATAAAAGAACCCGGATGACCTCCATAGCTTCCATCAGGCATACTACTGGAATGTACTGCTTGCACATATTTAGCGGATGTAACCCCGGAAAATTCATACGTCCCACCAAAGTTTAAACTGTGAGAATGACTATGGCCTTGTTTTGCCAACCAGCTTGCTACCTCTACCATGGTAATGATTTTTGCATCATTGTGAGCCATAATTTTATCCAAATCGGCCAAATGATCTGCGTGACCATGAGTTATCAAAACATAATCTGCTTTTATATTTTCCATTAGGATATGTTGTGCCTTTGGATTGGATGCAATAAAGGGGTCGGTTAGTATGCTTACATCCGATTCTAATAAAAATGAATTATGTCCGTAAAAGGTGATTCGCATTTCCTACAATAATTTTAAGTTAAATTTAGTGCTTATAAGTTAAACATTCTGTTAAGCTTTCTTGTAGACACATTTGGTAGGGCTGAACGGTAGCATCCTTATTTAAGCTCAAGATTAAGTATGAAAATTTAGGCCTGAAATCTGGGTTCATTAGTGGTTTTTTTGAACTTATCACAACCTCAGGATGGTATAATTGATAGAATAGTCTATTCATTTTAGTTGAGCTATATAGGCAGCGATAAAATCTTCTTTTTGTTTCAACTTGTATTGCATGACCCATCTAGGATGCGGGAGTGGGACTAGGGTGTCAAAAAAATGATGCTTTTCATTGAGGTAATAGAGAAAATTATAGTTTTTGCCCTTTCCTATGCTGTAGGCTATGCTTCGGTCAATATTGAAGGTCAATTGCTCTTGAATTTGGGTGACGATATAAGATTCAAATAAATCTTCATAATTAGGTATATCATAATAATTAAGATTCACCCCTTTGCTAACATAACCAATTGGTGAGAGGGCAGAAATATAATAACTTGCATAAAAAGCTTCGAGTCCTCCGTAGCTCAAGATCATATCATAAATAAATCTTGATGACAATTCAGCTCTTTGATTTAGACAATTGTAAATACCGCATCTATTCTTTAACATAACAGGATCTGTAAATGGAATTCCGGTTAAACCTGCACCTAATCGACCAGGATTGATACCAAAGAGAATCTTTCTTTGCTGGCTATCAGAATAATATTTTTCATAAAATTGTTGACATAAGGACAAAGCATACTCATTTTGATAGGGATTAAGCACTTCAACATAACTCGGGAGATTTGCGGGCTCTCTCAATTGATAGTAGAATTGCAGAATACGATTAGAAAACATATAATTTTACTTTGGCAGACAATTTAAGATATTTCATCATAAATAAACCTTGTAAGATCCTCAGTCAGTACACAGATGAGGCAGGAAATAAAGGGTTAGGTTCTATTTTTAAAATCCCTAAGGATATTTATTCGGTAGGTCGATTGGATCTTGACTCTGAAGGTTTGTTGATCCTAACCAACGATAAGAAGCTTAATTATGCCCTCTTAAATCCGGAAAAAGAGCACAAAAGAACCTATCATGTAGAAGTAGAAGGAATTCCATCTCCGTCGACATTGAAAGCTCTAAGTGATGGATTGAGTATTATTGTTGATGGAAAATCCTACCTAACAAAAAAAGCGGAGGTTCGTGTTTTAATTGATTATAAACTCACTGAGCGAACGCCCCCAGTTAACAGAATCAAACATCCTGAAACTTCTTGGATTGAATTGATTTTAACCGAGGGTAAAAACAGACAAGTACGTAAGATGACGGCCAAGGTAGGGCATCCCACTTTAAGACTCCTCCGAGTGGCCATTGAAGATTTAGTACTTCATCCACTAATGCCAGGACAAATTGTGATGATATCTAAAAAAGTGCTCTACAAAAAACTAAAATTATAAGGGTAGAATAATAGGAACTTAATTTAGCGGCAATTAGTTTTTCTTGAACTGTTTATAATGTTTTATTTTATTGGCAGATTGCTTGAATATAGCTTTATTTGTAAAAAGTGAATGAAAAATACTGAAGATATACTTATTTATCAACCCATTCTTAAAAGTGTGGCCTTAAAGATCGTTGGGAGTATTGAAGATGCAGAAGACATAGTTCAAGATACTTTTGAGAAATGGTTTGCTATAGACCGTAAGGATATCAAAAATACAAAGGCCTACCTAATAAGATCTGTTAGAAATAACAGCATCAAATTTCTGACTTCGTTAAGGAATAAAATTTCTCAAAAGACCTTTACTTTGGAAGAACATTTTGAAATTGTCGACAAACAACAGATCAAAGCATTTTTGAATTTCGATATGGATGCTCAGCTAGGAGAAGCTTGGCATATGTTACATAAGAAATTAGAACCCCTAGAGAAATCTATTTATGTGATGCGTGAAGTTTTCAGTGTCGAATATGAAGAATTACAGGAAATATTTGACAAAAAGAAAGACCATTGTCGGCAATTATTTTTTAGGGCTAAGACAAAATTAGAACAAGACAAAGTGAAATTTAAAGCTGATTTTACGGTTCCTAAATTTCCCCTTTCCTTCAAAAAAGCCTGCGAATTTGGCAGCTTCAATGAGATGATTGATGAGTTAAAGCGAGAGGTTTCAAAAAAATCCCTTCTTTAAAAAATTATTTTCGATTTTCTGTCACAAATTAAAAATTGTGGAATCTTAATTAGTGTAGGTTTTATTTTTAATTTAACACATTCATGGAATTAATTATTATATTTTTTGTCTCACATTGGTATTTATCACTTTTTTTTCAAACGTTCTTTTTACACCGTTATGCTTCTCATGCAGCCTTCACTATGGGGCCGATAACAGAGAAGATTTTCTTTGTATTAACATGGATTTTTCAAGGTTCTAATTATTTAAGTCCTTTTGGATATGGTGTAATGCATCGGATGCACCATGCATTTGCAGATACTGAAAATGATCCACATTCACCCAAATATGACGAATCGATTTTCAAAATGATGTGGAAAACAAAAACTATCTATTCCAAAATAGCGAGTGGTTATGAAATACCGGAAAAGCGTTTTACAGACGGTGTTCCTAGATGGGAGTTTTTTGACAAATTTGCCAGATCTTGGCCATCTAGACTATTCTGGGGCACATCATACGTGGGAGTTTATTATTTATATGCAACAGAAATTTGGCTTTGGATATTATTGCCGGTACAGTTTTTATTTTCCCCAATTCATGGAGCCATCATTAATTGGTTTGCACATAAATACGGATATCGAAATTATGATGTAAAAGATACCTCAAGAAATTTTTTACCTTTTGATTTTTTAATGATGGGAGAAAGTTACCACAACAATCATCATAAATACGGCTCAAGACCTAATTTCGGCGGCATACGTTGGCATGAAATTGATCCTACTTATCAAGTGATTAAGCTGCTCAACTTTATGGGAGTAATTCAAATAAAGAATCAGAAAGAAATTCAATTACCAAAAGAAATCAAGAAGAGGCAGGCGGCTTAGTAATAAACCAATTAATCAATCTTCATTTTCTCTTTACCACTGTCTGAAATCGAGTGATGCAAGCTATACAATAATATTAAACAAATTTTCAAAATCAATAGAACCTATCTTTTTTAATTAACCTCTGCTTAAAATCATCTATATTCTCAAACAATTTCTAGGAAGCTTATAAAATTTTCATAGCTAATAATCAAGATTTTGCCCTAATAAATATTAGTCCTTTAGATACTATTATTGAGTCAAAATATTATCCATTTCTATTTTGATTTCTGCCGAAGGTCTTCATTTCTTTTTAAAATCACAGTAAAGTTACAATCAATAACACTGAGGGCAGACTTTTATTTATCATGTGTGAGAAGCCTGGGAACTTGATCATACCAGTGCATATAATCCCAATGTTCTTGAATCATTATGATATCATCTTAATATGGATAAATAACTTTTTCTTTAGTAAGTCAATCTTTAAACCTTGTTAATTTATAGATGTCTAATCAAGCAGATTCTAAAGTGAATCGAGATAATAAAATAGACATAAGCAATTGATATAAAATTTCAAGGAACATATATATGGAGGGGCATAAAAATAATAATTAACATTGTATTCAAATGTTATCCAATATATTCTGCCGAAGTAATGAAATATCGTAGACTCACCCTTGAAGAACTTAAGCCCTTAGAAAATGAATTCATAGACTTTTTAGTAGTCAACGGAGTAGTTGCAGATGATTGGAAACATCTACTCACTTATGATATTGAAAAATCTAATAAAATATTGGATGCTTTTAGTGAGGTAGTCTTCGAGGATATTATGAGAAAAACTCAGTTTTTAGAATTCAGGAGTATAGGAGAGTTTGTTACCTTTAGCTGTACTTCAGATCTTATTTATATGGCTGGCATTCGAATAGATAATCGTGAAAAGAAAAGGATTGATTTTAATGATGATCATTCTATAAAACAGCTACTCTCACAACCCAGTAAAAATGTTAAAGTTTTTATGGATGAAAAAAAATATAAAGATAATCGTGAAAAAGAAATATTCGACATGATTGAACGAGGATGTTTGATCTCTGATGGTAAACTTTTTAAAGCAATTGCAATGACAGGAATAGATTAATATTTTTGATCTAGGCAGTCTTTTTTTAAAGATTATTTTGAAGATAGCTGACTATTAAATCAACATTGATTTCAAATGATTGTGTCGCATCAACAATACAACCGTTTTTCGGTTCTTCCAATGCTGTAAATTGAGAATCAATGAGAGAGTTATGCATAAAATGATTTTTTCTTGAAGCAAGTCGCTGTGCAATGACTCTTTTATCTGCTTTCAAATAAATAAATTCTACATTGACTGAAGTTTGGATGACCTGCCGATACTTCTCTTTTAAGGCTGAACAAGCGATAATTGCACCTTTATTGGAGTGATTAGAGGCTAATCCATGAATATATTGCAACCAGGTCTGACGATCCCCATCATTCAAAGGTATGCCTTGTTTCATCTTATGGATATTGTCTTTGGAGTGAAAATCATCACCATCAAAAAAAGGAACTTTTAATCGAACAGATAGAATTTTTCCCAATTCAGTTTTACCTGAACAAGTGACACCCATCAAAACCAATACCTTAGGTATCTTCATAGGCTGCTTCATCTAGATACCAGGTTAATTGTCCATGGGTAGGTTGAATATGAGCTGCTGGAAAACGTTCAAAACCACACTGTTCCTTAAGAATAGATTTGATCCGAGGATACTTGGCTTTACCTGTTATTAAAAATACAATAGATCTCGCGTTATTAATGATAGGTCCTGTCAACGTGACTCTTTTCTGACCACTAACTGGATGCGTAGCTACAGAACAAACTTTTTGTAGTGTCATTAATTCTATTTCATGAGGGAATATAGAGGCCGTATGGCCATCTTCTCCCATCCCTAAATATATTAAATCAAAACAAGGCAAATCATTAACTATGGGTAGTAAATCAAAAAGCAGATCTCCATATCTCTTTGCTTCTTGCTTGGGATTATTTTCTCCAAAAATTCTAAATATTTGATTATTGGCAATATTTACATGATCAAAAAACAATTTTTTGGCCATTGCATAATTGCTTTCAGAATCATGAGGACCTACGCATCTCTCATCTCCCCAATAAAAATGTATACGTGACCAATCGTGATTTTTATATTTATTGGCCAAAATATTGAAAAGTAATTTAGGTGTACTTCCTCCTGATAATGCCACATGAATAATTTCTCTACTCAAAGAAATATTTACTAATTGTTCGGCAAAAGTAGATGCCAAAGCATGGGGTGTTTTAAATATTATTTTTTTTTGATTCATTACAGTTCACAATATTCACCATCATGAGAGAGGTTTGAACTTGCATTTCTCCAAGCCATGTCCTCACCTTCAATGAGCTCATCGATATGCTCAGGTCCCCAAGTACCCGCAGGGTAGCCATAAATGGGAATCTCAGGATTTTCTTTCCAAGCTTTTAAAATAGGGTTGATAAATTTCCAAGAATTTTCGACACTGTCCCCTCGTGCATACAGCGTTGAGTCCCCTTGCATACAATCCAAAATAAGTCTTTCATAAGCGTCTGGGACATAATTCTGTGTCAGGTCATCATATTGGAAATCCATATTTACATCCTTGACTCTATTACCGGCGCCGGGTATTTTGAGCCCAAATTTGAGCAGGATGCCTTCATTAGGTTGTATCCTAAAAATAAGGACATTATGAGCATAATGGGAACCTTCGTTTTTAAATAACTGGAGATGATTTGGTTTGAAATGGATAACAACTTCAGATACTCTTGTGGGCAGCCTTTTTCCAGTTCTGATATAGAAAGGGACATCTGCCCATCTCCAATTGTCAATGAAAAATTTCATTGCAGCAAAGGTTTCGGTTCGAGAGGCGGGATTTACTCCGTTTTCTTCTCGGTATCCTACAATCTGTTTATCTCTCACATTTGCNCTTGTGTATTGCCCACGAATGACATTTTTTATCACATCCNCAGNNGAAAGGGGCCTTAGGGATTGAAATAGTTTAGCTTTTTCATTCCTAATGGCTTCTGAGGTCATTTGATTTGGAGGTTCCATAGCTACTAATGAAAGCAATTGAAGCAAATGATTTTGAATCATATCCCGAAGAGCACCTGCCCCTTCATAATAACCGCCTCGATTTCCTACTCCCACCCTTTCTGCAGCCGTAATTTCTATACGTTGGATATAATTCCTATTCCAAAGAGGTTCAAATATACTGTTGGAGAATCTAGTAACCATTAGATTTTGAACGGTTTCCTTTCCCAAATAATGATCAATACGATAAATTTGTTCCTCCTTAAATTGTAATAAAAGATTTTGATTCAAATTCTGAGCAGTTTCTAAATCATAACCAAAGGGTTTTTCGATGATCATTCTCTTCCATCCGTTTTCTTCCACGTTAAGATCATGAGCAGCTAAATGATCCGCGATGATTTTGTACAACATCGGTGGGGTAGAGAGATAAAATATCACATTTGGATCCGGATATCCTGGCAGTATATTTTGTAATTTCACTTTCAATGCTGCGTAAGCCGAAGCAATGCTGGTATCCAAAGCGATATAATGAACCCATTCTGAAAACTTTTTAATTTCTTTAGCTCTCTTTTCTCTTTTCTTAAAATAGGGATTATTAATGACGGCTTTCTCACGATAGGACTGGTCAGAATAATCACTTCTTCCAACACCAATGATAGCATAACTTTCAGGTATGTAGCCCTTACGAAACAAGTTGAATATTTCTGGCAATAATTTTCTTGAGGTTAAATCTCCCGAGGCGCCAAAAATTACCAATACTTGTGATTCTACTTCTTTGTAGCTCTTCATATTTTGGTAAAAATGAATTCAAGCACAAACTAAATAATACTATTTAATTTATTACCACAGAGATTATTGTTTTGTTATTTTTATGGAAATTTTTAGATTAACTTTTCATGGCACAACTATATGATTTTGGATTGGTAGGATTAGGAGTGATGGGAAGAAATTTCCTTTTGAATGTAGCGGATCACCATTTTTCTGCGATAGGACTTGACACAGATGATAAAAAAGTAAAGGATTTAAAAAATGAAGGGCAATTAGATAATATTGATGGCACCATAGATAAAGTAGAATTCATCAATAAATTAGCCAAGCCAAGGAAGATTATGCTACTCGTTCCAGCAGGCGAGCCTGTAGATCATGTAATTACTGATTTATTGCCTTTATTGGATTCAGGCGATTTGATTATCGATGGAGGAAATTCCCATTTCGAAGATACCAATCGAAGGTTTCATTCTTTGAAATCAAAAGATATTCATTTCATGGGTGCAGGCATCTCAGGGGGATCTGAAGGTGCCAGAAGAGGCCCGAGTATAATGCCGGGTGGTGATCCAAAGGCTTATGAGCTTATTAAGCCAATTTTTGAAGCTGTGGCAGCAAAAGTCAGCAATGAACCTTGTGTAGACTTTATGGGACAAGGTTCTGCGGGTAATTATGTTAAGATGATACATAATGGGATTGAATATGCGATGATGCAACTCATTGGAGAATCCTACCATATAATGAAGCTTGGATTACAACAAGACAACGCTCAATTGAAACAAACTTATTTTGATTGGAACAAAGGAGACTTGCAGTCATTTTTAATTGAAATTACCAGTCAAATTTTTGATAAAAGCGATGAGCTCACTTCTAGCGATTTGATAGATCAAATTTTAGATAAAGCAAAGCAAAAAGGTACTGGAAAATGGACCTCTCAAAACGCCATGAATCTAGGTATTGCCATTCCCACTATTGATGCTGCTGTATCGATGCGGCAAATTTCAAGTATGAAAGATGCTCGAATGAAGGCTTCTGTAAAATACTTACAGGTAACCCAAGATTCTTTATCTCAAGTGAGTGTTGAAGAGGTAAGAGACGCCTTATACTTCGCATTTATAATGAGCTATGTACAAGGGATGGACCAGCTTTCTAGGGCGTCGAAAGAATATCAATATGATTTGAATCTTGAACTTATTGCTAAAATATGGAGAGGTGGATGCATCATACGTGCACGATTTTTAGAAGCTGTTCGCTTGGCATATAAAAAAGATTCTTCGCTCGAAAGTTTATTATTGTCACCGGTGATCGTTGAGAGAGTTAATGCTGTTGTTGATAACACACGAAAAGTAGTTCAATATACGGTTGCCAAAGGAATTCCTACTTTAGCATTGTCTAACTCACTGAATTATTTTGATGCTTTCAAGAGTGCCCATTTACCTCTAAATTTAATTCAAGCGCAAAGAGACTTTTTCGGATCTCACACTTATGAAAGGAACGATAGACAAGATGTTTTTCATTCAGATTGGAATTAAAATTAATATGAATCCTTTTTGAAATAATCTCGAGCTCCAACAGCTGCTCCTATAATCCCGGCATTGTTTTTTAATTGCGCAGGAATAATTGGAGTTTTACATTTTAGAAACGACTCATAGAGTTTGAATTTTTTACTTATACCTCCTCCCAAGATGAATAGGTCAGGCGTAAGCAAGAGTTCTACTCTTTTTAGATAGCGAGAAAAGCGTTTTCCCCATTGACTCCATGACAAATTCTCAGCTTCTCTTATTGAATTGGCGATATAATGTTCAGCATACCTACCTTTAATTTTCAAGAAACCCAGTTCAGTATTAGGATAAAGGTGTCCATGATGAAAAAATGCAGAGCCGATACCAGTTCCGACAGTAAAAAAAATAAGATTACCCCTCTTACCTTGCCCAGACCCAAAAGCAATCTCTGCTTTACCTGCTGCATCGGCATCATTAATTAGGTAGGTAGGGCAACCGGAAGCTTCAGTTAATAAATTAGCAGCGTTCAATCCAATCCATTGTCTATCTATATTAGAAGCAGTATGAACCACTCCTTTTTCGATTACTGAGGGGAAGGCACATCCAATTTCTTTATTCCAATTAAAAAATCGAATAATTTCAACAATAGTTTCAACGATCAATTGAGGATTGGCCAGTCCTGGTGTGGGCAGTCTTTTACGTTTTGAGACCAGCTGACCATTGACCGTATTAATAATGGCTCCTTTGATACCCGTTCCACCAACATCAATTCCTAATAATTCCATTTGTTTCAAAATGTTAGGAGCAATAATACTAAAATTGCCTGTTTCTATTACTTATTCAATCATTTTATTTATATTTAACACATTGTTCAACTTTTATTGAATAATAAGGCACAAAGTATATGATAACTATTTTACAATGAAGACATTAGGAGATATTTGGGTACAACTTTTTGAGAACGGGTATTATGGATTTATATTTTTGGTAATTTTAAATCAAGCAATTTATTTTATTCTATTCAGTAGTAAATCGAAAAGGACTGAAAAATATAAATTTGCGGTAAATAATGAAGTTAAATATCTTAAAAGAACTGCCAATTTATTTTCATTCGCAGTATTCTTTTTTTTGTTTAGCAAAATTTCTAATTCTTTAGGCCTACTTGCGAGTTCAATGATGTTTATTTTTGTTGCTTTAATGGCGTTCATGTTCGCATTTATGATTGCTTATGGTTTCAACATGTATTTGCAGTATTATTATCCTTTTGTTCTGGAGAAAAGGCTACGTTCTATACGCTTCAAAAAAGTCATTTCATCTACTGGAAATTCAATGAAAATATTGAATGAATTAGAGGAAGATGAATTCTTAACAGATGAAATGATAGCCATGGAGGATGCTTCAGAAGCAGATTTTGACGTTTGGGTTGACGAGAAATCTGATGAAAAAATTATTCATAAATATGATATTTCTGATAAAGCCCTTGTTTGTCCTGCATGTAATTTCAGAACATTAAAAGAACGAAAGGAAAAAGTATTGAAGGATGCGTCTGAATTTGAGGAAGGATTAGCTGAAAAATATTATCAATGTACATATTGTAACCACAAGGAATCCAGAGAGTTAAAGTTAATTAGTTGGAGTAAGAAAAGAGAACTTGAGAAAATTTAACAATACTGCTCAATTAAGACTTTAGGTTGATTGAATTTTATCTTTGAATCTTCCTTTTTTAAATATTTTGTGTTTAGCTTTATTGCCCTTTCTTAATTCTTTTTGTTCTTCTAAAGGTCTGGNATTGATTTCCATACATGNAGTCGTACAACATTGATTCATTNCTTCTCTGCAAGTACCGCACTGGATAAATAAAAGNTGGCAAGCCTCATTAGCACAATTTACATGGGTATCTGATGGACGACCACATTGATGACAAGTGGAAATGATATCCTCAGAAATGCGCTCTGCCATTCTTTGATCAAAAACAAAATTTTTACCTTTAAATTTATTTTCTAAATTAAGTGTTTTTACCTGACGCGAGTATTCGATTATTCCGCCTTCCAATTGAAACAATTTTTCAAAACCTTTGTGTTTGAAATAAGCACTGGCCTTTTCACACCTGATCCCACCAGTACAATACATGACTATATTTTTATTCGTTTTAAAGGCTTCAATATCTTTTTCTATTTTTTCCAGCGAATCTCTAAAGGTATCTACATCTGGAGTCATGGCATTTTCAAAATGACCTATTTCAGTTTCGTAATGATTACGCATATCGACTAAAATAGTATTGGGATCAGCGATCATGTGATTGAATTCTTTAGCCTTTAGATGAACACCTACGTTGGTAGGATCAAAAGTTTTGTCATTAAGACCATCTGCCAATATTTTTGGTCGTACTTTTATTTTAAGTTTTAAAAACGATTTATCAAAATGCTCAATTGCAATGTTTAATCGAATCCCTTTGAGAAATATAATATCATCTAAGGTTTGTTTGAAAGCATTAAATTCAGGTGCGGGTACAGAAAGTTGAGCATTAATACCTTCATTGGCAATAAAAATTCTCCCTAAAACATTTAAGGCATGCCAATGTATGTATAAATGATCCCTAAATAAATTAGGATTAATGATGTTATAATATTTGTAGAAAGATAGAGTTAATCTCTTTACACCAGCCTCATCAATCAGGGCAGCTTGTTCTAGTGCACTTAAGTTCTTGTATAGTTGCATGCTATACGTTATTTTTTTCTGTAATCAATTTATTATCAAAAAGAGGGGTATGGTGTGAGCGTCTTTTGAGATAATTTATTTTAATTCTGTTATTTTAATATTTCGCCATTTGACTTTAATCCCACCTCCGTCATGAATCTGAAGGGCAATAGATCCTTTTCCTTTCCCAATAAGGTAGTCATTTATGGTTACCATCGGTATGTTATTAAGCCAAGTTGACACTTGATCTCCTTGCGCTACTATCTTTAACGTGTTCCATTCACCCATTTGAAGTACGTTATCTGTTTCAGCAGGGGGTTTGATAAGCCAACCACGACCATAAGATTCATAGATACCTCCCGTTTTATCTTTAGGAGGGGCAACTTCTACCTGCCAACCGCTTATTATAGTACCTTCCAAAGTAGATCTAAAAAAAACACCACTATTGCCATTGGCCTCTTGCTTGAACTCCAAGACCAATTCAAAGTCATCGTAATATTTGTTGGTAGCCAAATAGCCATAATTTTTATCGGGGCCACTTTCGCAAATAAGTTCACCGTTATTAACATACCATTTTTCAGTACCATATACGGTCCAACCTTCTAAATTTTTACCATTAAATAAGTCCAGGCTTTGTGCATAAGACGATAAAATAAAAAAAGATAGGAAAAGAATGTTTAGACATTTATATTTCATATATCAAAATAAATCAATTAATTAAGGTTAAAATTAAAGCTTAATAATCATTAACACAAGTTGATTTAATATCAATTAAAAACCAGGCTCTGGTCAATAACTATGCCCGTTTTGAGATCATATTTCCGAGAAAGACAACTTATACAGAGAATCATAAATTAGCTCATTTGAGATGATTCTTTAGACTATTACTGATTTGTCAGGTTATTGAATTAAAACCTTAATATGTTAGTTGTTTAGTTAAATTATGATTTTTTTTGTGGATCAATTTAAGACATTATGCTAGAGAGTTTTTTAGAGGGAGTCAATTACTATGATTTCCCTTCCTTGGAGGTGGCCATCTTTTCGTTGTTGCTTGCGTTCACGCTTAGTTCTGCTATTGCGCTGACTTATCATTTTACATTTCAGGGATTACACTTTCCAAATTATTTTTTTCAGGCCATCGTTTTAAGTTCAATAGTAACTTCCATGATCATTATGTCTGTAGGGAATAATTTAGCAGTTGGTTTTGGAATTATTGGTGCTGTAGCAATCATTAGGTTTAGGACTTTGGTTTCAGATCCTAGAAATATTATTTTCATGTTTGCAGGTATTTCGGTGGGCATTACCACAGGAGTCTATGGTTATGCGGTTAGTATAGGCGGCACCCTATTGTTTTGTGTGGCGGCGATCATGCTTAGATTTTCTAAATATGCCAAGTCAGAGATTAATTTATTTGAAATAGTAATTTCGTACTCAAAACCAATTGAATTTTCCCTGCAAGAATATTTGACGCCTAGATTTGAGATTAATATAACTTCTCAGCGAAAGTTGTCCGATGGGAGTTTTAAGAATGAGTACCTTTTATTGGCAAAAACACAGGTTTCGGAAGAAGCAATTTTTAAACAATTAACCTTAATAGAAGGCTTGAACGAACTTAAAGTAGTACGGAAAAAAATAAACACTCAATTGTGATCCGATCTAATCTATTTGTATTTATATGGCTAGTGATATTGGCCTTATTGGCCTTCCTAGGTCTTAATTATAAAGATAAGAGTAAAGCAATGATTGCTCAAGTTGAGAATCAGGTTACAGTCATTAGTTTCCAAAAATCAATTCGTATCAAAGCTATTTATGTAGTTCCTGGACAAGAGGTTAAAAAAGGAGATATGCTTTTTGTTGCAGAAAGCACCAATCTAGAGGCGGATATTTATAAAAAGAATAGCGAATTAAACAGTCTTAAAATTCAAGAAATTGGATTGAATCGAAATTATCATCTTGAGCAAGACATATTGAGGTCTGAAAATTCTTTTAAGGTTATGGCAATAAAAAATGAGCTTAATGAATTGATGTTAGAAAAGAGAATGCAAGATCAAAATTCAATTAAATTGAAGGAGATTTTTGATGGCACGATCAATAATCAAATAGATTCAATTAAGCTGGCAAGAATTCTTTTTTTAGAAAAAGAGATTATTAATCAAACTAAGCAGATGGAGGCAAGGATTGTCCAAATGACCTCTAAATTTAATCAAGATACGAGTTTAATTAATGGAAAGATAAAAATATTAAAAAACAATCTATTGAAGCTGGAGCTTGAATCGGCCGAACTCATACAATACGCTGATCAGACAGGTAACATAGGTAATCTCTTTGTGCAACTGAATGAGTTGGTGCCTCCATATCAATCTATTTTATCTATTTATAGCCTCAATCCCACTATCATTAAGGCGTTCATCAACGAACGCGGTGTATCAGGTCTTAATGTGGGAGCCAAGGTTAAAGTAGAATCGACCAATCGTCTATATAGAATCTCCGGTGAGATAATCGAAATTGGATCAAGAATTACTTCCTTTCCAGAAAAGTTAAATGCCATGAATGGGGTTAATTCTTATGGACAGGAAATTTTCGTTAAAATATCAGAAAATAATCAATTTCTGAATGGTGAAAAGGTTTATGTGTACATATCCGATGGTGCGGAATAAAGTTATTTTTGCTGTTTTATCTTTCTTCTTGAGTAGATGTCTTCTGGCTCAATCAATTGTTGATCAGGTATTAAGGCAAGCGGCCAATGATACCCGTTTATCAGCTTTAGAACAACAATTGTCATATTATAAGTCAAACTCTTTCAAATCTCCAGCTTTAAGAGAATTAGAATTGCGTATCAGGGGTAACAACTTTGACTCGTCTCCTGATAATTATGCCTTACGTTTTGGCATTTTAAATCCAAAGGAACGTGTAGCAAATAATCTTTTTGATATCGCAAAAAAAGGTTATTTGTTAAAAACTAAAAAGTATTTACTCAATGAGATCTTATCAGAAAAATACAGAGGTCTCATTAATAACTATGACTTGGTCACTACGCTCTCTTTGTTGGTGGAAGAAAAACGTCAGATAAAGGCATTTGAGTTGGCTCAAAAAGGAGTACTAGCATTTAACGATTGGATCAAATTAGATCAAACTTTATTAGAACTAGAATTAAAACAGGCGGATTTCGAATCATTAATTCATACTAAAAATAATGAACTTTTGATCAATGATTCTCTTTTCTTAAATCTAGATTGGCACAAGTTCAAATTGATAAGTTTAGATGAAGTTAAAAATACGATAGCGCTTCATAGCACTAAATCTTTCTTTTTAGAAGTCGATTTGGCTACTGAAAAACTTCGCCTTGATCAATTAAAGCTAGATATAGATTATGCCAAAAGTTGGAATATTGGATTTTTGCAAGCCGGTTATGACACAAAGGGTGGAGATCCACTTAAAAATCAAATGGATTACCGAATCGGAATAACAATTCCCTTATTTAACGAGGATAAACCGAAGCTTAGAAGGGAAGAATTAAATTTAATGGGCACAGCAAGTGAATTGAAGCGTTTGGAAGAAGTAAATGCTTTGATAGACTTGCAAAGAATGAAGGAGTTTAATGATTTGGTGCTCCGTTATGAAATGCTCAAACTAAAAGAGAAGGAATTATCTAACTTAGCAGCGCTCGGTGTAGATGGTATTGATGGATTTCTTGCTTTGAGTAAATACATAATATCTGTGAAGAAATCATTACACAAGACTTATGTAAGTACACTATTACTGTATATTGAGATTTTAGAAAAAAAAGGAATACTTGGAGCAGAACCTTATCTTAATTATCTTTCGAAAGAATTAAACTCATTTATATTTAATTAAAATTCGATTTTTTGAATACCAATTTTTTTTTAAAAGAATTCCCACATTCCGTCGTCTTATTATTTTTTATAATTGTTCTAGCTACACTGGCTACCCACATTATACCGGCAGGTACTTTTGATCGTGTATTAATCGATGGAAGACTTAGAGTCATAGCGGGTACCTATCGTTTGATTGCTAATCAACCACTAGGTTTGATGGATATGTTCATTGCTATGCCAAAGGGTTTTGGTGTGGCTATAGAAGTGATTTGGGTTGTGATGGCCAGTGGTATAATGTTTGGTATTTTAGAAAAGTCTAAAATGATCGAAAATGTGGTTGGCACACTCATTTTTAAGCTGGGCTTGAAACGCAGATTAATAATTGTAGTCGTATTGACCTATCTTTTTGGTTTATTAGGTGTGATGGTAGGCTATGAGAATAATATAGCCATGATTCCGATTGCTGCAACAATCAGCTTGGCGCTTGGAGGAGATTTGATGTTGGCTGCTGCGATTGCTGTTGGTGGCGTTACTGTTGGATTTGGTTTGTCTCCAATTAACCCTTATACAGTCGGGACAGGACACAAGATAGCAGAACTACCCATGTTTTCAGGAGCATTAATGAGAAGCATGTTGTGCTTTTCAGCGCTTACTATTTTGGCCTATTTCAATCGTCGTTATTTTAAAAAAATCATCAAAAATCCAAAAAAGAGCCTTACTCAAGGTGTTGATCAAAGTGGATTTGGTCTCACCAAAGATTTGTCAACCTATCGATTACAAAACAAAGATTTACTTATATTATTTATTTTTTTATCAGGGTTGGTCTTCATGCTATTTGGAGTATTTCAATGGCATTGGTATTTAAACCAAATTTCTGCAATTTTTTTAATGATTTCTATAATTGCTGGTTGGACCTCAGGTATGAGTAGTAAGACCATTGGTGAAACTAGTTTTCAATCCATCAGTTTAGTCGCGCCGGGAGCGTTTATGGTGGGCTTTGCTGCAACTATTAAAGTGATTTTAGAGGAAGCCAGTATTGGAGATACCATTGCCTATGAGTTGGCGCAATCCTTAAACGGTCTCTCCGTCTATGGATCAGCCCTCGGCATGTCATTGGCGCAACTATTGATTAACTTTGCCATACCTTCAGGTAGTGGTCAAGCCCTAGCCACCTTGCCTATCATGATACCAACCGGAGAGCTGTTAGGCTTGACAAGGCAAACGACCATACTTGCCTTTCAGGTTGGAGATGGCGTTTCAAATCTCATGAATCCCGCATTGGGTGGACTGATTGCCATGCTGTCCCTTTGTAGAGTTACTTTTGACCGTTGGCTAAAGTTTATACTACCAGTAATGGGTGTTATTTTATTAATAAGTTGGTTGTATTTGTTAGTCAGTGTAGCCATCAATTGGGGACCTTTTTAATGTAATTATGAATGTAGAACAAATATTAGCAAAATTAGTCTCTTTTCCTGTTTTAGGAGGTGAATCAAATCTTTCCATTCTGTCATGGATCGAATCCTATCTTACCGAATTGGGTATAACTTCTTTTCGAGTATATAATGAGGAAGGTAATAAATCGTCCTTACATTGTAGGATTGGTCCGGCGGTAGATGGGGGAATTATTCTTTCTGGCCATACCGATGTTGTACCTGTGGCAGGTCAAAATTGGGATACAGATCCTTTTGTATTGACTGAAATCGGAGACAAGCTTTATGGCCGCGGCTCTTGCGATATGAAAGCTTTTTTGGCTTGTATCATGACCGCAGCCCCGATGATGGTCAATGCGGATTTAAGAAAACCGATTTATTTTGCTTTTTCTTACGATGAGGAAATTGGATGCTTGGGAGCTCCTGATTTGATTGAAGCCATCGCGTCACATTATGACGAAAAACCCGCCTATGCATGGATAGGAGAGCCTTCTATGCTTATTCCGATCGTGGGTCAAAAGGGAATTTGTGTCCAAGAAACTATTGTCAATGGATCTGCTGGACACAGCAGTCGGATCAGACAAGAAGTCAGTGCTATTAATGAAGCTTCAAGATTGATCATCTGGTTAGAAGAAAAAATGAATCAATTGGTTGATCAAAGTTCGGATGCCCGCTTTGATCCACCCCATACCTCCATCCATGTAGGCACTCTTCATGGGGGCATAGCACCTAATGTCATTGCAGATCGGTGTTCTTTTAAGTGGGATATTCGATGTATTCCTAAAGATAGTATCCCTCAAATACTTAAAGAATTTGAAGATCATTGTAGGTCACGTGAAATACAAGTAAAAAATATTTTCCCTGATTTTGTTATAGAGACCATTAATGATCACCCTGAAGTTCCCGCTTTGGATACCAAAGAAAATCAGGAAATTGCAGAACTTATTAAAGAATTAACCGGAGAAGATTATTTTGATACTGTTTCTTATGCTGCAGAAGCAGGTCAGTTTGAAGAAGGGGGATTTCCCTCCATAATATGTGGGCCTGGTGATATTGCTCAAGCTCATAGAGCTAATGAATTTGTAAGTACAGCTCAATTACACGGAGGTGTCAAATTGATTGAAAAATTGATCATGAAATTTAGTTTACAATGAAATATTATCAAAAAATCTATTTTATCTTCATAAAATTACCTCGATCAATTTTTTCTAAATTATAATTAATAATTTTTATCTGTTGAAATTTTATTTTTTGAAAAGAACAAGAGCAAATGTTTAAAAAATTAATGAATACACAGTTGCGTCCCGGCACCTTAAATTTTAGTTTACTATTTTTGAGAGTAAGTATAGGTGGTATGATGCTTACCCATGGTTATGGTAAATTTTTAAGATTGATGGAGGGTAATTTAAAGTTTACGGATCCTATAGGTATTGGTTCTGAGCTCTCATTCGTATTGGTTGTATTGGCAGAGTTTTTTGCAGCTATTGCCTTAATATTTGGCTTTTGGACAAGAATAAATGCTTTTTTGTTGTCCTTTACCATGTTTGTTGCGGCTTTTGTTCGTCATGCTGATGACCCTTTCTCCAAGCAAGAGAAGCCCTTAATGTTTTTAGCTGTCTTTTTAGCTTTGATGTTTATGGGTGGGGGAAAACACTCTATAGATGATAAAATTAATTAAATAACAAACTTTTAGGATGTCTATAGTCGCTAGAGTAAAGAATGCTTTAGAAATGTGGGAGTAAGGTCAAATTGTATATAAACGATCTTTTACAATTCTTGATCATTTTTTTGATTAAATCTCTCTTTTTTAGATACTTTTTTATTTTTAGTGTTACTTGTTAGAAACAATTAAGAGAATGATTTTAGTTTTTAAAGTATCTTTTAATAACTATATTGTTTGGAAAAAAGAATTTGATGCTCACAAAGAACGAGCAGCCGTTTGTGAAGAATCCAAAACAACTGTTGGAAAAATCAATGATATAAGTTGCATGGTCATGCTTACGATGTCGACATGGAGATATGTAGCAATTAATGAGCTCAGATTACCTGAAAAAGTGGAAGGAATTAGAGATAGTTAATGAAGAAATGTATTCCTTCGAACCACTAAATTAATAAGTTATAAGGTATTCATAATATCATCTGATACCCTCTTTATAGGGTTTTTTTAATTGAAATTTCAA
>NZHT01000088.1 GCA_002691385.1 Flammeovirgaceae bacterium | reverse complement strand
TTTAAATTATAAATTAACAAAGTTCGCTGAAACAAAACAAACATGGATAAAATACTTGCTTTTACCAAACTCAAGTAATTTAAAAATAATTCTCTATCCCTGCACATTGCCACTCTACTTAAATTAGAACCTAATTTACGGGACTCTTAAGGAGTATAAAAATCCTTATGATAAAAGTCTCAAGGAATCATAATTTCAACATAATTCTAAATTTGAGCGAAGAGATTAGGCGAATAAAATATCTGCTCTTTAAAATAATTAAGCTGACACTATTTGATTAGTCAACAATTGGGGTGAATAACGGATAGATTAATAGCTAGCCCCCCCTCTGATGTTTCTTTGTATTTGGTATGCATGTCCTTGGCGATGTCCCACATGGTATCAATAACCGTATCAATATTTACAATTGCTGCAGAGGCATCACTTTCCAATGCTAAATTTGCAGCTGTAATCGCCTTAATGGCTCCCATGGTATTACGTTCAATACAAGGTACTTGGACTAAACCTATGACAGGATCACATGTCAATCCAAGGTGATGCTCCATAGCAATTTCCGCTGCCATCAAGCATTGTTCTGGACTACCACCAAGCACTTCTGTCAACCCTGCAGCTGCCATTGCCGAGGATACACCTACTTCAGCTTGACAACCTCCTACAGCTGCTGAAATAGTTGCACCCTTTTTGAATAAACACCCAATTTCCCCTGCAGTAAAAAGAAATTTCTTAACCTCTTCTATACCTCCATAATCACAAAAAAGGGTGTAATAAAGAAGTACTGATGGAATAACACCTGCTGCGCCATTAGTTGGCGAAGTAACGATTCTTCCCATCGCAGCATTTTGTTCATTTACTGCAAGGGCAAAACAACTTACCCATTTATTGATGATACTGAAATCTTTGGATCCATTTTGAATACCTAACATCCATTCATTTCTTGTAGTATGAACAAAAGAATCTGTCAGTTTATCGCATATTTTTTTAGCTCTCCGAGATACATTTAAACCCCCAGGTAAAGTGCCCTCCGTACAACAGCCCTGATAAATAGACTCTAGCATTGTTTCAGAAATCAAAGCAATTTGCTGATTGATCTCTTTATTTGTTCGCAAAGTCAATTCATTTTGTAAAACAATATCTGAAATCGACCGGTCATTTTTCCTCGTGTAAGTCAAAATGTCCGCACCATTGTTGATAGGAAAAGGAAAACATACCAAAGAATGTGACTTTTGATCCAGTATTTCATTTTCAATAAATCCACCACCCACAGATGCAAAAAGTTGTTGCTTAAGTAACTTCTCTCCCACAAAGGCACGAAATACTAAAGTATTGGGATGACGCTCATGCATATAAGAATTAAAAATGATATCTCTTGCTACCTCAAAATGCAATTCTTTAGATTGAATTATCAGGATATTAGATTTTTGTACTTTTAGGACTATTTCATTAATCTGAGTAACATTAACTGATTTCGGTTGATACCCCATTAATCCAAGTATAATGGCCTTATCGGTCGCATGCCCTTTACCTGTCTTAGCCAAAGAGCCATATAAGTCTATTTGTATTCTATCAATTACATCGATTTCAAGTAGCTGCTGGACAAAGGTTAAGGCCGCATTCCACGGACCTAGCGTATGTGAACTTGAAGGCCCAACCCCTATTTTGAAAATATCAAAAACACTGATTGCTTGCATGTTCAAATCTACTACCAATTTTATTCATCCTATGAAATTTCAAATTTCAGGTCGATTAAATTTTATAGACGGTTTGACAAACTAATGGATATGGAATCTATAAATTCTTTGGGTAAAGTAAAATTAGCAATTATTTGAAAAAAATAATTGCAAGTAAGATGACTAGAGATATTAAAAATTCAAAAAAAGATCTAAATCTTTACTCTAAAGATACAAAAGCCAATGTTTCAATAAGCTTATGAATGGATAATCCTCCCACCCAACCTACTCTATAACTAAAATTTAAAATGATTAATCCAGTCAGACTTGCAATTCATATACTTTTAAGTTGTCCTAAATAAACTGACAACTGATCAACAGCTACCTTTAAATGATCAAAAGAAATCGCAGTATAAACCATCCTAAAAAGTCCTTTTTTGATATGCTTAAACTCTTTACCTGGTGTTAAAAGTATACCAGTTTGTTTATAGATATTCATCCAAAGTGCTATTTCAGCCTCATCGCTATCAGCATCTAAGTACCGAGAAAGATCAATCCAGACAAATATCCCCCCTCTACTCGGTACGAACGGGACATCTAATGACTTCAAAGCAGTTACTACCCATTTGTAACTTCGGGTAATCTTCTTTCTATTCTCCTCAATATAGTTTTTTATGAACTGGTCATCACTCAGCATTTCTTTAATAATCCATTGAGACATATTTGATACCATATGCGGCACATTTATGTTTTCAAGTCCTGAAATAAAACCCTTGTTTAATGAATGTACTACGCCACAGCGAAGTCCAGACATTCCAAAATCTTTGGAAAATGCATACCAGAGATGCAAATAGTCCGAGGCAAATTCTTTCATGACTTTTGCAAAAGATACATAGTCATCTTGATCATCTGGGCCCAATTGACCATCAATATGCGATGCATCAATCAAAGAAAGTCCATAGATCTCATTTACAATCATATGAACCTGATGCTCGATACACCAGAGCGCCAACACGCGTAATTGATTTTCTTTATACCTGCAGCCAGTTGGATTATCGGGTGAAGAAATTAGCAATATTTTAAAACACTTCCCTTCGGTCTTCAACCTTGCCCAAGTACTCTCCAATAATTCAATAGTCACTGGTGCCTTCGCACCTATTTCTTGAAGATTTTCATGAGTTTGAAGATCATAGCGACTGATTCTCGCCTTGATACCAAAATCATTGGTATACATAGGATAGGCAGGTGCTGGAATCACCACTATATCTCCTGGATTGGCCAACAAAAAAGCACTCACCTCCACAATTGCTGTTGCCCCAGCCGATAGTCCAAGGGTATCGGGATGAATCTTACACTTGCACAAGTATTGCTCCATGAATTGTGCAATTAACATTCTTACTTCAGGATGCCCCAAATAATGCGTATAGCCCATTATCCAATCAGGCATTTCGTTGTCTTTTAAAAGGGTCATCAATTTCTCCTTTATGACTGGCACCATTAATTGGTTTTCGGCTACATTCAATGGGAATGAGCCTGATGGATTATATTCAGTATCATACAGATTTTGTTTCGCTTCCATGAATAAAGCATGATCTATTCTACTCGGTGTAGTTGCCAAATGATGCCCTCTGAAAGATAAACTGGCAAAAATTTTATTTTGATCTTTATCCATTCTTCCTACTAATTACCCCTTAAATATATGATAATCAGTTGACAATAGCTGATCTGAATTTCTTTACTGAGCCATGATCATGTCGGCGGCCTTCTCCCCAATCATAATGGTAGCTGCGTTGGTATTTCCAGAAACAATGGTAGGCATGATGGAAGCATCTACCACTCTTAAGCCATCAATGCCATGTACCTTTAAATTATCACCCACTACTGCCAAGTCATCGTAACCCATTTTACAAGTACCCACCGGATGGTATACTGTCTCTAATCCCTTTTTAATGTGTTCAATTATCGCTGCATCTGATTCTTTTTTCGGTATGATAATGGTCTTCCTAAAAGATTTAAATGCAGATGCTTTAGAGACTTCCAATGCTTTTTTAACACCTAAGATAAGAACCTTCAAATCGCCTTCAACAGCTAAGAAATTAGGTTGTATCAACGGATCATCCATGGGATTATTTGAATTTAATCCTACATAACCCCTGCTTTTCGGTTTCAATAAAGTAGGTGCAATGGTATATCCATCATAAGTAGGATAAGTTTTGGTATTATATAGATCAGGAACATAATCATCACCTATATGTAGAGGAGTAAAATGAAATTGGAGATCAGGTTGAGTCCCATCACTCAAAGAAAAAAATGCTGTTGCTTCTAGTGCACTACATGCCAAAGGCCCTTTGTGGGTAATCAAGTATTTGATCAGAGCTTTCAATTGATTTATAGGCTTAAAATGATGATTGAACCCTTCTTGCTGAGCTGACAAACTGGAAACATTAATAAACAGATGATCTTGTAAGTTTTGCCCCACACCAGGCATATCCTTTTTCACCGAAATCTGATATTTTTTTAGCATCTCTTGAGGACCTATACCTGACAACATAAGTAATTGGGGAGATTGAAAAGCCCCTGCTGATAAAATTACTTCCTTTGAAGCGTAGACTTTTTGCATACTACCAAACTTCAGATAAGCCACACCAGCGGCTCGATCCGATTCTATCAAAATTTCGCTGACCCGAGCCTCGGTAATAACTGTCAGATTAGGACGATGCATGACTGGCTTTAAAAATGCCACTGCAGTACTTTGGCGCTCACCTTCTTTGATCGTAAATTGAAAAAAACTTACGCCCAATTGATTAGCTCCATTATAATCTATTCTTTTAGGTATCCCCGATTCCTGGCAGGCCTCTAGAAAAGCCTGTGCATAGGGTGTCTGAAAATCCTTACCAAGGGTCACGTTCAATGGACCTTGATGCCCATGATAGTCATCATTAAAATCTTCGTTGTGCTCTGATTTTTTAAAATAAGGAAGTACCTCATCAAATGACCATCCTTTATTACCCAGATCAGACCATTCATCATAATCTGCCTTATTCCCACGTACATAAGCCATTGCATTGGTTGAACTAGAACCTCCCAAAGTTTTCCCGCGTGGCAAATAGATGTTACGGTTGTTCACATGTTGTTGTGGAACCGTAGAAAATCCCCAATCGACACTCGATCGGTGTAAGTTTCCATAACCTCCAGGAATCCTAATCTCCATTTTTTTATCAGTCTTACCTGCTTCAATAAGTAATATTTGATATGCGGGATTTTTGGACAAGCGATTGGCTAAGACGCAACCTGCTGAACCTGCTCCTATGATAATGTAATCATATTTATTTATCTGCATGCTTAAATGCACTTTATAGACTTTGCCCTATATTTATCAAGTTACAAAATCCATCATTTTATTTTGCCACTCTTAAATAATATATTCACCTAACCATGCTATTTTAAATATTAACTTTAATTCAACCCTGACTATCATGGATTTACATCAGGAATTAATTTTATGAATCTTCTTATAACATTAAATCTCATTAGCCTTTTTTTTAATTTTCTATTGGTATTNTTGAATAATGACTACATCAACGATTTCGNANTTAAGTTTATCTATTAATAATGACCTATGANATTCCTTTTNAANGAAAAATATTTTTATAGAAACTACCCATAACTTAAACTTAATANTAAATCTAAGCTTTTTACAGCACNCNTCCGAATCAAAAGAGAGAACTAANTATTCAATTAGTTTTCTTCGTCAAGTTCAACAAATTGAGCTAAAAACTATAAAGCTTGGTAAATTAAAAGGCCTAACAAAAAAAATCATAAAAGTCTTCGGAGCATGATTATTATTTATGCTCATAAAAACCTGCTGACTTCTCTTTGGGAATCATACAAAAGTCAAAATGCTTCCAATTTCTCAAATCCTCTTTCTTGTAGAGCTTTTCAAGGGCTTCATTCCCATCAAACTCTTCTAATTTGAAACAATCAAAATCTAGATTATCGAACAAGAGAAACATATTATCACGAACTTCATTTTTAAGCTTTTTAAAACACTCGGCAATAATTATTGGTCTATAAGTTGATATAATATTTTTAATAGAACTTAAAATTTCAAAATCAAGACCCTCTACATCAACTTTAATAAAACTCAACTTGTCCAAATTTATATCAGGATTCTCTTTTAAAAAACTAGATAAATTTATAGCTGTTACTTTATTTTTCAACTGATATTTTCCATGCTTATTTTTTTGTTCCTTTGAAATCCCTCCATTATCAAAAGTAGCTTCAGATGAGTTATAATAATATTCACCAGGTTCTTCGGCTATAGCATAGTTAAAAGGCCTAATATTGGTTTTATCTAAATTTAGCTTTGAATTTAACGATAAAATTTCAAAAACATTTGGATTTGGATCAAACGCTAAGGTCATTCCATTGGCTCCAACAGCTAAAGCTAGAGGTACCGTAGTATCACCAATATGAGCCCCAATGTCAATTGCTAAGGAATTTTTGGCAACAAATCTTTTATAAAAGTCTACAGAATTCTGTGTTATTTTTTTAGGCTTTTCAAGCGGATTATCCCAAACAGCAAATTCAATATCTCCCTCAGTTGAAAGCGTAAATTTTTCTATGTGGTGACCATATTTTTTATAAGTCCTTTTTATCTTCCATATTTCAATCTTTTTTTTAATATATGAGATCATTGGCTTTATTTTAAATTGTAATTTATATTTTTTTATCGGTTTTCAATTTTGATAATTATCATTTATTACTACCTCCCGAAAAGAAATACCTTATTTTACAAGTATTAAATTTCTCGAAATAAAACAAATGTTATTTTAAAATTTCTAGCATCATTTGTCTTATTTTAAAAAAATGATATAAATATACTCTAAAATATAAATTGCTCATTTCCCCAAAATCATAAGAAAATCGGAAAACCTCTTTGAGGATTTAAGAATTTAATTACTGAAAAAAGAATTCATATTGGCTTTAAGCTTCCAATCCAAATTAAAAAAAGCCATACCTTCTTTCTAGAACAAATGATCTATCCAAATAAGATTAAATACTATGAGAGTAAAAGACTCAGTAGTGAAATTTACTTTTAAGCTTTTAATCTAGTAGATATAATTTTAATTGTAAATAAGTTTTCTCCCTTAAAAAAAGTTATAAATTACTTTTAATAAAATCCGCTTTAATTATCTTAAAATAAATAGTAATCAAGTACAATTCTTATTCAAGTACAATTTTATCTATGAATAGCTTAAAGCTTTCATCTTTTTTGTTCCCGATCAAAAAGGTGACCTCTTCAATAAAATTATTAGAGAAATTAGGTTGATTCAATCTTCTTCCTCGAAATGACGGATACATCCCTTTTAAAGGAATGACTATTTCTTGCCATTCACCAGAGGTCGAAAATGGGGCTATGTAAGAATAATAATCACCTGAATTGGACTTTATCCTAAATTGATATTTTTTTCCATCCCCACGTAAACAAATTTTAACTTGAGTATATTCCTTTATTGTTTTTTTTTCAAACCTATATCTCAATGATGAAAATCCGCCATTATTTTCTAAAGATATATTTCCTTCAAAGATGCCTAAGCCATTTTTATCTAATTTAAAAGTACTTGACGACCGCCCCCCCATGACTACATCATCTACAATAATCCAATCTTGAAGATCAGATTTTTTATTGAAATCGAAAATCACGTGTGCTTGCATTGATAGAAATAAAACAATTAAAGTTAAAAATAATTTCATACTATTCTAGAATAATTTGAAGGCAACTTATTAGTAAAATGGCAACTATCCCTTGAATCAGAGTTGCCATAGTGTGCATCTTTAGCGTAGTTTTAGTATCCATCTGTGAAAATTGAGAAACGACCCAAAAATAACTATCGTTCATGTGGGAAACAGTTATTGCACCTGCTCCAATAGCCAATACCGTCAAAGCCCGAGATAGCTCACTGTCTATTCCCAATACATCCATCATAGGTGATATTATCGTGGCTGCTGTTATGATAGCTACCGTGGATGATCCCTGCGCTGTCTTTAATAAGGCTGCTAGTGTAAACGGTAAAAAAATCCCAATCTCTGAAGCTGTAAATTGGTCTCCAATAAGTTCTCCTAAATTTCCAGATCGAAGGATGCTTCCAAAAGCACCTCCCGCTCCAGTAATTAGTAGGATCACTCCCGCTTCTTTTAATGCACTTGACACCCAAGACCAACGCTCTTTTGTAGATATTTTTTTATCAACTAACAGCAAGGCAAGCAGCATACCTATAAACAATGCGGGTACGGGATGTCCAATAAATGCAAGTGTATCTGCAACCATTCCATCTCCAATAGTATGGGACGGATATTTTATCATCGATCGTAACCCAATTAAAAATATGGGCATGAGTATAGGTAATAAAACCACTAAAATATTGGCTTTATTTTCAGTGATTACCTCCTCCTCATGAATTTTAGGAATATTTTCGACAAGTTTAGTACCAAATTTTACCGCCCAAAGATAACCTGAAAAAGCGGTAGGTAAGGCTATGGCAAGACCCATTAGTACGACAAGTCCTAAGTCCGCCTCTAAAGCTGCTGCTGCTGCTAGCGGTCCCGGAGTTGGAGGCACAAAAACATGAGAAACATAAAGTCCCGTTGAAAGTGCTACCGCGAAAATAGCGACAGAAATTCCTGTTTTCTTACTTATCGCTTTGTTCAAAGATGAAAGAATGATAAATGCAGAATCGCAAAAAACGGGAATTGAGACCAACATACCTGTTAAGTTGATGGCCAAGGGTGATTTTTTATCCCCAATTAATAATAATAGATATTTTGCTATAGTGATGGTACCTCCAGATTTTTCTAAAAATGTACCTAGAATTGCTCCAAATCCAATGATAATACCTATGCTAGATAAGGTCTCTCCAAAACCTTCACTTATTTTATCAAGAATAACCACCCCTTCTAAGTCCATTAAAAATCCAATCATAATAGCTGCTAAAATTAAGGTGATAAATGGGTGAATTTTAAATTTGGCAATGGCTATGACTATGAAAATAAGTGCTCCAAAAATAATGATGAGTAAATTCATGATTCAATTTTAGTCAACCGAATAAAAAAGAATTTAAAAAAAAGATATTAAAATTGACGAATAGAATTTAACTTAAAATATTTATTAATTTAAAACTGTAGTGCAAATTAGGTTGAAACTTGTTACCGTTGCTAGCGTTCTAAATATAGAATGATCTATTTTCTAATGGGCTTTCATTTAAATACCGACCAAAATAATATAAAATTAAAAAAGTCGTCTATTCCTACATCTCATATAGTTTGGAAAATTTATTACGTGACGCCAAATTCTTTATGATTACTTTTTAAATCTTTACCTATTTTGTGTAATTCTTTTTCTTTTTCAAATTCTACAAAGATATGTCCATCCACTAAAATTTTTGGATTTATAGACAGCTTAAAAATTTCATTGTAAACCTCTCGTTTTGTATTGTCATCAAAGTCTTTATTTTTTCTAAGCCTCTTTCTATAGGTAATCCAATTTGATAATAGAATGAAAGGGTAAAAGAGTATTAATAAAAATAATGAAGTTGTTTTCACCCGTGTTGACTGAATGTGTTTTATTTTAAATCCACCTAATTTTCCAAGGCACCGTAATTTCAAAATACCAATTAAGAAAATATGCCCATAATATATTTCATTAGTAATATCTTCCTTCGACATCCAAATACTATCTAATTCGTTTGGAGCAATAATTGAATTAAATCGCTCACTTTCTGAAAGAAAGTAACTCATTTTAGCTCTTAAACTGGAGTAATTAGGAGTTGTTATAATAAGCCCTCCACCTTTTTTCAAAACACGATTAAATTCTTTAAAAGAAGCCAATTGATCTGAGAAATGTTCTATCCCTTCTTGACAGATTAGATAATCTGTACAGGCATCTTCAACAGGAAGTCCTTCAACAATATTCGCTCTTTTACAATCTAATCCTTCAATATTAAAATATTCAGGAAATAAATCGAATGCTAATGGTTTAGCTCCAATTTCTTTTAAAATTCTTGTAGTGATACCATTTCCAGCAGGAAAATCTATGAAAGATTTATTGTGAAACCTCCTCTTATTTTTGTGAAGATACATCTTCACATGATACTTAATACTTTTAGGATTTTCTTCGTAATTCATTGTTTTTAACTTCATTTAACCTTAGGGAGTATGGTCAGTTCATAGAATGGATTATATCGATTATAATTAAAAGTTATTTGAATAATTGAGTTGAGTTCAAACGATATGCCTTATAAAATTTCAAATATAACTATTCATTTTTTCAGGTAAAACATCAATTGCCAAGTGATATTTTCCATTATTCTGAAAGTAAATCAACCATATCATATAATGGCCAACTACCCCATGACTCTGTAATTATTCCATCTTTCATCCTACAATACTCATGGCTTCCCATATTATGTTTTTTTGGTTTCTTCCATTCCTAAAAACAATCACTATGAGTCCCATTGAATGTCAGTCTTACTACTATTAAATCATTTTCTGCAATTATATCTTAAACCACACCTATTAAATTAGGGAAAATACTTTCTGCACCTTTTATTGTAGTTACAGCATCCATATTTGTTCTTGCCCCATCAGATCTATGCTCAAAATAATTTGGTGCAAAATATTCAATTACATAATTATAGTTTTTGTGATTATATGTTTCTTAGAAAAAACTAATAACCACTCCCTTTTTTTTACTAATATCTGAATTAATTGATCTATTTTTTTTTACAATTAACAAATAATATTAGGAGTGTTAATAATCTGATAATTTTTTTCATCTTTCAATGTTTTACTGAAAACTAATTGCACTTAATATACAAAAAAAATGGTGACGGTCTTGAGTATTGAACGTAGCGTATATATAAATTCTAACTTTTCGAATTAGCAAAGATCCGAATTTTTATATTTTGTTGAATAATTGTTGTTCTATATATTTAAAATAGGGTGAATCGGTAAATAATTATCTCAATTGCCAAAAGTGTTGAGAACCATAAGTTAATAAAAGTCTTTCTTCTATATCAAAATCTGCTAAATCGCAGGTATTTACCCACGTATCTTTGAAGCATTTTAGATATCTTTTATTACTAATATTGATGAAACCCTTGAGAGACAAATCTCAAAACCTCTGGCAAAGCTTCACGCCAATAAGTCCAGTTATGATTCCCATCTCGCACCCGATATTCATGGGGAATATTACGATTTTTCATTGCGATATGTACACGTGAACTCCCTTCAAATAGATAATCATCATCCCCACAATCTATATACCAACGCACTGATTCAATATCGGCCTTTGGTAAAGTATTCATGAGGTGTACCACCCCATATTTTTTGTAGAAATCTTCATAATATTTTTCACGAACTTGACTCATTCCATTCCATTCATAATGCTTATGTGCCTCTTCAACTGTCAAAGGACCACAATAGGCACTGAGCGGACAGGCAGATTGAAACAAATCTGGACGATGAAGTGCATAATAAAAACTACCTCCACCACCCATTGACAAGCCTGCAATAGCACGATAACGTTTATTTTTTTTTATTCGATAATTAGACTCCACATAGGGCATAAATTCTTCAAAAAAGAATTGCTCATAACTCCACTCCCCGTTGGGCCGGTCTACATAGCCAATCACTTGAGTGTCCGCATCTGGCATCACAATAATCATGGGGCTAGCAGTTCCTGCACGAATGGCGGCATCTGTAATATGTAAGACCTCACCAAATTGGATCCATCCCGTCTGATCATCAGACATTCCGTGGAGGAGATACAATACAGGATATTCACGCAGCGAAATTTCATAGTCCGGCGGTAAATATATGGCGTACTTTCGCTCCATTTTTAATATTTCACTTGGAAGTGTCAACTGATCAAAAACTCTTCCTGATTGTGCCCTTAGCAAAATAGGCATCAAAAAGATCGCCCATATCATGTTTATCTTCATTGCATTATTGCTTTTATTCTAGTTGGTAAATATGGGTACTTTTGGTAAAGAATAGGGGGTATAGGGAGCCCTCACCAAAGCCAATTGCTCGTGTAATATCTTTAAATCATTGTTTACGAGTACTTCTATTTCAGCCAGTAAAGGTTCAAATGAAGCCAAAACTATGGCATAGCCATCACGACTCGTTTTAGTTGGTTCTGAAGTGGATGAAAACATCATATAAACCAACCGACCCATCCTACTAGTCAAACTAGGAGGTAGATCTATATCTAAGGTTCGCGCTACACCATCTCCACCCAATACCACATTTAACTCCATCACTTTTTTGGTAATTTGTTGTGCTAATTTGATAGAAGTATGATCTGATGAAATCTCTGCTTTCAGCAAAGCAGCGTCAATATACTTTAATTGATTTTTTACTTCCTGCAGTGTTTGACTGGCAGCACTTATAGCACCTGACAACCTGAGTAACTTTCGATTGAATCCATCTAATACCATTCGATCAGTGCCAGGTAAAGATCTGTTATCTAGTGCTTTAATATTGAAATCTATCGGTTCTCCCATAGAAATCACTTCCCCTTGAATAATTTTTGACATACTTACTTGATAAGCTCCAGGAGCCACTAAAATGCCTTTATCACTATCTGACCAAGGATTATAAAAACTACTGATTCTCAAATTAATGGGATCTGTATCTGCATAACGCATGTCCCAGTATAACCTATTGACACCTTTCTTAGGGGTAGTCATTATTTTTCTGACCACTTTTCCTTGAGCATTGATCACGGTAAAAACAATTTTGGGAGCCTTTTCGCTGCGTTCTGTCTTCAGTGCCTCATAACTCGGATAGGGTGTATTTAAGCCCTCTTCTTGCTGTTTTTTTTCTTGTTTA
>NZHT01000087.1 GCA_002691385.1 Flammeovirgaceae bacterium | reverse complement strand
AAAGATGAAAGACTATCATTATAGTTCAATGGGATTTTATATTGATAGGTCAGATCTTCGAGTACTTGATATTGGTTGTTGAACAAGTTGAATACCGTATCTACCATAAGACTACCACTTTTCAGAGTAGTTTGTATTTCGTTCATTTGGTTGATTTCAGTGGTATAATAATTATCATTTTCTTCATTTATGAGCAT
This sequence comes from Flammeovirgaceae bacterium, assembly GCA_002691385.1. Taxonomy (GTDB): domain Bacteria; phylum Bacteroidota; class Bacteroidia; order Cytophagales; family Cyclobacteriaceae; genus UBA4465. The sequence continues at coordinate 47,467 of NZHT01000087.1, read as the reverse complement.
CAAACTGTCTATCCAATTGATTTGATATATAATTAGGAGTCGCTCTTCTTCCAAAAGTCCCCCATTTCCAATACTGTCAGTAAGGATGCTAAGGCTATCTTCAAGATATTCTGATATTAAAGACAACTCATCACTAACAGAATCAATATACAGTAGGGAATCAGTAAGCCATGCTAGATTATATTCTACCCACATCAAACTGTCAATATCAATAAAGGTAAAGTGGGCGGTAGGCTCAGAGATAATCCCATCACAGTCTTCGCATTCGTTGCAATATGAAAGCATAAGTAAGGACATTAATAGGATTATAAGATGAGTATTCTTGATCATATTGGGTCTACATCAAAATGAATGACTATAGATTTAAACGAGGGTAAAGCTAATAACGTATAGCGAGATCCTTGAATGAATTCTTTGATTGATTTGAGATTGGTTGTTTTTCTTTCAATTTTTATAATGATTTCAAACAAGTAGTAATTTCTTATTTTGTTGATCACGGGTTCAATAGGGCCAAGAACTCGCTTTTCTGTGAGCGTTTTCTGAAGTATCACATTTAATGCGCTCGCTGCTTGATTTGCAGAATTTTTATCTTTCCCTTTAATTATAATTTTAATTAACCGAAAGAATGGTGGATATTTAAATTTTTTCCTTTCGGCAAGTTCTTGTTGATAAAATAAGTCTAAATGACCTTCTTTTATCTGTAATAATAATGGATGGTCGGGTTGGTTTGTTTGAATAATTACTTTACCTCTATCATGTTTTCGACCGGAACGACCACTTACCTGGGTAATTAACTGGAATGCTCTTTCATGTGATCTGAAATCAGGGAAATGGATGATTCTATCGGCATCGAAAATACCAACTAAGTTCACATGTTCAAAATCAAGTCCTTTGGTTACCATTTGAGTACCTACAAGCACATCTATTTTCTTGCTTTCAAAAGTATCAATGATTTGCTGATATGCATGCTTACTTCGCGTAGTGTCAAGATCCATACGCTTGATTTTTATATCAGGAATGAGGATAGCCAGTTCCTCTTCGATTTGCTCAGTCCCTATGCCTACGGTCTTGATTTCATTTGATTGACATTTTTCACATTTCGCATCAAAAAATATCTTATATCCACAATAATGACATATGATTTCATTCTGATAAATATGGTAGGTAAGACTGACAGCACAATTGGGGCAGTTAGGAATGTGATTACAGTCGTTGCATTCTACATAAGGAGCGTATCCTCGTCTGTTTTGAAAGAGAATCACTTGCTTATTCTCGGCAATACTAGATTTTATTTGGTCAATCAATTCTACGGTAAAATGACCTTTTATTTTCTTTTGTTTTCGGGCTCTAGAGAAATCAGCAAATTTTATTTCAGGTAAGGGTTGATCCTTGAACCTGTGATCGAGTGTTACATATCCAAATTTACCTCTGATAGCATTATGATAACTTTCTAAAGAGGGTGTTGCTGAGCCCAATAAAACCTTGGCATGGTGAATTTGAGCTAAATATAAAGCGCTGTCTCTTGCGTGATACCTTGGAGCAGGATCATATTGCTTATACGAGTATTCATGCTCTTCATCTACAATGATAAGTTCTAAGTGCTTGAAAGGGAGAAAGATGGCGCTACGTACCCCGATAACGAAATCGTACTTTTGGCTCAGACAATTTTGATAAATTTCAGTACGTTCATTATCAGAAAATCGGGAATGATACACACCAAAGCGATTGCCAAAATAGCTCCGAAACCTTTCAATTATCTGAGTAGTGAGAGCGATCTCAGGGAGAAGTATGAGGGTTTGTCCTCCATTTGCTATGATTTGATGTAAAAGAGTTATATAAATTTCTGTCTTTCCACTTCCTGTAATTCCCCGCAACAAGGTTGTCGGATTTTCAGCAAAACTTTTTTGAATTTCAACCAATGTATCATGCTGATGGGATGTCAAATCGGGAAGTGCTGCAATGGGCCCATGTTCAAATGAAAATCGATCAATTTGATGCTCCCAAGTTTCAAATATGCTATTTTTTAAGAGTGTTTTAAGTGATGAAGCACTTATGCCTTTTGATTCAAGTGATTTTTTACTAATTCCTAAGTCATTTAATTTGGTGTTTTCAAATACGGGTATCTCTTTTAGATAGGCCAACAATACCTGGGCTTGTTTGGGGTATTTATCTAATTTTTTTAAGAGTTCTTTGTGACGCTCTTCGATGATGTAATGGGAGTGAAGTTTAATCCGCGTTTCTTTTTTTGAAGTATATTTATCTTTTATTTTTTCAAAGGTATAGATGATTCCTGCATCAATCAGACTCTTAATCAGTTGAAAGGGATATTTGAGTCCTGTGATTTTGTTCACTTCTTCAGTAGAGATATTGTCTTTCTGTAAATGAGAGATGACCGTTTTTTCAGTATCGTTTAATTTTTCATAATTGATGTCGATATCGGGTATAATACCTAAATACGATTCGCTCGTTAATTTTAAACCGGCAGGCAAGGCTGCATTATAGGCATCACCTAAAGCGCACATGTAATAGTTTGAAATCCAATCTATGAACTTTAATTGTGCTGTGGTGACAATGGGTTCAACATCCAAAACTTCAAAAATCTCTTTAACTGTAAATTTTGATGAAACTTGATCTACAGTATTATAGACCAAGCCCGTGTAATATTTCCTCTTCCCAAAGGGAACAATGACCCGACATCCTATCAGATTTTTTTGTTTGAAGTGTGCCGCAACCGCATAGGAAAACACGCCAGGGATTGGAATGGGCAGTATGACTTCAATATAGCGCAAATGGTCAAATTACTCAGATGAAATTTGAGCTAAGGCTTTTTCAAGATTGGTTACAGGTAATTTACAAGTTTTGTTATAGCAAACATAAATTCCAGTTTTACCATTGATTTCAGTTTTATATTGCAGTAAGGGTAAATCACTTTCTTTAGACGAAGCGGCTATTACTTTTCGAGGGATATGAAGCGCATTGAGTGCTGTAGTTATTTTGTGATAATCGTTACCAAAGATGACAATTTCAGGGATGGGCTTTACCAATAAAGTAGCTACAGAGGCCCATTGGGATAGATAACTTGTTTCTTGAGCGATCAATTCACCCACCTGATTGACCATATCTAAAGCTTGCTTTTTATATGATTCATTATCTAGATGCAAACCTAACTTCAACAAATTTTCTGCCATCATAGAATTTGAAGAAGGAATGACATTGTCAAAAAGATCATTTTTTCTTGTAATGAGATTTTCAGCATGGATACTTGTAAAGTAAAACAATCTCTCCCGAGGATCATAATACTGTTTATTCATTTGAAGTGTTAAATCATTCGCTATATGTAATGCTCCCTCATCAAAAGTCGTTTCATAATACTTGATAAGTGCCTGAATTATGGCAGCATAATCTTCAGCAAACCCTTGGGTTGATAAATTGGCAACATGGATCAAGGTACCGTCTACCAACAAATGTTTAAGAATAAATCGATAATTTTTTTCGGCGAGTGTTAGATAAGTTTTTTTACCTGTGGCTTGGTGAGCTTCAAGAATTCCAGTCAAGGTCAATCCATTCCAACCTGAAATGATTTTGTTGTCTAGACCCGGTCGAATTCTCTCGGCTCTCTTAAGGAGTGCTCGTTGCTTAAATTCAGCAATGATAGATTGAAGGGTCATAAGGTCTAATCCAAATTGTGCGATAATATCTTCCTCACTACGTATCATACGAGGAATGTTGGTAGATTCCCAATTGCCTTTTTCTTGAATATCATAATAAGCAGCAATAAGACTGGTGTGTTCACCAGCAACTTCTTTCATCTCATCATAGGTCCAAACGTAGAACTTACCTTCTTTTCCTTCACTGTCGGCATCGAGTGCAGCGTAAAAGCCGCCAGAGTCATCTAGCATCTCTCGTATAAGCCATTGGATAGTTTCATCGATAACCGAAGCGTAACGTTCATTACCGCTCATTTTATAGGCTTTGGCATACAAGGACAATAACTGTCCATTGTCATAGAGCATTTTCTCGAAGTGAGGAACATGCCAAAATTCATCTACTGAATATCTAGAAAAACCTCCTCCAATTTGATCATAAATACCACCATCTATTATTTTATTCAAGGTAAACTCCAAGTGGGGTTGAATATTTAAGGTGGGATTAAGATATGAGAGATCTATAAGAAAAGACCATTGGGAGGGCATGATGAACTTGGGTGATTTATTTAAACCACCCCATTTTAAGTCAAATGATTGGGCGAGTTTATGATAACCAGAATCTATTTTTTTCTGGGTAATCGCTGTGGGTGATAATTCATATTTTTCCGAAACATTGGCGCTAATGGCTTTTGTATAAACCTCAGCTGATTCCTCCAATTTATCTCTATTTTCAGCAAAGACGGTCTTTACGTTAAGTAGCAATTCGCGCCAACTTTTGCTAGGGAAATACGTACCCCCATAAAAAGGTTTTTGATCGGGTGTTAGGAAGACATTAAGTGGCCATCCTCCATTGATGCCCATGGCCTGTACCGCTTCCATATATATTTGATCGATATCTGGTCGCTCTTCACGATCAATTTTTATATTTATAAAGTTTTCATTCATGATTGCCGCTATACTATCATTTTCAAAGGATTCATGAGCCATTACATGGCACCAATGGCAAGAAGAATATCCGATGCTCACCAATATGGGTTTATCTTCACTTTTGGCTCTTAAAAGGGCTTCTTCTCCCCAAGGATACCAATCAACAGGGTTACTGGCGTGCTGCAAGAGATAAGGAGATGAGGCATTGATAAGACGATTTGATTTAGCAGCGTTTTCCATTTTATTTTCAGTGGTTTTACTTGATGAGACACAACCAGAGATCATTCCTAAACAAAGAATAATTATTAATGTTTTCATTTTAATAATTTTGCTAGTTGATCAATTTCTTTGGTAAGATTGATGGTATCTGAAAAGGTTCTTGCTTTATTTAAAGTTTCAACAATGAATTTTTGATGTTGATCACTCTTGGGGTTGAAAGGCCTATGTTCAATAGACTTTAACAATACTTTTAATTTTTCATATAACTTAAAAGTGGTCTCATCAAAAAATGTATCCGCAAATTGATCCCAAATATAGTCAATGGCCAATTCATTGGGATGGATTAAATCGCTTTTGTAAAACCTATAATCTCGAAGTTCATCCATCACGATTTCATATGCAGGGAAATAATAACATTGACTGAATTTTTTAACGAGCTCGTGTGCAGCCAAGTGTAATATAGATTTTGAGAGTGTATTCTCGGGNAGCCCTTCTTTAATATGCCTAACNGGACTTATCGTAAATAAGATTTTNAATTTAGGGTTAAGATGAGCAAGCAATGCCTGTAGCTCTTGAAACTCCTGGAGGATAAGATCGACGGATAGTAATTCTTTTTTAAACAAATTTTGAGGGAGTTTATGACAGCTGGCCACAAGTGTATTGGAATTGAGATGTGTATGAGTCCATGCGGTACCTAGCGTGATCATAAGCCATTCACTTTCTTTCAAACCCTGATGCAAAATATTCATTCTGCTTTCACATAAGGAATTAAATTCAACCTTACTCGTAGCTCGCATATCAGAATGTAAATCAAAACTCAGATGCATGCCATCAATTAACATGGATTCAGGATATGTTTTGTGAAGGACTTTTTTGATCAAGTTAAATATAGAGTGGGGATTGTAGAGCGAACCCAATTTATGATCAATTATATGAAATTTATACTTCAATAATTTTTGTGTAATATTATTGGCAAAACACGAACCTAATGAGATAATAGTCTGGCCATACTCAATGTAAGTATCCGATTTAGCAATATCGAATTCAAGTTTAAGTTTCATAATGGAACTATCTAGAGAACAAAAAAAACCTGAAATAGTATTTCAGGTTTTATAAATCTAGACAATTTAGTTTGTAATTATTCAGTAACCACTCGTAGGATGATTTTGTGGTGTATATTTTTATGAAGTTCAATCACAGCTGAGTGATCTCCAATTTGTTTGATATCTTTAGAAAGTGTTATTTTCTTTCTATCAATATCAAATCCTCTGACCGACAATGCTTCGGCCGTTTGAATTGCGGTAATTGCACCGAAAATTTTCCCACTTTCACCAGCCTTTGTTTTGATCTCTAAAATCATGTCACCCATTTTATCTGCGATAGCCTGAGCATCTTTAAGTGATTTTTCCGCTTTATGCGCTGCCTGACGAATATTTTCATCAACCATTTTCTTGTTGGATTTGCTTGCCAACATAGCCACTCCTTTAGGGATAAGGTAATTTCTTCCATATCCTGCCTTAACCTTGACGGTGTCATTCTTATAACCCAGTCCTTTGATGTCTTCTCTTAATATTATATCCATATTATTTTATTTAAGAGAATCCGCTACGTATGGTAAAACAGCAATATGTCTTGCTCTTTTTACTGCTTGCGCTACTTTACGTTGAAATTTCAAACTAGTACCTGTAAGTCTACGAGGTAATATTTTACCTTGATCATTTACAAACTTAAGTAAAAAATTTCCGTCTTTATAATCAATATATTTGATTCCGCTTTTCTTAAATCTACAGTACTTCTTAAGTACTTGATCATTATTTATTGGTTCGTTTTGTAATGTCATTTTTTTGCAGTCTCCTTTTTATCTTCTTTCTTATTAAAAGCACCTTTACGTCTTCTTTCGTTGTAAAGAAGCGCATGCTTATTTATTTCAACGGTTAAAAAGCGCATAACTTTCTCGTCTCTACTGAGTTCAATTTCTAGCTTTGAAATCAATGAGGGCTCTGCCTTAAATTCAAGTAAATGATAAAACCCAGTATTTTTGTGCTGGATCGGATAGGCTAGTTTTTTCAATCCCCAATGTTCTTCATTGATTACTTCACCTTTGTTATCAGTAATTACTTTTATGAATTTAAGAACAGCATCCTTCATCTGAACGTCAGATAAAACGGGAGTTAAAATGAATACTGTTTCGTAATTCTTTTTCATGTTGACGTATATAAAATGTAATTTTAGGGTGCAAAAGTAGCTAATATTGATTAAAAATCAACTGTTTTGACTAGCTTTTCACAATAAAATTCTCTGATCCAACGAGATAATCGTCAGTATAAACTTCTACGGTATGTGGCCCAATTAAATAAGGCATATTTTTTTCATAATAAACTACGACTCTTTGTTGGGAACGGTCATAAAGAATCTCTTTTTGTGCGGTGTAGAACAATTCTCTTCCCAAAAAAATAAAGGAACCCGAACCCATGTTTACGTCATAATATACGTTGTTATCCGGAGCGACCACTCGGATCCATAGCCTTTTGCCCTCAATTGGTGCAACTTCATTTTCTGACAATACAAAAGTAATTTGGAGTTGATTAATGTGCTTTTTTCTAAAACTGCCTGAACGTTTCCTACCCTTTGCATCAATTGCATCAATTTCAAAATCTTCAATTTTAAGCTTTGAGAGTAATTTCACTTTTAGATTAAGATTGTTTTTTTCGATTTTTATATTATTTATAGACTGACTGAGTGCTTGTGTCTCATTTTTTAATTCAATATTCTCGGTCGTGAGTTGCTCATTTATCTGAGTTAGTTGATTAATTTCCTCATCTTTGATCAGAAGCAACTCTCGGTAGCCTTCCACTTTATCTCTGAGGGTACCCAGAGTTATTTTTTGTCGCTGATCTTTATTGAGAAAATACATTTTTTCTTCTTCAAGTTTTTGCTTGATACCAATTAAAGTATCTATTTCACCACCCAATTGAGAGATGGTCAATATACGTTCATCTAGCTCATTAGAGATAGAGTCTAGTTGTAAAAATGCGGCAGTCAAAGCTTTTTCTTTTAGTAAATTTTGTTGCTTTTCGTTTTGAACTAAATAAACAAGTAGTATTATTAATATGAGGAAAAGTCCTATCCCAATTTTTAAAATCTTATTGTTTTTTTGGGGAAGTTGAGGACTGGAAATAAGACTAGGGACTTTGTTTTGATGATCTGACATTAAAATCTAAAATTTTCATCAAATTTAAATGATAACGTAAACATTTGATCAACTCTTTAAAATAAAATGCTTTTTTCCATTTTTAAATAAAGTAAAACCAGTACAATATGGAATAAATAATGGTTCAATGAGATCTTAGCATGATTTAGATCTTTTTCATAGTTAATGATTTTTCTGACTGCGACGTATATCTAGGAAAATTATTTTTTTAGATGGTTGATTTAAGATGATAATAACTCAATATAAGCTCTAAGATCTCTATGAACTCAAAAAGTATCTAAATAATTATTTCATAGAGATTACGTTGTGTGATATAAAAGAAAGAATCTAAGAGTTAATTTTATCTAATTTTAATTCAAATTATTTTTAATTTGGTGGTGGTTCCGATGCAATTGTTATATAAGAATTATTAAATCTGTGGGGTGTAATGAATTTAATTTAGCCGATGATATTTTTTGAAGAATATTCAGATTCATAATGAATATGTAAAATAGATTGAAGTTTCAAATAAGACACAAGATCTGTAGTGAATTGATATTTTTTTAGATTTAATAGATGCAATGATTTTCTATAATTTTGATGTCTGTTTATGGATTTTCCTGAGTTTAAGCATTTTGCTGTTATTTTTAAATAATGTGTAATAAATATTAAAAGCGTAGGGAGAATATATTTGATGATTATCTTAGGCTTTGTTTAAATATTCTAAATGATATAATTTCCTAGGAAATAGGAGCTAAGTTTGGCTAAATTGTTAATTGAGTTTCACGGGATTAATCAATATAAATTCAGGTATGTTTACATTAAATTGGTAGCCATCACTGATGCGTTCCATCGTGTAATAGCCTACCATTTTGCCCACACCTGATTTGAGATTGCATCCAGATACGTATTGATGTGATTGCCCAGGTTCAAGTACAGGTTGTTTTCCAGTCACTCCTTCACCATCAACCTTTTTCAATGGATAAGTGGTATCAAATATTTCCCAATGCCTAAGTTTCAATTGAACCGTTTTATTACCTTGATTTTCGATGGTAACCCGATAGGTAAAGACAAAATGACTTTGGGCAGGATCTGAATAATCTGCTCGATAAGCCGTCTCTACGCTCACTTTTACATCTTCGGTAATATCTGTAACCATAATTAAAACTTTTTCAATAAGGAATGACATTATGCAATATTGTTTTAATACAATCTTCCCTCGAGAGTAATATAGAAAGCTTATTGCTTATTTCCAAGATCTCTATAAAATCCATTTAAAAAATAAAAGATTCGAATTTAAAATGGTAGGTAATAGAGAATGCATATTCAAATCTCCTAAAACCAAAATTATCTTAAATAAAAGGATACGAATGGCTCCATGTGCCATTACTTATTACAGTTATCATAAAAAAATAATCTCCTTTATTTTTCTAAATTTAAACTGATATTATTACATATGTAATTTAATTATAATTTGTGCTTTCAATTAGTGAAACTTCTTGGCAAGTAGTTATGGAGCAAAGTTGTCATGAACCTTATTATAAAACTTTAATTGATGAGGTGATACTGGCCTATGTATCTGGACAAGTATATCCAGACAAAAATGATATTTTCAATGCTTTTGAATTGTGCCCCTTTCAACAAACAAAGGTGATTATTCTTGGTCAAGATCCATATCATGGTAAAAATCAGGCTCATGGATTATCATTTTCTGTAAAAAAAGGTATGATGATACCACCATCTTTATTGAATATTTTTAAAGAAATAAAACGAGATTTAGGCAAAGAGGTTCCCCAGGATGGTTCATTGGTTCATTGGGCTGAACAGGGCGTGCTATTGTTGAATGCTATTTTGACAGTGGAGGCGTCACAACCGGGTTCACATAAGCACTTGGGATGGGAACGTTTTACAGACCAGGTGATAAGTCATTTGTCTGAAATCAAACAAAATTTAGTTTTCATTTTATGGGGTGATTTTGCTGGTCGAAAAAAGGAATTGATTGATTCTGAAAAACATCTAATTTTAACTTCATCCCACCCGTCACCACTTTCATGCTATCGCGGTTTTCAGGGAAACGGGCATTTTGGTAAAGCCAATGATTTTTTAATTAAGAATGGCTATCAACCTATTGCTTGGTAGCCGTCATTTATGACTGAGAAATTAATCAGTTAATAGTTTTGAAAATTCGCTTCCAGCGTATTTTATTAAATAGATTGACTTTATCATCCAAAGAAAGCCAAATAAAGGAGGCTTCTCCTACAATAAAGTCCTCTGAAACAAATCCAAAATATCGAGAATCTAAAGAGTTATGACGATTATCTCCCATCATGAAATAATAATTTTTCGCAAAAGTATATTGTTCTACTTCTTTACCATCTATTAGTAATTGATCGTCTATGATTTCAACAATTCCGTGTTCTTCATAATTAGATATGGTACTTCCATACATGGCTAGAGTTGAGTCATTAATGTCAATGATCAACCCTTGATAAGGGATAAGAATTGGGCCATAGTGGTCACCATTCCATGGATAATATTCGGCATTTGGAAATATTCGAGGATCTATTTTATCTTCATTATCAAGTTGAAGTTCAACACTTTTGATAAAGCCAAGCTCCGCTAACTGATTGGCATAATCTTTAGTAGTGTTAATGATATAACCTTTACGATTACCTGAACCGAAAGAGGGATAGTATTCCCAAATATTTTTTTCTCGAAAAATTCGATCTTTGACATTTTGATCTGTTTCAACAAAATAACGCATTTGCATAAATTCGGGATTATCAGCAATGGTTTTATTTACGTGCACTTGACCGAATTTTACTTCAATCACATCCCCCGAAACCCCAATGCATCTTTTGATATAATGTGTTCTCAAGTCCTTAGGGTTTTCAAATTCCGGAGGGTAGTTAAATACTACTACATCGTTTCTCTCTACACGACCCAAACTAGGAAATCGAAGTTGAGGGAGTTGAATTCCACTGAAATAGGAAGGAAGATTAGTTCCCCAGATTTTGGCATGGGTAAGAGGTAATTGTAACGGAGTTTTCGGTGTTCGAGGTCCATACTCTAGTTTGCTAACAAAAAGAAAATCGCCGACTAAAAGGGAATGTTCCATTGAAGGAGTTGGAATTACATAAGCCTCCATGAACACCCATCGAATGATTGTAGCAGCAAAAACAGCAAAAACAATGGCTTCAAACCATTCTTTAAGGGGACCCTTTTGAACTTTCGGTAAATCAGTAGCCTTACCGAGGTAGGAAGTTGCACCAAAGGCAACATAAATCATATAGAAAGGAGCTAAAATGACACCAAATACTTGATCTAAATAAGTATATTTTTGGAATGATTTTAGCAAGTCTAGGTGGATAGTTAAGGCAACGAAGAAATTGGCAATAGGTACAAATAATAAAAGTATCCACCATTTAGGACGACCGACAATTTGTATATGGACGTAATAATTGTAAATCGGGATAAAAGCTATCCATCCGGGTTGCCCAGCCTTTATGAAAAACTTGTAATAGGCAATTGCTTGTAGTAAATACCCTCCCAGTATTACGGTTATAAAGGAGGTCATACTAAAATCATTTAAATACATATCAGTACGTTATAGTTTAATAAAATCGTTCATGGTAACAATGCCTTTCTTATACGGAATCCATTCAGCAACTAGAATGGCTCCCAAGGCAAAGCCTTTTCTTGAGTGAGCCTCATGAGTTATTGCTATGGTATCTATGGGAGAAGTGTATTTAACTGCGTGCTTTCCTGCGACTTCTGCTTTACGAAAAGAGGATATTTTCAAATGCTCTTCCTTTGAAGTCTTGAGTTCCCAGTGGTTGTAGCGAGAATGGTTCTTGACAATGCCTTTGGCAAGAGTTATAGCTGTTCCACTAGGTTTATCTAACTTTTGTAAATGATGGGTCTCATCAATATCTATTTTGTAATTTGGGAATTGTCCCATCACTTGACAAAGCCATTCATTGAGTTTGAAAAAGATATTAACTCCCAAACTAAAATTAGAAGCGGTTAAAAAAGTTCCATTATGAGTAGTACAGAGGGTCTCAATGTCAGATAATTTATTGAGCCATCCAGTGGTACCAGATATCACAGGTACTTTCTGCCTCAAACAAGCGGCTATATTATGAAAGGCAGAAGAAGGATTTGAAAATTCAATGGCAACATCTGTGTTATTAGGGGAGAGTTCAAATAGCTTTTCTTGATTTTCCAAATCTACTACGGCAGAGATATTATGACCTCTTTCAATTGCTAATTTTTCAATGGATTTTCCCATTTTACCATATCCTATTAGAGCAATATTCATCGATACATTAAAAATGAATTTTCAGTGAAATTCCAATCACGTGCGAAGATAGAGAAGTTGATTGAAAAGATGGTTGCAATTGTGCCAAAATAGAATCATTAATCTTAAATTCTCTTAAGTGCCCAGATATATATGCTTCAGCGATATTCGTTAAATAAAACATGGTCATAAGTAAAACTAAGTAATCTCGGTCTCTCTTTAAATTGTCTGCTTCTTGTTTTAGAGCACTGGAGCTGAATTGGCCCTGAATTTTATTATCTGTATCGGAGCGATTATCTGTAGTTGCCAAATAGGCATTTCTGAAAGTATGATATAGTTTATTGTTTTCGTTGATAAAATGTGCAAAACCCATAAAACCTGCATATACAAAAGGAACTTTAAATGCTTCCTTATTATAAATTTGACCTAGTCCTGGCAATATGGCTGAAAGCATGGCTGATTTCATTGGATCAATTTTTGAAATTTCGTTGAAATAGATGTCAGAATCCATATTCAAGAAACTAGTATCTAATCTAAATTGCTCTTGTGCATGGCTACAAAAAAGAACACAACACAGACAAGAGAGGGTGTAGATTATTTTATATTTTGAGCAGATCCAAGATCCTGTTGAGTTCATTAAATGATGCAAATGGAATACTGATTTCACCTTTAGCATTGTTTTTGGATTTAATTTTAATCATCGTTCCGAAATGAGAGGAGAGTTGTCTTTGAACTTTCTCTATTTCAGATGTCATGACGGCACCTTCAACTTTATCGTTAGGTTTCTTATTCAACAGCCTTCTAACTACAGATTCAGTTTTTCTAACAGACAACCCCTCCGTCAAAATTTTCTGAAACACCTCTAATTGCAAAGCTATATCATCTATCGCAATTAGTGAGCGGGCATGTCCCATAGATAAAAGACCATCTCTTAATCCTATTTGAATGTCAGGGGGTAATTTCAAAAGGCGCAAATAATTGGTCACCGTAGACCTATTTTTGCCGACTCTATCTCCCAATTGTTCTTGTTTTAAATCACATTCAGAAAGCAATCTTTGGTAGCTCAAAGCAATTTCAATTGCATTTAAGTTTTCTCTTTGAATATTTTCTATCAATGCCATTTCAAGCATCTGTTGATCATCGGCCAGTCTAATGTAAGCAGGTATTTTCTCCAAACCGGCTTTTTTAGAAGCTTGAAGTCGACGTTCACCAGAAATAAGCTGATATTTATTCTTAGAAAGCTTACGTACAGTAATAGGTTGAATGATGCCTTGAACCTGAATAGATTGTGCCAAATCATTTAGCGCTTCTTCGTTGAAATAAGATCTCGGTTGAAACGGATTTACTTCAATTTCAGAAATGGAAATTTCTCCACCAATGGCAGGTCGATCACGGATAACAGATTCCGCATTAATTTCATGCACGACCGAGGATGACTCTGAAAGCAATGCACCTAAACCTTTGCCTAAACCTGTATTTTTCTTTGCGGCCATTTTAAGCAGCTTTAATTTGATTACGTTTTAAGATTTCTTTGGCTAGATTAATGTAACTCGTAGCTCCTTTGCTGTCTGCGTCATGAGAAATTACAGGTAATCCGTAACTCGGTGATTCACTTAGCTTCACATTTCTTGGAATAATAGTTTCAAAAGCGATCGTTTTGAAATGTGTTCTTATTTCACTTACTACTTGATTTGATAAGTTGAGTCTAATGTCGTACATGGTCATTAAAATACCTTCAATTTGGAGAGATGTATTGAGCCGTGTTTGAATGATTTTAATTGTATTCAATAGTTTACCTAAACCTTCTAGTGCAAAATATTCACATTGCACAGGGACAATGACTGAATCAGATGCGGTTAAAGCATTGATGGTAATTAGACCTAAAGAAGGAGAACAGTCAATAATGATAAAGTCATAGGATTTTCGGACTTCATTGAGTACAATTTTCATTTTGTCTTCGCGATTGTCCAAATTGATCATTTCAACCTCTGCTCCAACTAAATTTATATGAGAGGGAAGTATATCTAGGTACTTAATATTTGTTTTGTGGACACTATCTTTAACCGTAGTTCCATTGACCATGCATTCATAAATACCTGTCGTAATTTCGTTAGGATCTAAACCTACACCAGAGGTGGCATTGGCCTGTGGGTCAGCATCTACAATTAGCGTATTCAATTCTAAGGCTGCCAAACTTGCCGCAAGGTTGATAGCAGTAGTTGTTTTTCCAACCCCGCCTTTTTGATTGGCGACTGATATGATTTTTCCCATACTTTAATAAATCTGAATGTTTTTGGCACTATAAAACTAAGCAAATATAGTTTAGGTGGAGAGAATTATCCCATTAGTTTGGTAAAGAAAATCACAATTAATATTTAGACTAAAGATGTCGAGACAATATTCAGAATTATGCTAAAATTACTTACTCGATTATTAAGGTTATTTTTTCTTAGCCTTATTTTTTTGAGCCTCTTGATTTGCTTTCATGGCATCTTCAAGACGTATCTGAAATTTAGACTTTTTCTTATTTACGTTTTTCTTTTTGTTTTCCTCCATGATCAGTTTTATTTTATCTTCATTAACAAATTTTCTGAACAAAGCAATTTGACTAAAAGAAACTAAGTTTGTGATAAAATAATAATATGAAAGACCCGATGGGTAGGAGTTGAAAAAGAACAAAAACATGATGGGCATGATGTATTGCATTGTTTTCATGGGACCCTGTATGGTTGTCATTTGTGAATTCGCCATCGTATACAAAATGGTAGATCCTGCCATCAATAGAGTAAATAAGCTGACGTGATCTCCATAAAATGGTATATTAAAAGGTAAGTCAAGAATGGAGTCGTATGAGGACAAATCATCTGCCCAAAGGAATGATTCTAAACGTAATTCGATAGCACTAGGAATGAAATAGAAGAGTGAAACCAAAATAGGAAACTGGAGTAAAACAGGTATACAGCCACTTAGTGGGTTTATGCCTGCTTTTCTGTAAAGTTCCATTTGGTCTGGTTGTGCTTTTTGCATGTCACCGTCATGCTTTTCTTTGATAGCATCCAATTCAGGTTTTAAAACCCGCATTTTTGCCATCGAAATATGGGATTTGTAGGTAAGAGGAGAAAGAATTATTCTGATGATTAGGACCATTATGATTATTATCAAACCATAATTAGACATGAATTGCTCTAAAAAATTAAATATTGGAATAATTAAATATTTATTTATGAAAGGAAGAAATAACCAACCTAATTCAATATTCTGGCTAAATCCTTCGGTGACTTCATTGAGGACATTGTATTTGTTAGGCCCAAAAAAATATTTAAACTGAACTTGACTATTTACAAAATCTGTAAAGGGAATTTCAGAAGAGAGTGTACCTTCTTTCACAGTTTGGTCATTGGTTGAAGGTATAAGCGTAATTAATCCTTTACTGAAACAATTTTCTGAAATGACCGATGCAGTGAAGAACTTTTGATTAAAGGCCATCCATTTTATAGGTTCATCTATTGACATTTCTTCGTATTGTGTAGAGGTTTTACTGATGTAATCAGTATTCCCGCTGAGGGAGTAATAGCGCGTGGTGGCACGTTGCCGCGCATCGACCATTTCACGCTCAATTTTGGGCATTTTTCCTTCCCAATAAAAATTGAAGTTTTTGGAATCTATCAATTGTTCAAATCCATCATTTTCTATACGATAGTTGATTATAAAACCTTTGTTATACAATGTGTAGATTTGACGTAGTTGCTTACCGTCTAAATTAAGACTATAAACTAGTTCTGCGCTATCTGAATATTTAATCAATTCAGGTTCAAAAACTAAATCTTTTAAAGAAATGTTTTTTGAGAGATGCTCAAAATATATGTCAATGGAATGATTTTCATTGAATAAGTTTAATGGCAAGTTGGCGTAGGTAGTGTAATTTTTTAAATTAACATTTTTAAATGTACCTCCTTTATTTGTAAATGTAACTTCTAGGTCGTCTGTAGTAAATTTGGTGATGGACTCTTCTCCAGTGATTTTTGATACAAATAATCCATATTTCAAATTATTTAGCTGATTCAATGTAGAATCGGATGGGTTCAATGCTAGTTCTGTTTTAATCTCATTATCGATTTTTTTAGGATAATTAGTATCAATTACAGGGTTATCAACAATTTCAGAAATAGGAGGTTTTGGGCTGAAAAACTGAAAGTAGATCGCAAGCATGATCATCATTAATATCAAGCCAATTATGTTATTTTTATCCATAAAAATTACTTATAATAGAATATTTTAGTTATTGATTTTTTTTTTGTGTTTTAAACCAGCTTCAACAAACCCTACAAATAATGGGTGTGGATTGACAACAGTTGATTTTAATTCAGGGTGAAACTGGGTTGCTATGAACCAAGGGTGGTTTTTGAGTTCTATTATTTCGACCAAATTGGTCTGTTGATTTATCCCTGATGCCATCATACCTGCCTCTTTGAACTGGGATAAATAATCATTATTAAATTCATATCTGTGTCTGTGTCGTTCTGATATTTCATGTTGACCGTAGACTTGGCTTGCGAGCGAGTCTTGTTCAAGCACACAAGTATAAGCCCCGAGTCTCATGGTGCCTCCCATTTTTTTAATATTTTTTTGATTTTCCATAATATCAATTACCGGATGTGTCGGGCTATTGTCAATTTCAGTTGAGCTTGCATTTTCAAGCTTTAGAACATTACGTGCAAATTCAACCACAGCGCATTGCATACCTAAACAAATGCCAAAAAAGGGTATTTGATTTTCTCGCGCCATTTTGATGGCCTTGATTTTTCCATCTATACCCCTTTCACCAAATCCTGGAGCTACCAATATGCCATTTAAGTCGCTTAGTAATTCTAAACAATTCTCTTCTAAGATATCTTCAGATTGAATCCAAACGATTTTAACTTTACAATCTTTGACGGCTCCTGCATGGATAAAAGATTCAATGATGGATTTATAAGCATCTTGTAGTTCTATGTATTTACCCACCAGTCCAATTTTGACAATAGAGTTTGGATTTTTGAGTCTTATTAAATAATCCTCCCATGAGGTGATGTTGGGTTCTTCTTTGCTCTTAATTTTAAACTTATCTAGAACCCGTAAGTCAAGTTTTTCTTTGAGCATTAAAATGGGGACATCATAGATTGTTTCAGCATCTAAAGATTCGATGACATGATCTATTTGAACATTACAAAATAAAGCTAATTTTCTTCTGATCTCATTATTTAGTTCATACTCAGAACGGCAAACTAAAATGTCTGGTTGTATCCCTGCTTCAAGTAGCTCTTTGACAGAATGCTGAGTCGGTTTGGTTTTCAGTTCTCCAGCGGCTCTTAAATAGGGGATTAGGGTTAGGTGAATGGAAACAACATTATTTGATCCTAATTCAAAACGCGTTTGTCTAACCGCTTCAATGAAGGGTAGAGATTCAATATCACCGACACACCCTCCAATTTCGGTAATGATAAAGTCGAACAATCCCGTTTCTCCTAATTTATAAAAATTAGCCTTAATTTCATCTGTAATGTGAGGAATTACCTGAACTGTTTTCCCTAAAAATTCTCCAGCTCGTTCTTTTTGAATGACGTTATTATAAATTTTACCGGTTGTAATATTATTACTCTGAGAGGTAGGAATGTCAAGAAATCTTTCATAATGGCCTAAATCAAGGTCAGTTTCTGCGCCATCATCAGTTACGTAACATTCTCCATGTTCATACGGGTTTAGAGTACCAGGATCAATATTGATGTAAGGATCAAATTTTTGAATAGTAACGTTAAATCCACGAGATTGAAGTAATTTGGCAAGAGATGCCGCAATTATGCCTTTGCCCAATGAGGAAGTGACGCCCCCCGTAACGAAAATATATTTTGTCTTAGTCATTTGAAATGAATGCGATAGGTCAAATTACGGTGAACAAAGTTAAATTTTAAAAATGAATATTCAGAGACTTTAAGAAAATTATCTTTTTTGTCTTCAACAAGCATTTATATTCGACTAATGAACTCTTTTTGTGAGCCTAACTTCTCCATTTTAAAAATCGAAAATAGCGATCGATAATTTGGTTCATTAACCATTGAAGTATTTACCAATTTCATCCACGAGCATTTCAATAGATTCCTTGGAATGTGCCGGGAAATTGGCGATTCTTATGTGCTGATTCTTAAAATCTCCATAACCGGAACCAATGATTAAATGTTTAGATTTCAAATACCGAATCAAGCCTTTATTCCCACCAACTACGTCACTTACGCATACCGTTTTGGATTGATTTAATGGTTGTTTGACAATTGTTTTTAGTTCAGTTATTTGATCAAATATTTGAAATATTAAGGCTGATTTATATTTAGTTTCATTTTGAATGGATTGAATACCTTTAAGCTGCATGTCTTTCAATACATTTTTCAACAAATAAAGACCCAAAATATTGGGAGTTTCAGGAGTTTGATTTTTATCGCCATTCTTCTTTAACTCAGAAAGACTGTGGTAACTTCCTACTATTTCATTTTTGGATTTTTTGACTTTTGAAACTTCAAAACATTTGGGCCCCACTATCCAAACGCCCATTCCTGCAGGAAGACCAAAGCATTTTTGAACCGAAAAATAAGCAGTGTCTACCAAGCTTAAATCTACGGGAATGGCTGGCGCCGAACTTACTAAATCCAAGGCAATGAGTTTATCAGGATTATTTTCTCGGATATTTTTAATTTCAGCTGGATTAAATGTGTAACCCACACTGGTTTCATTTTGAGTAATGGAAATTAATTCAGCTGAATTGGGGATCTTAAAATCAATGAATTCTTGACTAAAATCGGAAACTTGTGAAGTAGATTTTAGTAGATAGGCAGTTGTAAAATCATAAAACTTTTTGGAGAAAGATCCATTTACAAAATGATGTGAACTGGTAGTGATTAAATTTTGAATAATTCTTTCCCAAATCTCTGTAGCAGAACTTGTGACAAATATTTCATAATGGGGGGGGATTTTAAGGATATCGGTAAGGGACTCTTTCATTTCTTGAAAGATCATTTGAAATTTTTTTCCTCTGTGGGAAATGGAACCAATATGTTCCCTAATGGCATTTTGGAGATGCTGAGGTACCGAAGGGTATAATTGAGACGGCCCTGGTGTGAAAAACAATTGATTTAGCATGAGATATGTTTAGATGATTACATCAAATTTTAAAATTATTGATTTCGTATGAGTATCGAACCATTGTGATTTCATATCTTCTCAATTTATTTGGTAGACAAATAATGTCTTGAAAATAAGAATCAATACAAAACTCTAAATCGGATAGTCTCATTAATCCCTTTCAATTCTTTAATTACTTCTTTATCATATTTTTTGTCTATGTCGGTAATCACATATCCGATATTCTCGTTGGTCTTAAGATATTGACCTACAACATTGAGCTTATTATGAGCGAGAATATTATTGATTTTTGCCATTACACCGGCAGCATTCGTATGAATGTGAATGAATCTGTGTGCATCATGCAAAATAGGAAGTGTGATATTAGGAAAGCCGACTGTATTTGAGGTAGAACCGGTATTGATGTAATCTATTATCCGAGAAGGAACAAAATTGGCTATATTTTTTTGGGCCTCTAGTGTGCTACCTCCAATATGTGGCGTTAAAATGGTATTAGGTAATCCTCGTAGTTCAGAAAGAAACTCCTGCTCATTACTCATAGGTTCTTTCGGAAACACATCCACTCCCGCACCTCCTACTTGTCCAGATTGAATAGCATTTTTCAAATCCTTATTATTTACTACATTTCCACGGCTTAGATTTAAGAATATCACCCCTGGTTTCATAAGGTCAAATTGTAATTTTCCAATAAGGTTATTATTTTCTTTTCTACCATCTACATGTACAGAAATGACGTCAGATTGTGCCATTAGTTCTTCTAAAGATTCGCATGGACTTACATTTCCAAGTCCTAATTTTTCAATAAGATCAAAATAAATGACTTTCATGCCCAAGGACTCGGCAACTATTGATAGCTGAGAACCAATGTTACCGTAGCCAATAATACCCAAAGTTTTTCCTCTAACTTCAAAACTATTATGTGCAGATTTATTCCATTCACCTTGGTGCATTTTAGCAATTTTATCAAATAAATTCCGCATCAAAATTATGATTTCTGCAACAACTAATTCGACAACGGATCTTGTATTAGAATAAGGCGCATTGAATACGGCAATTCCTCTTTTCTGGGCAGATTTAATCTCTATTTGATTTGTTCCGATACAAAAAGCACCAATAGCAAGCAATCTTTTAGCATGGCTCAGTACTTTTTCTGTAACTTGTGTTTTCGATCGAATTCCAAGGATTGACACATCTTTAATGGCCTTGCAAAGATCGCCTTCAGACATTCCAGCATTATATACATTTATTTGATAACCTTCAGAACGAAGTTTGGAAATGGCATTTTCATGGACATTTTCAAGTAATAAAACTTTGATTCTACTTTTTGGATAAGAAAGTGCGCGTTCCATATTATTTTGATAAAAAACTTCGTCAAGGTTGGGTACTTCAAAGTCGGCATGGTTGATGACTTTTTCTCTTTTTATGTTTTCAGTGAAGGCATAAAAAGTTTTGGCAAAACCAGCTTGCTTTATTTCATAGTCCGTAAAGCCATCTCCCAAAACATGCACTTCACCTTTTAATTTTAACATTTCAATCTGTTTAGGCTTGCCTTTGTTCGAAGAGAGCACGTTATTTTTATTAAAACTAATAATATACCCCTCTGCGTCAAATACAAACTCATTGGCATATACATTTTTTGCTTCGATCCCATATTCGATTACTACCGGGATAATGAATTCTTTAAATCCATTTGATAAAATATAAAATTGGTCTGAGTTGTTTTTAATAAATTCTTTATTCCTTTTGAAGGAATTTGAAATATTTTTCTTCAGAGAGTTTACCAAGAGAGGTATGTGATTTTTATGTGCCTTGATAATGGAAATACGTTCTTCTAAGGAATCTCTAAAGGATAATTCTCCACCCATTCCTAAATCAGTAACTTCCTTGACGCGATTAATAACAGCCTCTTTTTCAGAATTACCTTCAAGGGCGATTTCAGCCAAAATATCAAGTGCCTCTACCTTAGTAAAGGTAGAATCAAAATCTATGATAAAATGTTTTTTCTCTTCCAAGGGTATGGGTGTATATTTTTCAAAGTGCAATGTTAATACTTCGTATAGTTTTTTTCACAACAATTATATTATTTTCCTAATAGCCGCTCCTACATAAAATTTTGCAGCCATATGCAAAACATTTGTTTAACTTATTTTACCGATTCAAGGCCCTTAGATTATTAAATAGAGAAGCTCGTGACAATGGAAAACAAAGTGGGAACGCTTCAAAAATGAAATTAAACTTTACTTGCTTCTTTCGCTTGAATCGAATTTAATCAGAATCTTTTTCGAAATAGATTAGAGGCAAAACTAATTATATATTTGAGGTTACCTTATGAAGTAGAAACAATTTGATTAGGTTGTGATTAATTTGAATATGATGAGGGATAAATATATTTTTGATCGGCCATTTTGGATAACAAAAATACCAAAAAAATGTATAACTGAATATTTCCAGAATATGGCCAAAACAAATAGTTAATTTACTTATTTAGAATCATTATAAATAATAAAATTACATAAACCATATAGCTACTTAAAGTATTGATATTGAATCTATTACATTTACAAAAGAATCTTAAGTCTCACAAGCCATCAAATTAAGAGGCGTTGTGGGTTTGATTTACAAAGACCCAATATTAAATTTGTGCCTACATAGACTTAGATCACTAAAAATAGATGTCTAAAACATATTTACCCATATCCAATCAGGGGTTAAAGATAGCTCGGGGTTTAAAGATAGCTTCCATATTCTTTCTTGGCACACTTTTGATTTCAACCGCCTTTAGTCAAGAAGACGCAATCGATCCCAAGATTATTGCATCAGGGGAAAAATTATACAATGCAAACTGTACGCAATGTCATGCCATTAATGAAGTGGTAATTGGACCCGCATTGAAAGGAATCGAAGAGCGTCGTGAGAGACCTTGGCTTTTGAGTTGGATAAAGAATTCTCAAAAAATGATTCAGAGTGGCGACGAATACGCTGTTGCCTTGTACGAGGAGTACAAGAAAACAGCTATGCCCTCTTATCCATTTTCGGATGCAGAAATTATTTCTATTTTAGAATATATTGATGTTGCCTCGAAGGTAGTTCCTCAAGTTGCTGCCGTTGCTGAAGTAGGAGGGGAAAATGGTACAGGAGTAGATAATGAAGTCGTGTCAAACACTTTCGTTTATGCCATCTTAATAGTATTTATTTTTGTTTTGGCTCTCATCTTAGTGGTTTTAGGTTTAGTCATTTCACTTTTAACCAAATACATAGGAACTAACAAAAAGGTGTCCAGTGTGGATAAAGATTTAGTCGCTGATCAACAAGTTCATGTTTTTTCATTTCTTAAGTCTAATTCATTTTTAGGAATGATCATCTTCATTTTTGTAGCCGTTGGTTTGAAAACAGGTATTGATGGTCTCTTTACGATTGGTGTTCAACAAGGATATATGCCTACCCAACCCATTGCCTACTCTCATGAGTTACATGCAGGGCAATATGAAATTGATTGTAATTATTGTCACACTGGTGTTCGGAAAAGTAAATCGGCCAATATACCTTCAGCCAACATTTGTATGAATTGTCATGTAGCCATTAAAACTGAAAGTAAGGAGATTCAGAAAATTTATGCAGCCATAGATTATGATCCTGAGACCGGAGAGTATGGTGAGGAAATAAAACCGATAGAATGGGTCAGGATTCATAACTTACCTGATCTGGCCTATTTCAACCACTCGCAGCATGTTAAAGTGGGTGGATTGGAATGTGAGACTTGTCACGGCCCTATCAAAGAGATGGAGGTAGTTTACCAATACTCTGACCTAACTATGGGCTGGTGCATCAATTGCCATCGTGAGACCAACGTAAAGTCGAAAGGCAATAATTATTATAACAATTTGGTCGAATTACATAACGAAAAGAATACGAAAGTACCGATGAAAGTAGAAGATATTGGTGGTCTTGAATGTTCTAAATGTCATTATTAAGATACAGCGAACGAAACTGCTAAAATGAAAGAAACAAAAAAATACTGGAAAGGACTAGAACAACTCCAAAAGACCCCAGAATTTGAGAAATTCGCCAACAAAGAGTTCGCACAAGAATTACCATTAGGTGACAGTGATGGGGAAACATCTCGCCGGGATTTTTTAAAAGTAATGGGTTTTGGAGTAGCTGCTGCATCCTTAGCGGCTTGTGAAACTCCAATTAAAAAAGCAATACCTTTTGTTAAGAAACCAGTGAATGTAGATCCTACTATTCCTAATTATTTTGCATCAACTTACATTTCTGGTAGTGACCAGGCCAGTGTTGTAGTTAAGACTAGAGAGGGTAGACCTATAAAAATTGAAGGGAACAAATTGTCTTCAGTAACTGGAGGAGGTATAAGTGCACAAATTGAAGCATCCGTTCTTTCTTTATATGATCAAGAAAGATTAAAAGGTCCTATTTTCAAAGGCAAAGCAGTTTCTTGGGAAGAAATAGATGATAGAATAAAATCTGAACTATCTGCTGCTTCTGGTCCCATTTACTTAATTACTAACAGTATATCAAGTCCATCTACTATAAAAGTGATTGAAGCATTTAAAAACAAATATACTTCTCTTGTACATGTAATTTATGATCAGAATTCTGCGAGTGGCCAATTAGATGCTAACCTCGCTGTATTTGGGAAACGTGTGTTGCCGTCATATGATTATTCAAAGGCGAAAACCATTGTATCTTTTGGATATGATTTCTTGGGGACAGGAGTAAATCACTCACTTACAAATAAGCAATTTGCCGAGAGCAGGAGATTATCCGCTTCCAAAAAGGAGATGTCTCGATTGTATTCGTTTGAAAGTATTTTGTCGCTTACTGGTGCCAATGCTGATTACAGAACACCTATAAGATCTTCAGAACAAGGGGCTTACATATGTGGTCTCTACAATATCATAGCAAAAGAAACGGGAGGTCAGGTAATGGATGGTTTGCCTTCAATTGAAAACAAAAACTTATTGAAAGCGGCAAGTGACTTATTGTACGCCAAAGGATCTTCCATTGTATTGTCGGGTTCTAATGATGCGAGCATTCAAATGTTTGCAAATGCTATCAATGTGATGTTGGGTAATATTGGATCTACAATAAACTTTAATAGGCATCAAAATGTCAGATTGGGTGACGACAAAGCCTTTAGTCAATTCGTAAATCAATTGCCCTCTGCCAGCGGAGTTATTTTTTATAACTGTAATCCTGTTTACGATCACCCACTAGGATCCAAAATAGCAGCGTCGCTTAAAGAAATAAATTTTTCGATTGCTACTACAGATAGAATGGATGAAACTAGCTCCTTGGTTTCATATTTAGCACCTGATCATCATTATTTGGAGTCATGGAATGACTTTGAGCCGGTTCATGCCAAATACAGCCTTTCTCAACCAGCCATTTCTAACTTGTTTAATACCCGACAAGTTCAAGATAGTTTGCTTTCTTGGTCTGATATGGAGGTCAACTATTATGATTTCTTAAGAACTCATTGGTCTGAAAACTTAGCTCCTTTTGGTAAAAATTCTACTCTAGATTTTGAGTTCTTTTGGGAGCAATGTTTGCATGACGGAGTTTATGAGCCTGAAATAGCTGCCGTTCGTGAGGCTGATATTGATTTGTCAGTGCTTGGAAAAGCTTCTTTCAACATCTCTAAACCAAGTTCATTTCTAGAATTAGTCATTTATGAAAATGGTACCGTAGGAAATGGAATTCAATCTAATAATCCTTGGTTGCAAGAAATGTCAGATCCCATCACCAAAGCATGCTGGGATAACTATCTGACGGTTTCTCCTAAGCAAGTAAAAGAGTGGGGAATAGAATTGGGAGATATGACTACTCAAATGGTGAATTTGACAGTTAACGGTAATAGTTTGAAATTGCCTGTTTTGCCTCAACCAGGTCAAAAGTACGGTACTATAGGTTTAGCCATCGGATATGGCCGATCTATTTCGGGTAAGGTGGGTAATCAGGTTGGTGTAAATGCCTATCCAATGATTAATGTGGATGAAGGAGGCCGACTTGACTTTAATATCCGTTCTGGCGTGACTGTTGAACCAACCAATGAAGAGTACGCTATAGCGCAGACTCAAACTCACCATACTTTCATGGGTAGAGGAAATGTCATTCAAGAAGCAACCTTGTCTGAATATTTAAAAGATCCACAAGCAGGTCGGCATATGCCTAAGATTGCTACATCAGAGGGGTTTAAAAAACCTTCAGCAGTTTCATTGTGGAAAGGTCATCAATATGCCAATCACCATTGGGGATTAATGGTTGACTTAAATTCTTGTACAGGATGTGGTACTTGCTCGATAGCTTGTCAAACAGAAAATAATATTTCTGTGATAGGAAAGAAGGAGGTACTCAACAGGCGTGATATGGCTTGGATCAGAATTGATAGATATTACTCAAGTGATTCAAACGGTGACAGTTATGCTGATATGGAAATTGCTGCTGAAAATCCTGAAGTTACCTTTCAGCCGATGATGTGTCAGCATTGTAACAATGCTTCCTGTGAGACAGTTTGTCCGGTAGCAGCTACCACCCATAGTTCAGAGGGTTTGAATCAAATGACCTACAACCGATGTATAGGAACTAGATATTGTGCGAACAACTGTCCTTATAAAGTAAGAAGATTTAATTGGTTTAAATTTCACGATAACGAGCAGTTTGGAGACAATCTTGCGATGAACAATGATTTAGGCAAAATGGTACTTAATCCAGATGTTACGGTACGCTCAAGAGGAGTTATAGAAAAATGTTCGTTTTGTGTACAACGCATCCAATCTGGAAAGCTGGAAGCTAAAAAAGAAGGAAGAAGGCCAGTAGATGGAGAAATCACGACTGCGTGTGCTTCATCATGCCCATCTGAAGCTTTAGTCTTTGGAGATATGAAAGACCCTAAATCTAGAATATCCAAAATGCTTCAAATTAGATCAATGGAAAAAGGTGTTGAAGCTCAAGAGCCGAGAGCGTATCACGTACTAGAAGAATTAAGAGAAATGCCAAATGTTTGGTATTTGACTAAGATCAGAAATAAAGATGAAAAGAAGGAAGCATCTAATGCTCACTCTTAAATATTAGATCATGAGTTCAGAATCAGTAATTAGAGAACCTTTAATAACAGGTAGAAAAACAGTCCATGATGTGACTGAAGATATATCTAAACGTGTTGAGGAAAAGCCAACAAAATTATGGATGTTGGCTATGACCATTTCACTGGGTCTTTTTGCAATAGGTGCTTATACAATATTTTTACTTTTGTGGCATGGTATAGGAATGTGGGGTCTAAACAAGACCGTCGGATGGGCTTGGGATATTACCAATTTTGTTTGGTGGGTCGGTATCGGTCATGCGGGTACCTTGATTTCTGCTATTCTCTTATTATTCAGACAACGCTGGAGAATGTCCATCAATAGAGCAGCTGAAGCCATGACTATTTTTGCAGTCATATGTGCCTTAATGTTCCCTATTTTACACACTGGAAGACCATGGTTAGCCATTTATTGGATGTTCCCTTTGCCTAATACATTTGGATCGCTTTGGGTGAACTTTAATTCTCCTCTTTTGTGGGATGTATTTGCTATTTCTACTTATTTTCTAGTGTCATTAATATTCTGGTACATTGGTTTGATTCCTGATTTTGCCACGATAAGAGATCGTGCCAAGAACAAGATTTCCAAATCTATTTATGGAGTATTGAGTTTTGGTTGGGATGGTGCTGCAAAGACTTGGAGTAGGTATGAAACTGTTGCCTTGGTGTTGGCAGGTTTAGCCACTCCATTGGTACTTTCAGTTCACACTATTGTCTCTATGGATTTTGCAACTTCAGTTATTCCTGGTTGGCATACGACCATATTTCCTCCCTATTTTGTAGCAGGCGCTATATTTTCAGGGTTTGCAATGGTTTTGACATTGATGATCGTCACCCGAAAGGTGTATAAACTTGAAGACTATATCACCATTCAACATCTTGAGATGATGAATATTGTGATCATCATTACCGGATCAATAGTTGGTGTAGCCTACTTAACTGAGTTATTCATTGCATGGTATTCAGGAGTCGAAGCAGAACAATATGCATTTTTAAATCGAGCGACGGGTCCGTACTGGTGGGCATATGCTGCAATGATGACTTGTAATGTAGTTTCACCTCAATTGTTTTGGTTCAAGAAGATTAGGACCAATATTGCTGCTACTTTTGTTCTATCAATTGTTGTGAATATTGGTATGTGGTTTGAACGCTTTGTAATTATAGTCACTTCTTTGCATAGAGATTTTCTACCCTCTAGTTGGGCGATGTTTTATCCAACTTTTGTCGATGTGGGAGTGTATGTATTTACGTTTGGGTTATTCTTTACTTGCTTCTTTTTGTTCGCGAAGTTCTTTCCTGTGATCAATATGGCTGAGGTGAAGAGTATTATAAAGACAACTGGAGAAAAAGCTAAGTGATGTCAAATACAAAATTTATTTTAGGTGTTTATGAGGATGAAGATATTCTTTTAAATGCAATAAGAAGTATTAGAACTGCCGGGGTCAAAATACATGAAGTTTACAGTCCCTTTCCTGTACATGGGATTGATGATGTTTTGGGATACAAACGATCTAAATTGTCTATCGTAGCTTTCTTATTTGGCTTATTGGGAACTTCCTTGGCATTGATTATGCAAATAGGTATGATGGGTATAGATTGGCCTATGATTATTGGAGGTAAAGACTTTATTCCTTATCCATCATTTGTACCCGTAATATTTGAGTTAACGGTTTTATTAGCAGCTTATGGAATGTGTTTTACTTTCTTTATAGTGAGTGATTTAAAACCTTGGGCTAAACCAAGAATTTTTGATTTAAGAATAACTGACGACAAGCACGTTATGGCCATTGATTTAGATCAAAATAAAATAGATGTTGCTAAAATTGATCAAATTTTGAAAGATAATGGCGCAAGTGAAGTAAATCAGAAAAACTTTGATGAGGATTAAAATGAAAATAAACACTACTTATGTAACCGTCATTGCACTATTCATGCTCTCATGTGCAGCAGGTCCCGATAATCCAGGTGTTGAATTCTCACCACAGATGTATCATTCAATACCTTATGAGCCCTTGAGTCAAATCCTGGATAAAGAAGCTGGTCGGTGGGTAAGCTCAAATGGAGAAGATGTTCCTGCAGAATTTTACAATTCAAATCCATATAATGCATTTAATATGACCATGAGAGAGCCAGTTAAAGGTACGGTCAAAAGAGGTCAGGATTTAACTCCTACATTTGCTCCCGATGACTATGCTGCAGCTGACTTGTTATTAAAGAATCCATTAGATTCAACCAAAGCCATCATAGCGGACGGCAAAGCTTTGTATACACGTTTTTGTACTCATTGTCATGGTTCAAAAGGTATGGGTGATGGTAAAGTAGGTAAGGTTTACAAAGGGGTTACTGCATATAATTCTGCCTCGGTAGTAAATAAAGGAACCGGTCATATTTACCAAGTTATTACCCATGGTAAGGGAAGAATGGGTTCACATGCTTCTCAAATAAGTCCAGAGGAGCGTTGGAAGATCGCTATGTATGTTAAAGTTTTACAGCAATAAATTTGCAAATCTATGGTCATAGTAGAAGAAAAATATGATTTTTCGGCGAAAGCCAAAAAGAACCTTATAATTACAATAGGTATCGGAATATTCCTTACTATTCTAGGTATTGTTTCAATGAGTATGGGCGGGCATCATGAAGAAGTTGCTCATGAAGGCGGACATGCTTTTAGTTGGATCAATCGTCTAGGTGTTGATATCTGGATCAACAATATTTATTTCACAGGAATTGCGATTGTAGGCGTTTTCTTTTTTGCTTTACAATATGCCGCACAAGCAGGTTGGTCTGTTGGGATAAAAAGAATACCCTTGGCCTTTGGGAGTTGGTTACCCATTTCAGGAATTGTTATGCTGGTTAGTTTTTTTGTATTTGGCCATGATATTTTTCATTGGACGCACCATGATTTATACAATACTTCTTCACATGAATTCGACAGTATTATAAATGCTAAAAAAGGATATTTCTTTTGGCCTTTGGTTGACCATCCTTCTATTCCTGTATTTTTTATAGCCAGGATGTTGTTCTTTTTTGGATTGTGGTATTATTTGTTTACAAAATTAAGGAAGTTAGCTTTTCAGGAAGATTTAGAAGGTGGTACTGTTCCATGGTATAATATGAGAAAACTATCGGCGGTATTTTTGGTAATTTTTGCAATAACCTCATCAATAGCTGCTTGGGATTGGGTGATGTCTATAGACACACACTGGTTCAGTACCATGTTTGGTTGGTATGTTTTTGCTAGTTGGTGGGTCACGACTCTTGCATTGATCACCTTTATTACCATTTATTTGAAAGAAAAAGGCTTGTTGTCTATTGTCAATGAGAATCATTTACATGATATAGGTAAATTTGTATTTGCTTTCTCTGTATTTTGGGCTTACATATGGTTCTCACAGTTCTTATTAATTTACTATGCTAATATTCCTGAAGAAAGCATATATTTTGTCGAAAGGTGGAATAATGATCAATATGGAATTATTTTCTTCGTTAACTTGTTTTTAAATTTTGTTTTACCTTTTCTTTTACTCATGCCTAGAGACGCAAAACGTCATACGGCCATTTTAAAAATAGTGATTCCAATTGTTATTTTTGGGCACTGGATTGATTTTTATTTAATGATTACTCCCGGAACTTTAAAAGAAAATGGAGGTTACGGGTTAGTAGAATTTGGAACTATGCTAATTTATGGTGGTGCATTTTTATACGTGGCATTGAATAGCCTCTCAAAAGCACCTTTATTTGCTAAAAAAGATCCTATGTTGGATGAAAGTTTACACCACCATGTACAATAAATAATTAATAATTTTATGTTGGATATAATTATAATTATCGTTGCAATACTCATTCTGGTAATATTGTTTGCCATATTTAGAGTATCATCTCTTGTTGATATTATCAAAGGAGATTCAAGTACTAAAATTCCTTCTTCTAATGGATTTCAGGCTAACTTATTGTTGTTGTTTTTGATTGTTGGTTTAATTGGAGGCATTTATTATTCTTTTGGAGGCTTAGAAGAAGATTTTGTGTTGCCGGTGGCTTCTAAGCATGGTGTTATTACAGATAATCTATTCTGGTGGACAATGGCCATAACAGGGATCGTGTTTATTGTAACCCAAATTTTTCTATTTGGTTTTTCGTGGAAATATCAGCATCGCGAAAATCAAGTAGCTTATTTCTATCCTCATAATAATAAATTAGAAATGATTTGGACCATCATTCCAGCCATCGTTCTTGCTATTCTTGTATTTACAGGATGGAAAGCCTGGGTAGACATTACAAGAGAATCTCCAGAGGACTCTGAGATAGTTGAAATTATGGGATATCAGTACGCCTGGTCCGTAAGATATCCGGGAGCAGATAATGTACTAGGAGAATATGATTATTTAAAAATTGATGCCACTAACCAAATGGGTATTGATTTTTCAGATCGGGCATCTTTTGATGATTTTATACCTAGAGAAATCCACGTGCCAAAGGGAAAACCTGTCCGTTTTAACATAAGGGCGCGAGATGTTATCCACAGTGTGTATCAACCACATTTTCGGTTACAAATGAATGCCGTACCGGGCATGCCTACGCAATTTTGGTTTGAGCCCACAAAAACTACTGAGGAGATGCGTGCAGAGACTAAAAATCCAGATTTTCAATATGAACTTGTTTGCAATAAAATATGTGGACAGGGACATTTTGCTATGAGATACATTATCGTAGTGGATGAATTAGAGGACTATAATGAATGGTTCAAATCTCAAGAGCCTTGGTTAAAACAAAATGCAGACTATCTTACAGAAGTACCTACAAAACTAAGAGAGGCTGCGAGTATTGTGGCAGGGATAGAAAATCCGTTAGGTTTAGATGTCGTAAATGGTTTAACAATAAGTGGTTCCAAATAATTAAAATATGTCGATTACAGATATTCAAGTTACAGACGAGTTGGTTCATGATGATGATCACCATGAAGAACATCACGAACAAAGTTTTATTTTCAAATATATTTTTTCAACAGATCATAAGACGATTGCTAAACAGTTTTTGATTACAGGTATTTTTTGGGCTATGATAGGTGGTGGGCTTTCTATCATTTTTCGTTTACAGTTAGGTTTCCCAGACATGGATATGGGTTTTTTGCAACCTTTTTTAGGAGATTGGATTTCTAACGCTGGTAAATTAGATCCTGAGTTCTATCTAGCGATGATTACCATGCATGGAACCATCATGGTTTTCTTTGTTCTCACAGCAGGTTTAAGTGGTACCTTTAGTAATTATTTGATTCCACTTCAGGTTGGAGCTCGAGACATGGCCTCAGGGTTCATGAATCTTTTATCTTATTGGTTTTTCTTTCTTTCTAGTGTGATCATGTTCGTATCTATGTTTTTATCCACCGGACCGGCAAGTGGTGGATGGACAATATATCCACCTTTAAGTGCTTTACCACAAGCGATGAGTGGATCGGGAATGGGTATGACACTTTGGCTTGTATCCATGGTTTTCTTTATTGCATCCACTCTGTTGGGAGGAATTAATTATATCACTACCGTCATAAACTTAAGAACAGAGGGAATGACCTTCCGTAGAATGCCATTGACGATCTGGGCTTTCTTTATTACAGCCGTTTTAGGCTTATTGTCTTTTCCTGTATTGGTTGCTTGTGTTTTACTACTTGTTTTTGATAGATCCTTTGGTACTAGTTTTTACCTTTCAGAGATATTTATTGGAGGAGAAGCATTGCCTAACTTAGGGGGTAGTCCTATTTTATTCCAACACCTTTTTTGGTTTTTAGGTCATCCTGAAGTTTACATAGTGATTTTACCGGCATTAGGCATAACATCGGAAGTTATTTCAACTAATTCAAGAAAGCCAATTTTTGGATATACCGCAATGATCGGTTCTATCCTAGCAATAGCTTTTTTATCTTTCATTGTGTGGGCGCACCATATGTTTATTACTGGGATGAATCCATTTTTGGGTTCCATATTTATGTTTCTTACCTTAATTATTGCAATTCCATCTGCAGTGAAAGCCTTTAATTATATAACTACATTATGGAAAGGTAATCTTGTATTTACACCCGCCATGTTATTTTCCATTGGACTTGTGTCTTTCTTTATATCAGGAGGGCTCACAGGTCTTTTTCTAGGCAACGCAGCGATTGATATCAATTTGCATGATACTTATTTCGTAGTAGCCCATTTTCATTTAGTCATGGGAAGTGCTGCATTTTTTGGGTTACTTGCTGGTGTTTATCATTGGTTTCCTAAAATGTTTGGTAGAATGATGGATGAAAAACTTGGTTATATCCATTTTTGGCTAACTTTTGTAGGCGTATATTTGGTGTTTTTCCCTTTGCATTATATTGGTATCGCAGGATTTCCAAGAAGATATTATTCATTTACAAACTTTGATGCCTTCAGTTCATTTGTGGATTTAAATTCATTTGTAACTGTGGCCGCCTTCATCACATTTGGTGCTCAGTTCATCTTCCTATTTAACTTTTTTTACAATATTTTTAAAGGGAAAAAAGCACCACTCAACCCGTGGAATTCCAATACTTTGGAATGGACAACACCTAGAGTACCTGAACACGGCAATTGGCCTGGTGAAATTCCTAAAGTTTATAGATGGCCTTATGATTATTCAAAACCTGGAGCAAAGGATGATTTTATTCCACAAACGGTACCTTATCATCAGACCAAAGAATCAAATACAGATTTTGAGAACGAGGAGAGTAAGAAGGAGTAATTAGCTACTTAATACTTAAGATAAAATAGATAATGAATAATATAGAAATAGGAAATGTAGGTTATTTGACTAATAAGTTAATTTCTTATTATGAACTCTTAAAACCAAGATTATCTTTTCTTGTGTCTTTCTCGGCCGCATTTGGCTTTTTATTGGGAGCGGAGGGTACACCTGACTTGTTTCTTTTAATGATGCTTGGCCTAGGTTCGTTTCTCATATCGGGGGCTGCAGTAACTATCAATCAGATTATTGAGAGAAACTTGGATGCTCTAATGAAGAGAACATCGGGACGACCGATACCTACTTCTAAAATAAATCATATAGAGGCAAGTATATATAGTTTTTTGTTATTTATTATAGGTATTATTATTGTCGCTTACTATACCAACTTTTACGCAGCTGTGCTTGCGATATTCTCATTGATGATTTATGCTTTTGCGTATACTCCTTTAAAAAGAATAGGCCCAATTGCCGTTTTTGTTGGAGCCATTCCTGGTGCATTACCACCTTTAATAGGATGGGTGGCAGCTACAGGTGTTCTTACATACGAAGCGTGGATAATTTTTGGTATTCAGTTTATTTGGCAGTTTCCTCATTTCTGGGCTATTGCATGGGTTTCTGATGACGATTATAAGAAGGCAGGCTTTAAGTTATTACCTGGTGATGGAAAGAAGGATCTTAATACTGCTATTAACATCATGATATACACTCTTTTCTTATTGCCCTTGGGCTTACTTCCCACTTATTTTGGTTTAACAGGGTTAAATAGTGGCATTATTGCAACTTGCTTTGGTGTTTTATTTTTGGCACAGACCTTTCAATTAATGAAAGATAACTCACACAAATCAGCATTAAGAATTATGTTCGGCTCGTTCATTTATCTGCCAATTGTTCAGATATCATACTTATTCGATAAATTATAATGGATAATACAGCAGCTATTTTCGCAAATAGAAATTTCAAAATAAAATCAATTAATGCGAAGAAATTTGCTTTGTGGCTTTTTATTGTATCCATCTGCATGCTTTTCGCAGGATTGACAAGTGCTTATATTGTAAAAAAGTCCGATGGGAGATGGTTACAATTTGAGATGCCTGACATGTTTTTATATTCTACCCTAGTGCTTGTTTTAAGTAGTATTGTGATGCATTTGACCTATTTAAAGGCAAAGAATAACTCACTCAAAGCTGTAAAGATAGGAATTGCCAGTACGGCTGTAATAGCTTTGGTATTCTTTTATATGCAATATTTATCATGGGTACAATTAGTTGCTCAAGATATTTTTTTAGTAGGGAATCCCTCGGGATCTTTTGTTTATATATTTTCAGGATTGCATTTAGCTCACTTGATCGGTGGCATGGTATTTTTATTAGTAATTTTTTTAGACACGATAAATTACAAGGTCCATTCCAAAAGTATGTTGGCCATTGAAATGTGCACAACTTACTGGCACTTCCTTGGTGGATTGTGGATTTATCTGTATCTTTTTTTAGTAATGAGCAATTAATTATTTGATTATGTCAAGTACAGCAATAGAAATCAAAGAAAAAAAAGATTTATGGGGTGGCGGTGTCTCACCGATGAAAGTAAGTTATGGAAAACTAATGATGTGGTTTTTCTTACTTTCGGATGCATTTACCTTTTCTGCATTACTTATAACTTACGGTCTAATTAGATTCAGTCATCCTTCGTTTGAAGGACCTATTGATGATTTCGTTTTTTCTCAAGAATATTGGCCTATTCCAGAAGTTGTTTTTGAGGCCGTTCCTTTTCTTCATGGCGTACATTTACCTTTAATTTTTGTGGGATTTATGACATTTGTACTTATTCTAAGCAGTGTAACTATGGTTTTAGCTGTTGAGGCTGGTGAAAGAATGGATCGCAAAGGGGTTGAGAAGTGGATGCTCTGGACGCTTTTAGGGGGAATTGCTTTTTTGAGCTGTCAAGCCTGGGAGTGGAGTCATTTTATTACGGGCACAGACACAGGATCAAAATTACTTGACGGAAGCATTTTTTATGGAGCAAACTTGACCATGAATGAATATGGACCTCAAAACTTCGCAGCCTTATTTTTCTTTATTACTGGCTTTCATGGTTTTCATGTCTTCAGTGGTGTTATGCTGAATTTTATGGTATTTTTTCAAGCTGTCACAGGTAAGCTAGAGCGCACGGGACATTATGAAATGATTGAAAAAGTAGGTCTTTATTGGCACTTTGTTGATTTAGTCTGGGTATTTGTATTTACCTTCTTTTATCTAGTTTGAATTCTATAAATAATAAAACAAATTAAACATGCAGCAGAATACTCCTATCGATGTGAAACCCATAAATAAGGACAAAATAAAAATGTTCTTGCGCGTGACCTTGTATCTTTTTGTAATCACGGTATTTGAATTTGCCATCGCCTTTACTGTTCCTCATGAATATAAATGGTTAAGGATTTTTATTTTTGTAGCTTTAACTATAGTCAAGGCCTACTATATTATGTCTGAATTTATGCATTTAGGTCATGAGAAAGGCTCACTTAAAATGTCAATATTGTTTCCTTTGTTATTTGTGGCCTTTTTGTTATTTATTCTTTTATTTCAGGCTGATGCTATTTATCAAGCTATATATTAATTGAAGAAGGTATTAAAGTTTTTCATTCTAATTTTTGTATTTGGTTTACCTGTTGGCTGGTATTTGTTTCTTCAAGCGTTTGGTCAAAATCAATTTCAATTATCTCCTGTTGGCATGGTTAACGAGACTTGCAAATTGGAATCGAGTAGTCTATATATCCTTGATACAGCTGTAATTGATCATCAAAAGTTACAACTTCAACGATTGCTACTTGAGCTTACAGATAATAATTGGTCCTATCATTATTACAGTTCTAATGAGGATTGTTTTGGAGATTTAAATGGGTACCCCTTAATACTCGTTGGTGACAATAGAGAAATCATCGGAAATTATAAATTGAGTATTGAAGAAGTAGATAGAGTTCTTGTAGAGTTTGATTTGCTTAACTATTTACGAGATATGTTATGAGTAATAAAAATTATTTAGTCTTGATAAGAATTATTTCTTTGGTCGTTCCTTTATTGGTGGCTTTCTTATTGTTTTTTCCTGCTAAATTAAATCTTGGTGATTGGGTTTATTATATCCCGACTTTCAATGCTTTCTTGAATACAGCGACGAGCATCTTCCTTATAGCTGCTCTGATTGCTATAAAAAATAAAAAAATAAAATGGCATCAAGCTTTAATGACCACAGGTTTCAGTTTGGGAGCTATTTTTTTGTTAACCTATGTACTGTACCATTCCTCTGTTACCACGACGATCTTTGGAGATGGTAATGGGGATGGCCTACTTTCCGATACTGAACTTGGACTTGTAAGTATAAGTAGACCTATCTACGTAGGTATATTGATCTCGCATATTGCATTATCAGCAATTGTCATACCACTTGTTTTAACCTCTTTATTTTATGCTTTGAACGCAAGAATAGAAGAGCATAAAAATATAGTTAAGTACACCTTTCCTATTTGGCTTTATGTTTCTATAACTGGTGTAATAGTATACCTTATGGTCAGCCCTTATTATATGCACGAATGAAACTAAAAAAGATTTTACTACTCGTTCTCGTTCTTATTAACATAGAAATGATCAATGGCCAGTGTGTAATGTGTCGGACGCAGGTAGTCAATAATGTGAGTCATGGTAACATTGACTTGGCAGGGGGTCTTAATACAGGTATTATTTATTTATTTTCGGCTCCGTATTTGTTAATCTTATCTGTATTTCTCTTGTGGTATAAGTTCTTTTATTTAAATGTTAAAAAAAACAAGAGCATCAGCCATTTTTAATGGACGCTGTCCAAAATGTAGGGAGGGAAATATCTTCAAAAATCCTATCTTCACTTTTAACAATTTCACAAAAATGAATCCACGTTGCCCCAAATGTAATTTGGACTATGAAGTTGAACCTGGTTTTTTTTATGGAGCTCTATATATCAGTTATATTTTTTCAGTAGGGATATTTATTGCGGTTACAATAATTCTATTTGTTTTTTTTGATGATCCTGAATCAAAATTTTACATTGGCACGGTAATTATTCTTTCAATCATACTCTATCCCTTTAATTATCGATTTTCAAGAGTTATATATCTTCACTTGTTTGGCAGAGTGAAATATGATGGGCTTTGAGAATTAGTTAGTATCGTTTTCTTTAATTTAGTCTAGATGAGTTTGCGATTAATCAAAATAGCTATTTTATGGTTTTTTAGTATTGGTATAATTGCCTTTATGTTATATGTGGGTAAGGAAAGTAAAGTTTCGCTTAAGATTAATCAAAAAATCTCCACTACAATTAGTAACCAATTGACTGATCTACAGATTTTTTTAGATCAATCAGTATTTGATGAGTTTACCTATCCGCAGGATTATTTTAAATCAAATTATCCTATCTATGGTTATCGAGATGGCAATCTTATTTTTTGGAATTCTAATTCTTACTTTCCTGCCTATGAAAAAGTAAAGTCAGACGATAAGGTGCGTTTCATTGTGGATGATAATATAAGTATTGTTTGCCTTAAAGTGTCAAAACAGGAAGACTCCGGAGCCTTGCTTGAGCTATATTCTATCATACCTATTGCTTCAACCTTTTTATCTAATGATCATCAATTGATTAATGTATTTAACAAACAGTTATTTTCGGAGGTTGAGGTGGACTTTGATGCTCTTGGATTTCCGGTCAGTTATGATAGCAAAATCTTATTTAAATTATCTGCAACTCCTAAGCGAACAGTTATTTCTTCAGTGAATCTTGTACTGCTTTTCGTTCTGGTGTTCAACCTATTTTATACGATTAACTTCATGTCAAATTTTACGGCAGTCAAAAAATTAAAGAGTCATTTTTTGATTTTGGTTTTGTTATTATGTTTTTGGATCATCTATTTTGTTTTGATGAAAATGGGGGGAATCTCTTCATTTATTCTTTTTGAATATCAATTAATTCCAAACCTTATTTCACTCAATCTTGAACAGGTATTTTTTTATTTTTTATTTCTGCTTATCATATTATTTAAGCTTACTATTTCTTTATTTAAGTCTAAAAAAGCAGCTCAACTTGCCCTTATTAGATTTAGGACATTCACAGCTGTGTTTTCTTTTTTAAGCGGGATAATTATCGCCCATTTATTGTTTTCTTCAATAGAGTTGATTGCACATTATAGCCAAGTAAATTTAGATGTTACAGAATCGGTACTATTCACTAATCACCGTGTATTATATTATATCGTTTTGATGTTATTATCCTCTTGTTATTTCTTTTTAAATCATTCCTTTTATAAATTTTTCATAAAAACTTTCAACTTTCCTCAGCATATAGGCTTTATAGTCATCCTTTTACTTAGCTATTTTATAAGTCCTTTTGGTAGTCAATGGTATATCTTAATCTCTCAGTTAATGATTTGGGGAATCATGTTTCTGACAGATTGTTCTTTTCAATTGAATAAGCTTAAATACATTACTCTTTTTTATTTAATGTTGATTTCTATATTCGTTTCAGTTATGAACGCTAGAGTAATTTTTATTTCTCATGAACGATCAGAATTAGTTCAGAAGCAAGATTATGCAATTAAAATTCAAATTTCAACTGATTCCATAGGGGAGTATTTTATTAGTAGTCTAGGTGAAAAAATAGAAAATGATCCAATTATCTCTTTAAGATTTAAAAATGAACTGCTTGCAACCGATGTAATTGAAGATCGCATCAGAGAGTTACAGGCTTCTTATCTGAATAAATACGAGTTGAAGACCTATTTGCTCGATGCCAATGGAAATGCTTATGGCTTTACTAGAACAGAAGGAGATATTTTTTCTAAAGATTTATTATTGAATGCAAAGACCACTATTTTTAATAATATTTATTCTGTACCTATGATTGAAAATGGATATCACAAGTATTATAGTGTGATCCCCATTATCTCTGAAACCAATAAAGGAGAGATAGTTTTAGAATACACTAAAAAGAGGCATTTAATTCAAACCGTATTTTCATCATTCTTCGAAGTTGAAAACAATAATTCTCGAAAACTTAAAAACTACGATTATGGTATTTATGAAAATGGGATACTTAGGCATCAATTAGGCAATTATAAATTTCCTTTAAAACTATCTGATTCCTGTTCCAATTCAAATGATCAAGGTATTTGTACTCAAGAGAATCAATCCATTTATTTGACAAAGACTAATGATGGTCGCATGTTAATGATTATTTCTAGTGCTTATAGTAATTATGCTATTTTCGTCAATATTGCATTTGTTTTTATTTTGAGTTTATTTTTCTTCGGGTCCATTTTTTTCATAATGACTAGACTTAGGCCTATTGAAAGCTTTAGTTTAACTAATAAAATTCAACTTTATGTAGGTCTTTCGTTTCTTGTTCCGACTGCGATTGTTAGTGGGCTTATATTATCTCAATTAACCTCATCTTATCGTGCTGAAATTAATAGAAGCTATCAAAAGAAGGCAGTGAATATTGCTCAAAACTTCAAAAAAGACTTAACATTATTTTTCAATAACAATACTAACAAGTATCAATTAACTCAGAAACTCCTTGAAATTGCTAATTTATCTAGAAGCGATATTTTGCTATACGGAGTAACAGGTAAAATATTGGGATCAAGTAACCATGATGTGTTTGATCAAAATATTTTATCAAATAACATACACCCTTTGGTATATGAACATATTATTAATAGGCGAGGCCAAACAAAAATAATTGAAGAAAATCTGGCAGGTATCAAATTTAAAACGGTTTATGTGGCCGTTTATGGCCATGAAATAGATGAGTTAATGGGGATTCTTGCCTTTCCTTTTTTTGATTCAAAAAATCATGTAAATGATCAACAAATTGAGGTTTTCAACAATTTTATGGTGTTTTTTACCTCAATTTTTATACTAACCCTTTTGGTTGGTTACTTTGGAATGAAGGGTATTATTAGTCCCATAAAAATGATTGCTGAACGTATGAGAAGAACTCAATTTATGTCTGGATATATAGCCCCATTACTGTATAAAGAAAAGGACGAAATAGGTATGCTTGTTTTTGAGTACAATCAAATGTTGTCCAAGTTGGAGCGGAGTAAAGATGAATTGGCTAAAATCCAAAAAGAGACTGCTTGGCGAGAGCTTGCGCAGCAAGTAGCCCATGAAATTAAAAATCCATTAACCCCTATGAAGCTAAAGATTCAACAAATGCAGAGATCGATGAAGGGTACAGGTGCTAATCATGAGGTACTTGACTCCTTACTTGGGCAAATTGACAATTTATCATCCATTGCGGATTCATTTTCTTCTTTTGCCCAGTTACCCGCACCTCAGAATAAAGTGTTTAATTTTTCTAAATTAGTAAAAGAGACCTTGTCTCTTTATACTTCAGATCAGTTGCAAATTCATCTTGAAATAACCGAAGAGGTAATGGTTCATGCTGATGTTGATCTTATGAGGCAGGTTTTAAACAACCTTATTCTAAATGCCATTCAATCATATATTGAAAAGCCATATTATCTTGAAATTAGTTTACAGGTCAAGGCTCACAAATTTCTTTTAACAATAAAAGATAGAGGTCAAGGAATATCCG
The DNA here is from genome assembly GCA_002691385.1 of Flammeovirgaceae bacterium. GTDB lineage: Bacteria > Bacteroidota > Bacteroidia > Cytophagales > Cyclobacteriaceae > UBA4465. The sequence goes on along the minus strand of NZHT01000087.1, from coordinate 6,551 downwards.
ACTTGGATATTCCTAATGTTTTCAAGCCTTATTTTACGACTAAGGAGAATGGAACAGGAATAGGACTTGCATTTGCAAAGAAAGGCATTGAACAAGCGGGAGGGGATATTTGGTTTGATACTGAAAAAGAGGTGGGTACGACTTTCTTTATTACTATGCCCTTGGCATAGCAGTAAAAAAGTCACTTATCTCAAATATATTTGTTTCATTAATTGGGTGGCAAAGACAAAATCATTTAATTCTTTCAAGTCTGATTTAGTAATTTCTTCATTAGAACCTTCCCAAAGTTTTTTCCCTTGCAAGAGGAACATAATATGATCTCCCATTTCAATCACAGAGTTCATGTCATGAGTCACGATAACAGTTGTAATTAAGTATTCAGAGGTGATTTCTTTAATAAGATTATCTATTTTTATGCCAGTTTGTGGGTCGAGACCGCTATTAGGTTCATCACAAAAAAGATAATTGGGTTTGTTTACAATAGCTCTAGCTATCCCAACACGTTTTTTCATGCCCCCACTTATTTCAGAAGGCATTTTTTTGTTAATATTGACTAAACCGACTCGTTCAAGACAAAAGTTAACTCTATCAATTTTTTCTTCTTCGGAGAAATCTGTCAGGATGTCAAGAGGAAATTTAACATTCTCCTCTATGTTTTTACTATCAAACAAAGCCCCTCCTTGAAAGAGCATACCTATTTCTCGCCTTATTTGTTTTCGATCTTGTTCAGATCCATGAATAAAGGAACGCTCGTTGTATTTAACATCTCCTTGGTCAGGGGTAATAAGACCCACTATGTTTTTTAATAATACACTCTTGCCTGTACCACTAGAACCAATGATTAAATTATTTTTTCCCTTAAGCAAGGTCCCCGAAATATCGAAAAGAACTTGCTTTCCCTTAAATGATTTAGATATGTTTTTAATTTTTATCATCCCATTAAGAGTTGAGCAAGGGCATAATCTGCTAGAAGAACGGCGATACAACTATTGGTAACTGCTGAGGTTGAAGCTTGACCGACTTCTAATGATCCTCCAGTAGTAAAAAAACCTTTATAAGAAGAAATAGAGGAAATCAAAAATGAAAAAACCAGGGCTTTGATTACAGCAAATGTGATATTAAACTCTATGAATTCATATCGTATTCCATAAAGGTAGTCTACCGATGAAAGAATTCCTGTAATTGTACCTGCTAAATAACCCCCTAACAAGATCAAAAAAATAGAAAGTATCACTAGCATGGGATACATAATAACACACGCGACTACTTTTGGTAAAACTAAGTAGGAGCTGGAATTGATTCCCATAACCTCCAAAGCATCGATTTGTTCGGTAATACGCATTGTTCCCAATTCTCCAGCTATACTTGAGCCTACCTTACCTGCAAAAATAATAGCTATGATGGTTGGGGAGAGTTCTAAAATGGCCATATCTCTGACGACCAATGAGATAACATAATCAGGTATAAATGGGCTGACTAAGTTAAACGCCGTTTGGATTGTGGTAACGGCCCCCATAAAAACAGATACAATTCCCACTATGAAAAGAGAGTTATATCCCACATTTATACATTCTTGTGTAATGAGTTTTATATAAGTCCTGAAGGTTTCTCTCCGAGTAATGAGACTCCTCATAAAAATGAAATATTTGCCTAAACTTCTCATTGATCATCGAATTTAACTATATCCTTTTAAAACTCCAGATTTTATTAAGTATTGGAGTTATTTTTATTGAAATTTGTTTTATTAAAATAGAAAGAGAAAAATATGAATTGTGTAGTCACGGGAGGAACTGATGGTATTGGTAAGTCAATTATATATTGTTTTGCCGAACAAGGGTTTGATATCATTACTTGTGCAAGAAACCAGATGAAATTGGACTTGCTTAAAAGGGACATTGAGAAAAAGTATTCAGTACAAGTATTTGTTTTGGCTGTGGATGTATCAATCAAGGAAGAGGTTATGAAATTCGGTAAGTTCGTTAATGAAATAGGCATTCCAGAGATATTGATTAATAACGCTGGAGTATTTATACCTGGTATGATTGATGAGGAAGCTGATGACGCCTTGGAATCGATGATTAATACCAATCTTTACAGTGCATATCATTTGACAAGAACAGTTTTGCCACAAATGAAAGCTGTAAAGAAAGGTTATATTTTCAACATGTGTTCTATTGCAAGCCTTACTGCCTATGCCAATGGAGGATCTTACAGTATTTCTAAATTTGCTTTGTATGGTATGACCAAGGTTTTACGGGAAGAGCTTAAGACAGACAATATTAAAGTTACTGCAGTATTACCAGGAGCAACATTCACTTCAAGTTGGGCTGGGGTTGATCTTCCTGAAGAACGATTTATTAGTTCTAAAGATGTAGCAGATCTTATTTGGGCAACTTACAGCTTAAGTGATCGCACAGTCGTTGAAGACTTGTTGATCAGACCCCAACTCGGAGACATATAATTCTCAATATTGTACAGTTTAATAATACATGAAAATATAGTATGACATATTACGCCAAAAGTCTAACTCGTTATGAACGAAGGCTCACACGTGTGGTAAATATTGGTGAAGTGCCAATTGGAGGATCTTTTCCTATACGTGTTCAATCAATGACTACTATTGATACGATGGATACTAAAGGATCTGTGGATCAATGTATCAGAATGATTGAGTCAGGCTGTGATTATGTTCGAATTACGACACCAAGTATTAAAGAAGCGAAAAACTTGACTGAGATCAAGCGTTCCCTTAGGGAAAAGGGATTTCAGACACCCTTGATTGCTGATATTCATTTCACACCTAATGCCGCTGAACTTGCTGCTAGAATCGTGGAGAAGGTCCGTATAAATCCAGGTAATTATGCTGATAAGAAAAAATTTGTTACCATTGATTATACTGAGAACACCTATCAGGCAGAATTAGATAGAATTAGAACTAAGTTTTCGCCTTTGGTAAGTATTTGCAAAGAATATGGAACCGCCATGCGCATAGGAACCAATCATGGATCTTTATCTGATAGAATATTGAGTAGATATGGAGATACTCCTCTGGGTATGGTTGAATCTGCTCTCGAATTTATTCGCATTTGTGAGGATTTAAATTATTTTGATTTGGTACTTTCAATGAAGTCAAGTAATCCCCAAGTAATGGTACAAGCCTACCGCTTGCTAGTAGCTAAGCTTAAGGGAGAAGGACTTCAATCTTATCCTTTGCATTTAGGAGTAACAGAAGCGGGTGAGGCAGAAGATGGGAGAATCAAATCTTCGGTAGGTATAGGAACCCTTTTGGAAGATGGTCTAGGAGATACTATTAGAGTGTCACTTACTGAAGCGCCAGAAGCAGAAGCCCCTGTTGCAAAAATATTGATTGATCAATTGATTAAGCGAAAAAATCCAATAGACCTGTTGCCTGTGATAGATAGCCCCATAGACCCTTATCGCTATACCCGCAGGGAAACATATGAAGTGATCAATTTTGGTTCGCAAAATGTGCCTCGCGTAATTTCGGATTTTTCTAAAAAGAAAAACATCGATATCAAAAGCTTGAAATCGGTTGGACACTTTTATTTGACGGAATTAGATAAATGGGGTATGAATGATTTAGGTTGTGATTATATCTATACTGGAGATCATGTGCTTGATTTTATGCTGCCTAATGGGTTAAAGCAGATTGTTAATTATGATTTGTTCAAAAATTTAAGTGAAAGAGATCATATTTATCCACTTTTGATTGAAAATCAGTTGATCAATTTAACAGAAGTTGAAAATTATTTTAGTTTTATTCTGATCAATGCGGATACTATTGAAGATAAGGTCATCCATCAGCTCAAGGGTTTAACTCAATCCATCATTATTTTGGAATCTTGTGCCTCTAATGTGTTTCATAGCTCAAGAAATGCCATGATAAAATTAATGAAGGCAGGTATTCAATCACCCATAGTCTTTAAATATCATTTTGTTGGCTACTCAGAAGAAACATTCAGAATAAATTTAGCTACTAATTTTGGAGGATTATTTATTGATGGCTTAGGAGATGGTATGTTGATGAGTGCTGATAATTTGGATACTGAATTAATCAATAAAACTGTTTTTGGTACTTTACAAGCGGCTAGAACAAGAATGACTAAAACAGAATATATTTCATGTCCATCTTGTGGAAGGACTCTTTTTGACCTTCAAGAAACAACTGCAATGATTCGAAAAAAGACGGATCATTTGAAAGGAATAAAAATTGGAATCATGGGCTGTATTGTAAATGGACCTGGAGAAATGGCTGATGCAGATTATGGTTATGTGGGTTCAGGTAAAGAGAAAATTACCCTCTACAAAGGACAAGAGGTTATCAAAAAAGCAGTACCGGCTGAGAATGCCTTGGATGAGCTTATCAAGTTAATTAAAGACAATGGAGAATGGGTTGAACCTGAATTAATAAATAATATAGAAAATGAATAAAGATCAAAAAAAGAAAAATAGTGACTTAAATGAATTACTTACATATTTTTTCAGAAAAAAAGATCCCTATAAGAAAGTAAGTATCAACTTAAAACTTATGCACGGTATCAATAAAATATCTATCATAATTTTCATATTTGCTGTGATTGTCATCATAACAAGATACATTTCGAGATCTTAATTGTGTTAATAAAATTATTCATAATAAACTGTATTACAATAAGTTAAGTATAAAAAAATAAAGTTTTAATTTAATTAAACTAACTTTTTTTCATTAACTTGAAGCTTTAAATTAATGTTTTGCTATTTTAAACCTATCTTACGTCTCTAATGAAGATGTTTTTACGAATTATTTTCTTGCATTACTTGATTTTACAATTGGGATGTAGGCCTAAAGTGATATGCCCTGCTTTTCAAAGTACTTACATCCTCAATGATTCTCTTCGCTTTGCCTATTTTTCTCCTATTTGGAAGCTGGATAAGGAGACGCGCAATTCATATATTAATAAGGATGATGGTAACAATAAGTCTGAATATTTTGCTTCTGTCGAACCTCATTTGGTGAAATCAAAATCAGTTAATAGAACTAAATTTGGTGTCGTTAGATATGAACCCAATTGGTTGAAGGTGTATCAAATGAGAACTGTTCCTCAACAAGATCTTATTTGGAAGGAAGAAGTATCTGATGATCTAACAGATTTTATGGATTTAGGGAGTTTTGTTGCCTCTGATTTTGGTCTAGATTCCATATCAGGAGATTCTGTTATTTTATCTGCGCAAGATTCTGCTATTTTGTCGGCTCAAAATTCTGTCCCGGAAAAAAAATATTTGTATAGGTATGATCCTAAAGGACAAAATAATGTGGAACAAGATTATTATAACAAATATTTTGGTCATTTGTTAGTTGCTAAGGTAGCTCCACCTAATGAGGATATGCCTACAGATAGTGCAGGCATGGTTACCGACGAATTATTAGAGAATGACAGTCTTCAAGTTGAAAAAAGAAACTTCCTCAAAAGAAAAAAGAAAAAGGATGTAATGGAAGGTGACATTGAGCTAATTGAAGATGATGGGTTTGAAGAAGACGAAAACGAAGAAGAACAAGAAGATCAGTAATGCATTCTGATGATTTGAATTTTTAGGTGGCAAAAAATAGAAAATATCTAAAATGAAAATCTTACGTAACTACATTCACGATCTTTTTGGGGACTATAATAATTTTTTTTGGTGACTTTCCATCTAGCCATTTTTTAATTATGGCATGATTTAGAACTTCTTGTTCTATCTTGTAGGTTGGTGTATCTAAAGGGAATGATAATTTAACTCTCATTTTCCCATTGACTGAGATAGGATATTCAAAGAAATCCTCAATTAAATAAGAGGCATTAAATAAAGGAAATGTTGCATTAAAAATGCTACCTTTTCCATCTAGTTTATTCCAAATTTCTTCACTTAAATGTGGGGCATAAGGAGCCATTATGATGGTCATGGGCTCAAGAATTTGCCTTTTATTGCATTTGATCTGCGCTAGTTCATTAGTAGCAATCATGAAGTTGGATATTGAAGTATTAAGAGAAAATTGTTCAATATCTTCCTCTATTTTTTTGATTAATTTATGAAGAATTTTGAATTCTTCTTTGCTTGGAAGCGCGTCCGATACCTTAAACAATTGATCATTATTATGAAAGAGATTCCAAAATTTTCTTACAAATTTGAAGACACCCTCTATGCCATTTGTATTCCAAGGCTTACTATGTTCAATGGGTCCTAAAAACATTTCATACATTCTCAAAGTATCGGCACCATATTTTTTAATCAAAATATCAGGATTTACAACATTGAACTTTGATTTAGACATTTTTTCGATTTCCCAACCGCAAATGTATTTATCACCTTCAAGTATAAATTTGGCATTATTGGCGTCTGGTCTAAAGGATTTGAAACCTTCAATATCAAGGATATCATCTTTTACAATGTTAACATTCACGTTGATAGCATAGGTATCATATTGACCTCTAAGCCCCTTTGAAACATAGGTATTTTCATTTTTGACACGAAAGACAAAATTTGAGCGGCCTTGAATCATACCCTGGTTAATC
>NZHT01000086.1 GCA_002691385.1 Flammeovirgaceae bacterium | reverse complement strand
GGATTTATGTAATTATTGATCGAATCATGATGCTCATAGCGAATTCATACTCCTTAGTTTATCGGGCTATCTTTCCGATGCTATGCAATTTTGTGAAAGAATCTGATCATCTTATAAGGAATTTTCTCTTCTCTGTTTTTTCAAAACTATTGATTGTGGTATTGTCAGGAATGATCATCGTCATCTTTTATGGAAGCCCACTTATTGAGATTCTTTCAGAGGAAATCACCCTCATGGATATTGAGCCTTTTTTATGGATATTGCCACGTATATTTTTTTAGTTTTTTGTAATCTTCCACTGAGCTTATTAATTATAGCATTAGATATGAAAAAAGTGTATTTTCGCTATCACCTGATCGGTCTGATCATGGCATTAGTTTTTCTTCCCTTCTTTGGTTCTTTTTTCGAAATTAATGGATTATTGCTTGGTGTAGCTTTAGCAGAGGTGGCGATGTTTATTTTTGGTGCCGTCGTATTGCACAGAACTTATCGGGAACCGATCAAGCCATAAATAGCATTAATATATTGATCACATACATGATCCCAGGTATATTTTTTTGAAATACCTGATCTTGAATGATTTTTCAAGTACAAGACTCTTTTTGAGTGAAGATCAAAGTCCTTGATTTTTTTGCTAATGGAATCAACGGATTTATTAAAAAAATCACCAAAGTCTCCATCTGCTAACATCTCGATATTGAAAGGAGTTTTCAAAGCAAGAATAGCACAGCCATAGGCCATGGCCTTCAGCATAGTGGGATTGGTACCCCCGAATTCATGCCCATGAAGGTAGGCATAACAATGGTGATAGAGTTCTGCTAGGGTTTCTGATTCATTTACATAGCCTGTCATGATGACGCGGTCCGTAGTTTGTGATCGAGCTTTTATTTTTTTAGCATAGGTATCTTGAAAAGGAACGTCACCCACGATCACAAGTTTCTTTCCAGAAGAACTTTGTAAAAAGCCTTCTAAGATAATATCGGAATTATTATCTGGAATAAGCCTACCTACAATCAAATAATAGCTATTGGGACGTAGATCCCATTTCTGAATCAACTCGGGGTTCTGTGAGTATCTCGGTTCGGCTCCATAAGCAATAACGCTGGATTGGGTTTGAAATTCTTTTTTGTAAACCCTTTGCATCTCTTCCGAATCGTTGATAATTAAGTCAAAAAAACGAGTGGCTTGTTTAGATGACCAATAAAAATATTTGGAACCTAAGCCATTCCATTTAGGACGCATCCATTCTAATCCATCTACATTGATCATAGTTTTTTTTCGAAACAATCGGGTCAATAAACCAAAAGGTCCGTTGGCTGAGTTGACAGCAAGTATAACATCATAGGGTTGCCAACAAGCATGCAAGAATGCAAGAAGAGAATGGCTTAATTGACTGAGTATTTTAGTTTCAATGGCCGGAAGGTAAACTAGATGGATTCCTTTTATTTGCTTGGGCCGGTATTTAAAAAGATTCCTATGACAATATATAGTTACTTTAATCCCTTTTTTAACCAAGCGTTCAGAGAGTTCTTTTGCAAAAGTTTCGTATCCACTGTATATGTAGGGATAGCCTCTAGTACCAATTATTGAGACATGATTTTTTTTATTTCTCATGTGGCTGGTTAATCAAGGTCATAATTTTATCTTCGAAAGAGGTTAAATCAAAGTTTGAGATTACTTTCTGGTAGGCAACCTCACCAAAAGATTTTCTTTTCTTTTCATCTAATAATAATGAGGTGATAATACTTGCTGATTTATGGACATCATTGAAGGGTATATAAAAGCCTGATAAATTATTTTCGATCATTTCTGAAGCACCACCTCGGATAGTTGTAATAATGGGTTTTTTACATGCCATAGCTTCTAAAATGACAGTAGGAAATGAATCTGGTTGGATGGAGGGGAAAACGAAAATATCCAAAGTATTTAAAATTTCCACGATATCAGTTCGATAACCCAGTTGAATAAAGTTTCCGGAGAGGCCAGATTTTTTGATTTTTAGATCTATTTCTTTTTCTAAATGCTCATTTCCCGGATAGGTATCACCAACCAAAATGACTTTTAAAAATGGATGTTTTTTTATTATTTGAATGGCAATATCAATAAAGTAGTGCTGGCCTTTACCTTGGCTTATTCTACCGATCATTCCAAGAACCAAATATTCATTATTAATATTCAAATCTTTTTTTAGTGATTTTTTAGAGGCAAATGTTGATGAATCTATACCATTATGTATTACCGTTATATGTTTAGTATTCCATTTTTTATCAATATTTTCTGCGACGGCATAAGAAACGGCTATGATATTTTCTGAACTCTTAATTAGGTAATTATTTATAATGTTAGCCAAAAATTTTGGCGTTATTATTTCATGAACATGAAAGATATGCCTTAAATTAAGGCTTTTGGCAACTAATATGCCTACCGTTACAACCGAAGTATTGCTATAAATAATATCTATTTTTTTATCTAAGGCTAGTTGAATTAATTCTTTTTTCGCTTTTAAAATATATTTTATCCTATTAATGATACCAATTACAGAAAAATATTTTTTTCTAAGTATGCCCAGTCGAATGATATAAACAGCTATGTTTTCAGCCTCAAATAATTTACTTAGGGGTCCTATTTCTGACAACACGACTATGGGCTCATGTCCATTTTTTTTAACTATTCTCACCACATTAATTAGGATTTTACTTGCGCCGTATAAGTCAGAGGAGCTATGTAAAAATAAAATATTCAAGTGCTTTCTGGTTAATTTGTTTAAAGGAGGATTAAATTTGAATTTTTTTGAGGGCTTTTATTAAGCTCAAGGTAAAATTTTCAACATTAAACCTATTAAAGTTTTCTGTACCCTTATCTATAAGACTTAATCTTAATTCATTATCAGTTAATATAGATTCTACTTTTGTTTGTAAATCAATTGGATCTAATGCTTCAAAGGTTAAAACTCCTTCACCTCCTATTTCCTTTAATGCTCCTCTGTTAGATACAATAACAGGAATTCCAGAAAATTGAGCTTCTAATATGGGAATGCCAAATCCTTCGTCGAGCGATGGGAAGATATAGCAAGACGCATGGTAATATAAATTAGATAGCTCTTCATTCGTTACGTAACCAGGTAAAAAAACGCATTGTTCCAAATTCAGATCCGAAATCAGTATTTTAATTTTTTTATAAAGAATATTAGCTCCCGAAGAACCCTCAAATCCGACAAGGACTAACTTTAAATCAGAAAATTTTTTTCTAATTAAGTAAAATGCTTTGACTAGGGTTTCAATGTTTTTTCTATTATCGAAGGTTCCTACATGTAATAAATAGTTTTGATAGATAGGTTCAAATTTTCCAGTCTTATCCAATTTCTTAGCACATTGATAAACCGTTTCAACATCACACACTGGCTTAATTATTTCTTTTATTTTAGTTTTTGTATAATTCGATGTAGCCAAAATTAGGTCACTTTCTTTTAATGTTAATTCAATAAGCGTGACAAAATATTTTCTCCAGAAGTAATTATAATTCTTTGGGAATTCCCAAAACAAGGTGTCATGAAATACGATAATCTTCTTTTGTTTACCGAAATATGGCGAAACAAAGTCAGCACTATAAATAAAATCAGCCTTATAGTATATGGCTGCAATTGGAAGGATAATTTGTTTCCAGATTAAATAGCTTAAATGGGATAATATTTTTTTACCCCATCCAATTGATCCTTTAAAAAAATTAAATTCAAGTGATTTTTCAAATTTAGGGAATTCAATAAATTGGAAATCATTAGTCTTAACTTTTCTAATACCAAGACATACATTAATTGTATATGTACCTATTCCTGAAATAGAGTTGTTCAAATGATAAGTATCGATAAGTATTTTTTTTTTATATAACCCATGTTTTTATGTCGGTTGGAGGTGATTATAAAATCGCATTGAGTAACCAGTTAACCACCAAGTTATAAAGAATACAAAGAGATAGGATTCAGCATTTGAAGTAAATAATGGGAGAATTAATCCAAATTTCACAGATGAAGTAAGAAATGAGGCAATTTTTTCATTACTTGAAATTGCTTGGCGATACACAGTAAAAGATTGCGAAATTGCGAATGCTGTAATTAAAATATATAACATCATCCCAATGATTCCAATTTGTACACCATAAATTAGAAATTGATTTTCACCGCCGATTTTATAATCAGCTTCAACAATATTTATATTTCCACTGGTCCCAAGACCTATTCCCCAGGGATCTGAAATAATGCTATCGAAAGCATTTAGCCATTCGATAACATGTCCAATGCTAGAGGTATTTTGAAAAGTAATTGTATCAATTAAATAATACTCCATTTCTTTTGGAGCAAAGTTTAGAGCATAAATAACCATAATCAAAATAACTAAAAATAGGATGGAGATAAGGCGGTAGTATTTGAGCATTAAAGCAATATAAATCAGCATAAGAATAAGACCTAATACAGAAGATCTTGACGCTCCTAAGGCAAATATATATGTCAAAAAGACCATTAAAATTAGATAAAAAATTTTGTTTTGATTGAATTTAGTATGAAGTAATAACGCCGTGACAATACTAAAAGGGAGTAACATTGACGCAGATAATTCTAAAGGATCTGAAAAAAAAGCCCCAAATCTTTTTTCATTATACCCATTTTCAAAAGTCCATGTTAAACCATAGTGACCCGAAGGTGATATATTTTTGACATTAAAATTATAGTCAGAATATCCAATTAAAGAATGAAGATGTGTGTTAAAATAGCTTTCAAATAATGCAACAACCGTAGCCAGTATCCCTAAAGATAAAATTGAATAAATTATGTATTTGAATTGTTTTTGAGTTAGAGATGAATTTCTGCCTAAAAAATAAGCTGTCGGCAGGTAGAGAATATTTTTTAAGTAAAAGATTTTTTCTGTAAATGCAACGGGACCAATAGGGAAAACAGTAAAAAATACGCTTAATAAGGTAAAAGTGATGATGAGCTTATCAAGCAAAATAATTCTAAATGAGTATTGAAAAACATTTTTATTAAAAATAATAAAAATCACTAAACTACAAAGGATAACGATATCCTTTGTGTATTTGATGATATTTATAAAATAAATAGATGCAGTTTGCTGATAAGATAATGTGAGGTAAACACCATAAATGGGAAAAAATCCAATGACAAATAAGAGCATATATATTGGATTTCCAGAATTTATCATTTTGTAAACAACAATAAATGTCAAGCTCAAAAAATATATCGTTGTTATAATAAATAAGAGCGTCATAAAAAGGTTTTGTAACCTTCTAAGAATCCTTCGAGAGACTTTTTAAACTTTTTCTTTCTCCCTCTAAGAATAAAATAGAATAAATAACAGATGATTTTAAGAAATAAGAAGATATGTGACGTGAGCATATTTATGCCTTTAGCATGCAATCTGGTAATAAATATGTGATTTCTGATATTCAAAAAATGGGCTGTAGGAGACAAATAGCCTTCTTCAGTTTTAATTTTACTCTTGCTACTAGCTCCTACTTTATGATAAATTTTTGCTGCTGGATTATAAACAAGGCGAATATTTAAATTCCGAATCCTTAAAGACCAATCTACATCTTCATAATAAGCAAAAAACTTATCATTTAACAATCCAGCGTCAGTTATAATTGTAGATTTCAATAGAAAACAACAACCTGTAATCCAGTCAATATCCATACAGTTATTGAATTTTGAGGAATCTACCTGATTATAACCAATGGTTTTTGCTGAAGTATTAAAAGGGATTATACGGCCTCCAGCATTCCAAATCCTATTTGGTCGGTCATGAAATAAGATTTTAGGTTGTACGGCTCCAATCTCAGGGCTTGAGTTTAGTGTGGCTAAAAGAGGATTAAGGAAATTCTTAGTTATTATAGTGTCATTATTTAAGAGCATCACATATTTTGCATCAAGACAAAGTGCTTTTTTAATTCCAATATTACATGCACCTGTAAAACCCAAGTTTTGCTCTTCTCCTATAAGTATAATGTTGGGATAATTATTTTTTAATTTTTTAGCATCTTCTGCCCTAGACTCATTGTCTACAATAATGATGCATACATTTGTTTGATCAATTAGTTTTAAGGAATTGAGACAGTCATTCGTGTCATCATAATTTTTCCAATTAACTAAAATAATAGCGACCATGTGAGGTTCAAGAAATTGTCATTAACTTTTTCCACATGTAGTTTAATATGAAAAAAAGTAGCATAGAAAGACCTCCAATTAAACTGCTAATGATGATCATCTTGAGTGGTTTAGATTTATCTATTTGAAGGGGTCTGACAGGTTCATCTATAATTTGTATTAAAGGCTTTTTATTGCGGTGTGTGATTTTGGCCATCTCTAAATTTTTGACAATTTCCTCATATACTGCAGCAGATGCTTCGATGTCAATTTGTAGCTTTTGGAAAGGAACTTGATTGGTATAATACAGGGGATTGGGATTGGGTTGAAGTTCAGATATTGTAGCCAATTGATCAAGTAAGTGGTCTAGAATAATACGTGTACTATCGGCTTGACTTTGCAATATTTTTAGATTTTCACCTGTTTTCTTCGTACTTGTACTTTCGTAAAATTGGTTCACAATTTTTACCAAAACGGTATTGAATTTTTCAGCGAAAAGAGCATCATCATCTTCCACCTTTACACTTAAGATCATAAGTCTTCTATTGGGCTTGGCTATGATCAGTTGTTCTTTTTTGAAATCATCTATGACCTCTATCAAAAGGCTATCATGCTTCACACCCATGTCAGTCTCTGCGATTTCAAAACTGAAGTTTTCTAGTTCATCATCGCGATGCCATCGCTTTAGTAATTTTTTCCCCCTAGCAAATCGCGTGATCAATCGTTCACTCTCTGCATCACCTGCGCGCGATAAAAATGCCAATTTTAACATTTTATAGGACTTGTAGAGCTCGACTATATGATCGGTGTCGAAGAGCTGACTGTCATCGGAAATACCGTTCAAATTAATACCCACAACGGAAGCCAAGGATCCTAATTGAGACATATCACCTTCCCCTACCTCAATGATGAAGGTAGTTTCTGCAGTGTAGATGGGATCTCTAAATATCTCATATGAAATTCTTAAAAAAGCAATGATCAAAGATCCCAACACTATTTTTTTCCAATGAAGTAAGAGATAATGAATTAAGCCTTTGACCTTATCAATGAAGTCGCGGAAGGAGATGCGCTCTTCGTCTATGTATTTAGGATCGTTCAATTAAGGGTTATTTAGTAAGGTTACGCCAATCAAGGTCAAAGAGGTTATTAAGGAAGTTGAAATGGCAATAATATCTCCTGTATTAACCCCTATCTTAATGGGTTTTTCAGGGACAATAATTTCAGCACCAGGAGCTATTTTAGGATAGGATTTTATGCCTAGAAAGCTGTTGGTTCTTGCCGCATTGCCATTGGCATAAACGACATAAGTATGTCTTTTCTTCGCCCTGTTATTGAAGCCACCTGCTTCATTGATATAATATTTGAGGCCCTTGGAGGATTCAAACCCTATCGTATTGGGATACAAAACCTTACCCATTACCCTTACGGTACTCAACTTTTTGGGAATATTGATAATATCACCATCCTCCAAAATTAAATCATCAACGGATCCTGGCTTTGATAAAATCTTAGTCAAATCTAAGGCAATAGATTCAGCTTCTTTTAAATTAAAATCCGCATCGGAGTTGTTATTAGAGATTTCTTTAATTCTGTTTCTTTGAGCAAGGGCTGATAAATTTTCATTTTTAGGGCTGTATTTATTTTGATCATAATCCAATTCTTCATTAATTTTATTGATGATAACTAAATCTGATTCACTGTAGAGACTAGTATCCATGTTATTTAAAAAATTCAAAATATTGGATTTTTTCTCTTGTTGATCATTGCTTTTGCGGTTAAATTCTGATTTTCGAATCAAGGTCGCCCCCGAAGCATAGGCAAATTCGTTGAGGCCATTGGCCCTGCCGATAATATCAGAAATTCTTTCATCAGCCGATTCAATAGGATACGTTCCAGGTAAATTTACTTGGCCTAAAATTTGGATAGATTTCTCTTCAAAATAATTGGGATTTTTTCTGATGGTGATATGATCAAAGGGTCTTAGGAGATATTCATTAGAAGATATTTCAAGATTATCATTTATCGCCAACTGTTCTGTTTCGATTTGAGCATAGGCAGACTGTTGAAGAGGTCTTCTTGAAATAAAAGCAGTACCTCCAATTGCTGCTTTCTTAAATCCTTTGGCTTGAAAAATCAAATCTTCCATGGAAAGGTTATCAGAAAAGCGATAAACACCAGGATTATTTACTTCGCCCGTAATGCGGACAAATTGCTCTTCTTCAAAATCATAAATAGAATTGATCTGAAGGACATCTTCTTTTTGCAGTTTTATATCTTCTATTTCACCACTTAGGATTTTTTTAAGATTTAAGGTGAGGGTCTCAACGCTATAGTCTGGATGCATTCTAGTTAACAAGGCCCGTCCTGTGAAGGCATCCCCGGTTAAACCATCTGCTAGACCTATTAACGTTTTTAAGGTTAAATCATCTGTCAGAGCATAAGGCCCGGGTCTGAAGACGGCACCTTTAATCATTACTCGATTTTCGAATCTATTTTGAATTTCTCCTATGCTGAAAACATCTCCATCTTGAAGGTTGAATTCCTTGAACTGTTCTTTATATATGTTTAAAACTTGCTTTGAGTCATCTTTATTACGAATGACACTGATTCTTTTTTCATAGGCATTTGAGGTGAAACCACTGGCATAAGTAAGCAAATCCTCAAAAGTTTCATTTCCCAGAGTTTCATAGAATCCCGGACGTTTGACAGCTCCTTGCAATTCAATTCTATTTTCATAAGGCCCGATAATGATCATATCATTATGTTGGAGATGTACATTGCTGTTCGAATTGCCGTTCAATAAAAAGTCATATATATCAACTGTAGCGATCTGCTCACTTTGCCTGTACACTTTTATATCTCTCAGGGTCCCCATCAAAGTTGGTCCGCCGGCAGCATATAAAGCATTGAACACAGTAGATAAAGCATTGATAGTGTAGGTTCCAGGAACGTTTACTTCACCTACAACATTGATACTGATATTTCGAATCATACCTATTGATACTTGTAAAAAAGTGCTGGGGGCAGCACCAGATAATTCAACATAAACGCCAGTAAGTCGGGTTTTTATTTTTTTTTGGGCTTCTTTTAACGTGAGCCCATTCAAATAAATAGGCCCTACATTACTGAGGAAAAGCTGACCATTGGGCTGAATGGATTCTGTATAATTCCATTCAGAGGCACCAAAAATATCAATAACAATTTCATCACCGACCCCGAGCACATAATCAGGTGGGGGTGGAAAGTTCAAGTTGGTTTCGAAACTCAATTCCCTGGTTTTGTCGTTAAAAACGCTATAACCAAAGTTTTGATTTATCGGCAAATCTTCAAGTTCCATTTTTTTTTGTTCTTCCTCGAAAGCTAATTGTGTCAGATAATCGGTTAATACTTCTTTCTTTTTTTCTTCTTGAAAATCAGAGAGGCTTGATTTTCGCTTATTGTCTTCAACACGTATTTTGTTTATTCTCCGTGATAGTTTGCTTATTTCCATGGCAGACAAACCTTCTGATCTTGCATATTGTACAATATTTTGATCTGAATACCCCATACTCTTGGCGCGCTGCAGCATAATGCGAATCTGATCATCAGAAAGATTGTCAACTTTCACCGATTGAGCTTTTCCTATACTTTGGGCGTTCACTGTTTCTAGATTACAGGTCCCGATGAATAAAGCAAAAGAGAGAATTATAGAAATCCTGAAATATTTGTGCATAGTTATGCTTTTATTGGCAAGCAGCAAATTTAATTAATTAAAAATCAAAAAAAGCAGGCATCTATTTATTTACATGGGCAATATTACAGATGAACGGATGGGGAAATAG
Organism: Flammeovirgaceae bacterium; assembly: GCA_002691385.1. Classification (GTDB taxonomy): domain Bacteria; phylum Bacteroidota; class Bacteroidia; order Cytophagales; family Cyclobacteriaceae; genus UBA4465. The sequence continues at coordinate 12,736 of NZHT01000086.1, read as the reverse complement.
TTTACTTATGAGAATTTTTTTCTATTCCCTGAGCTAAAAAATAGGGATTCAACAAGTTTTTTTTGTTATAATTTATAGGTGTTTGTGAGTTTTGGATAATCACCTTACCCCCGGCCTCTTCGAGAACGATTTGAGCGGCAGCGGTATCCCATTCCATCGTAGGGGCAAATCGGGGATATAAATGTGCTTCGCCCTCTGCGACCATTAGGAACTTCAAGGAACTGCCTTTAGATAGAATTTTGGGTTTGATCAAGGCATCTAAAAATACTTGTGTCTCGGTGTTGAGATGAGAGCGAGATGCAACTACTTTAAGTCCGGATTGATTGAGGTCAAAGGAGGCAGCCTGAATCTTTTTCCCATTTTTTTGAGCGCCGGATTCTTTGATGGCAGAATATAGATCAGCAGTGACGGGTGTTTGCACGACACCGAGTATGGGCTGACGATGGTGGATAAGGGCAATGTTCACGGTAAACTCTCCATTTCTTTTGATAAATTCTTTAGTTCCATCTAATGGGTCTATAAGCCAAAAAGTTTCCCAACTTTTTCTTTGTGAAAAAGAAATTTGGGCACCTTCCTCACTTAAAATTGGGATGCTGGTCCTTTCTAGTACGGCTGCAATGACCTCATGAGCTGCTTGATCTGCGCGTGTCAGTGGGGATTGATCATCTTTGGTTTCTATTTCAAAATCACTAGAATTATAGACTTTGAGTATTTCCTCACTGGCCATACTTGCCGCAATTTTGGCTTGCTCGAGTAATGAATTTAGGTTCATAATGGAGGATGGCCTTAAATTATCATACCGGCGGCCAAGGTTTCATGAGTGGACTCATCGATTAAAATAATACTACCCGTCGTTCTGTTTTTGCGATAGGCATCCGTCAATAAAGGCTTGGTGGTGCGCAGTTGAATTCGTGCTACGTCGTTCATGCCAATGTTTCGATTTTCAATATTTCGATGTAACGTATTGACATCCAAAAGGTATCGCACATTTTTTATGATGGCTTTGGCTTCTGACGTTGTATGTTTAATGATATATTTTGATCTAGGATGAGGGGCTTGATTATGTAGCCAACATACCATGATTTCAATGTCTTGATTGAGCTCAGGTTGATTATTAGACCTAACTAGCATATCGCCTCGGCTTACGTCTAAATCATCGGTTAGCTGCATGGTAACCGACATCGGAGCAAATGCTTCCTTTAGTGATCCATCAAAGGTTTCTATAGACTTGATTTTTGATGTGAATCCTGAGGGGAGCACTGTAATTTCATCACCAGGCTTAAATACGCCTCCCGCAATTCTTCCCGCATAGCCTCTAAAGTCGTGGTAGGGTTCTTTTTTCGGACGGATGACTGTTTGCACGGGGAATCGACAATCAATGTGATTGTAATCACTTCCGATATGTAAATTTTCTAAGGTATATAAAAGGGTGGAGCCTTCATACCATGTCATTTTTTCACTGCGATTGACAACATTATCTCCATTCAAGGCACTGATGGGGATAAAACGTATATCGGTCACATCTAATTTAGATGAGAAGCTTTCAAAATCTTTTTTAATTTTTTGAAAAGCGTCTTCTTGGTAGTCTACCAAATCCATTTTGTTTATGCAAATGATCAAATGTGGAATTTGAAGTAATGAGGCGATGATGGCATGTCGACAAGTTTGCTCCACCACTCCATGGCGGGCATCTATTAGGATTAAAGCGCAATTTGCAGTTGATGCACCTGTGACCATGTTTCGTGTATATTGAATGTGACCTGGGGTATCTGCAATAATGAATTTTCTTTTGGGTGTAGCAAAATAACGGTAAGCCACATCAATGGTAATACCCTGTTCGCGTTCATCTTTGAGCCCATCAGTAAGCAGTGATAAATCTGCTTCCGCTAAACCTTTCCGATCACTGGATTTTTTGACTTGATCCAATTGATCTTCAAAAATTGATTTGGTATCAAAAAGAAGTCGACCTATCAAGGTGCTTTTACCATCGTCTACACTACCGGCTGTAGTGAACCGCAATAATTCCGTATCTAAATAGGTACTCATATTAGGTTTTTTTTAAAAATAACCTTGTTTTTTTCGATCTTCCATAGATGTTTCAGATCGCTTATCGTCTTCTCGATTACCCCTCTCAGTCTGACGTGATACGGCTACTTCATTCACGATTTTTTCTAATGTATCTGCGTCTGATTCATTTCCACCGGTGATGGTGATGTCACCTAAAGTTCTAAAACGGATCTTTTTTTGTAATGGGATTTCCTTCTCGTTCAGTTGAACATACTCTGATACAGGGAGCCAGCTGTCGTTGCGACGGATGACTTCACGCTTATGTGCAAAATAAAGGGAGGGAATCTGAATGCTTTCCATCAAAATATATTGCCAAACATCGATTTCTGTCCAGTTACTCAAGGGAAATACTCGAAAATGTTCTCCTTTATGATGTTTTCCATTGAATATGTTCCATAATTCTGGGCGTTGATTTTTTGGATTCCATTGTCCAAATTCATCACGATGTGAAAAAAACCTTTCTTTGGAACGAGCTTTTTCCTCGTCTCGTCGGGCTCCGCCAATACAAGCATCAAATTGATGTAATTCGATGGTATCAAGAAGAGTATTGGTTTGGAGTGCATTTCTTGAAGGATTTTTTCCTGGTTCCTCTTTAGACCTCCCAGAATTAATGGATTCTTGAACCAAACCTACGATCAGTCTAACTTCTAAATCAGCAACTATTTTATCTCTGAATGCCATGGTTTCAGGAAAATTATGGCCGGTATCAATATGGACTAGAGGGAAAGGTATTTTAGCTGGATGAAATGCTTTTTTAGCAAGATGGGTAACTACGATAGAATCTTTACCTCCTGAGAAAAGGATACATGGATTCTCAAATTGCGCAAAAACTTCACGTAGAACAAAAATAGATTCACTTTCTAATTCATCTAAATGTTTAAGGTTGTAATTACTCATTCAAGTTCTATTTTTGGTCCTATAAATTCAAGCAATTTTTCTAATGATTTTTCCATAGACTCCGTTTCGGTATCTATGGTCATATCGGGTTGCTTGGGATTTTCGAAAGGAGCATCGATTCCGGTAAAATTAGGGATTAATCCTTTTCGGGCTTTAGAATAAAGTCCTTTAACGTCTCTTTTCTCACATGTAGGCAAGGGACAATGAACAAAAATCTCTATAAAATTTTCCGCTCCTATCAGTTTACGGGCTTGGTCTCTATCAGATTTAAGCGGAGAAATAAAAGCAGATAAAACAATAATTCCAGCCTCGTTGAATAATCGAGCTACTTCGGCAATTCGTCGAACATTTTCTGTACGATCTTGTTTTGAAAATCCTAAATCATTGTTTAGACCCAAACGTACATTGTCACCATCTAGAACATAAGTTTTATACCCTTTGTGATGCAAAACAGCTTCTAAATTTCCGGCGAGAGTAGATTTGCCCGAACCCGAAAGTCCGACGAACCAAATCACTTTAGCTTGGTGGCCATTATTTTTCAATCGATCGGACTTGCCGATCGGATGGGTGTGCTGGATGATATTTTCACTCATTTCTTTCGGCCAAATTTAACGTTAAACCAAACGCGTTCATGACAATAATAAAGAATCATTTTGAGGATGGTCTCAGCGATAGCCACAGCGGTAGCCTTTTTAACGGCCTCTGCATTGTTTCCAAAAAAAGCCAATGCCAAAAAGAAAGTCGTGGTAGAGGCAATAATGCGCCAGGTGATTGTCTTTGAAATATGTCTTAATTTATCTTGATCCATGAATTAATTCTTATAGCAAGATTAGGCAAAAAGATCATTAATTTTATCCTGCTAATCTTATTATTTATTTGGATTCAATTTGGGTTTAAATGATTCAACTGTTATTTTGAGACCTTCAGCTCTTGAAAATCGGGGTTGCCAATCTAATTGTTTTTTAGCCAAGGAAATGTCTGGCTTTCGTTGTTTGGGGTCGTCCTCCGGTAGGGATTGATAGGTAACGGCAGACGAACTTTGGGTAAGTTGTAGGATTTCTTGAGCAAATTCGTTGATAGTAACTTCCTGAGGATTTCCAATATTTACAGGATTAGCATATTTACTATGCAGTAAGCGAAAAATACCCTCGATTAGGTCATCGACATAAGTGAATGATCGGGTTTGACTCCCATCTCCAAAAGCAGTAAGGGGCTTGCCTTGAAGGGCTTGCTTAATAAAGGTAGGCAATACCCGGCCGTCGTTTAATCTCATTCTAGGTCCGAAGGTATTAAAAATACGTACAATTCTTGTTTCCAATTGATGAAAGGTATGATAGGCCATAGTTAGTGCTTCTTGAAATCGCTTGGCTTCATCATAAACACCCCTTGGGCCAATGGGATTTACATTACCCCAATAGTTTTCCTTTTGCGGATGTATCAAAGGGTCTCCATAAATTTCAGAGGTAGAGGCAATCAATATTCTTGCTTTTTTTTCTTTGGCTAAACCGAGACAGTTTAAGGTCCCTAAGGACCCCACTTTCATCGTTTGAATGGGCATTTTCAAATAATCGATGGGACTCGCAGGAGATGCGAAATGCAAAATGTAATCCAAGGTTCCTGGCACGTGAATGAACTTGGTGACATCGTGCTCATGAAATTCAAAATTTGACTTTTTAAAGAGATGTTCAATATTCTCTATGGACCCCGTACTCAAGTTATCCATCGCGATGACCTGATAATTTTCTTTGATGAACCGATCGCACAAATGAGAACCTAAAAATCCAGCACCTCCGGTAATTAATATTTTTTTCATAATTCTTGTTCAATTGTACTAAAACTTTGACTGGCTAAATCTTTAGGAGAGATCAAGGCTCTGGTAAAATCCCCTTTTATATTTAAAATTGGGTCATAGATGCTTAAGCTACGTTCTGAAGCCGCGTGATAGGGTTGATCTACTGCATATTGAAAAGAAGTGTGATCTTCTAAAGTGAAGTAGCCATGGGCAAAACCTTTGGGAATGAATAAGGCTTTATCTGGCGTATCTAACTTAATTTTAAAATATTGAAGATAACTTTCAGAAGTTTTTCTTAAATCAACGACTAGGTCAATAACCGCTCCACTAAGCGTCGAAACAATTTTAGTTTGGGCAAAAGGATTTAATTGGAAATGGAGGCCTCTAAATACATCTTTTTTTGATTCTGCAATATTGATTTGCTCCACCGAAAAATCGAGTCCAAATTCTTTAAATCGGGTACGATTGAAGGCTTCCATAAAATACCCTCGATCATCCTTATGCAAGTCATGATGAATAACATAGCAGTCTTTGAGCGGTGTAGGTTTAATTTCCATCTAGTAGTTTTAATAAATAAGTCCCATAACCACTTTTTTGTAAGGGAAGCGCAATCTGGCGGAGCTGATCTTCATCGATAAATCCCATTTTGAAAGCTACCTCTTCAATGCAACCAATTTTAAGTCCTTGACGAGATTCAATAGCCCTGACAAAATCACCTGCTTCCAGTAGGGATTCAATGGTTCCTGTATCCAACCAGGCGGTTCCTCTATCCAGTACTTCTACTGTTAATTTCCCTTGCCTTAAATATTCATTATTTACAGCAGTAATTTCCAATTCACCCCGCGAGCTGGATTGTATATTTTTTGCAATGTCCACTACTTCATGATCATAAAAATATAAACCAGGGACGGCATATTTTGATTGGGGATGTATGGGTTTCTCTTCGATGAACAAGGCCTTTTTTTGATCATTAAAGGTTACTACACCGTATCTTTCAGGGTTATTTACCTGATATGCAAAAATAATTCCACCCATTGGGTCAATACAATTTTGTAATTTCTGAGACAATCCAGAGGCATAAAAAATATTATCACCCAATACCAATGCGACCTTTTCTCTTCCTATGAATTGCGCTCCAATGAGAAATGCCTGAGCCAAACCTTTGGGTTCGGGTTGAACCTCATATTCAAAATGACAGCCCAAATTTGCCCCGTTGCCGAGGAGTTGCTGGAATAACGGAAGGTCTCTTGGAGTAGAGATAATCAGTATTTCTCTAATGCCTGCCAGTAATAAAACGGATAATGGGTAATAAATCATGGGCTTGTCATATACCGGGAGCATTTGTTTGCTAACCGCAAGGGTCAAGGGGTGTAACCGAGTCCCTGATCCACCTGCTAAAATGATGCCTTTCATGTCTTTTCTTTATAAAGCGTTTGATAATAGGTTTGGTATTCACCCGAGGTAACATTAGTCAACCACTCTTCATTTTCGAAATACCATTTTACCGTTTTCTTGAGTCCTTCCTCAAATTGTAGGGAGGGCTGCCAGCCCAGTTCATGTGCCAATTTTGTGGCGTCAATGGCATATCTTAAATCATGTCCTGAGCGGTCGTTTACAAAAGTAATGAGCTGAGCGGAACTTCCTGATGGACGTTCCATGGTCTCGTCCATGAGGCAACACAATAGATGGATTAAATCTATATTTTTCCATTCATTGAACCCACCTATGTTATAGGTTTCCCCGTTATTTCCATGATGAAAAATAGTATCAATAGCCCTGGCATGATCAATGACATAAAGCCAATCTCTAATATTTTCCCCTTTTCCGTAAATTGGGATGGGTTGATTATTTTTTATGTTATTGATGGCCATGGGGATGAGCTTTTCAGGAAAATGATTGGGGCCGTAATTGTTTGAACAATTGCTGATCACTATAGGGAGACTATAGGTGTTGTAATAGGCCTTTACAAAATGATCGGAGGATGCTTTAGAAGCTGAATAAGGGCTTTTGGGATCGTAAGCAGTGGTTTCTGTAAACAACCCTTTTTCTCCAAGAGAGCCATACACCTCATCTGTAGAGACATGGTAAAACCTTTTATTAGAGGGAGTTTTTCCCCAAGCCTCTTTGGCTGCGTTAAGCAAATTGACCGTTCCCAACACATTGGTTTGAACAAAATCCATGGGATGGGATATAGATCTATCCACATGGGACTCGGCTGCCAAATGGATTACGCCGTCGAGTGCATATTTACTGAAAAGGGTTTGTAATAAGGAGGAGTCACAAATATCACCCATGATGAAATGGTAGTTGGGGTTTTGTTCTATGTCTGAAAGATTTTGCAAATTACCCGCGTAGGTGAGCTTGTCTAAGTTGAAAATTTGGTAATCGGGATATTGCTGCAAAAATCTTCGCACTACATGAGAGCCAATGAATCCTGCACCTCCGGTAATGAGAATTTTTTTCATGAAATTGGGTATTAATACTTTTAAAAGCAGGACAAATATAACCATACTTAATAAGTGTGTTTATTAAAGTGGGATAGTTTTTATTTTTACCTTTTGTATCTATTCGACAGAAGCATTATTATGGCCTGTCAGCCGAAGAATATAAGAAGTTTAATGAAGGATATTTTTCTTGGATAAAGGATTATTCTTTGTAAATCGATACAACCCTCAGTTTTCAGCGTTATTTTTGTTTTATGAATCAGATCATTGCCCTGATAAAGAAAGATTTTTTGGTTGATTTCAGACAAAAATATATTGTGGCGAGTATTGCATTATATGTTTTTGCTACCACATATATTGCTTATTTGGCCTTTAATAACGTGATTACTCCCGCCACTTGGAATGCTTTGTTTTGGTTGATTTTATTGTTTTCAAGTGTCACAGGATTGGGCAAAAGTTTTAGTCAAGAGTCCCATCGATCTCATTATTATTATTATCTATCCAAACCTGTTCATATTTTAATAGCCAAACTCATTTATTATGGATTTTACGAATTTTTTCTGGTTGCATTATTGGCATTGATATTCAATCTTTTTTTGGGATTTCCTGTTGAAAACTTGTCCCTTTTTTTAGTGAATCTTTTGGTAGGAGCGAGTGGTTTTTCTATATGCTTCACTTTGATCGCTGTCATTGCGGCGAAGACGAATAATGGATCGCATCTCATGCCTATACTGGCTTTTCCAGTGATCATTCCAGTTTTATTACTCGCAGTAACCAATTCTAGAAATATTGTTTTTGGAGCCTCTTTAGTTGATATTTCTGGAAACCTATTGGTATTGATCTGTTTTAATGTGATTATCATTGTAATGTCATTTATTTTGTTTCCTTACAGTTGGAAAAATTGATATGAAATACTTAATTAAGGTATATTGGTGGAAACCATTGACCGTAATATTGTTGATTTATACGGTGATTGGTGGATTTTTAATGTCAGCACCTAGATTACCGATTCTCAATGAGACTATTAGGATCTTACATTTTCATGTGCCCATGTGGTTCGGGATGATCATTATGTTTACTTTTTCTGTGTTTTATTCCCTAAAATATTTATCCACAAAAAATTTAGTTTATGACCTGTATGCCTCGCAGTTAGTTAATATTGGAATCATGTTTGGCGTTTTAGGTATCATTTCAGGCATGATTTGGGCTAATTTTACTTGGGGAGAGCCTTGGAGCAATGATCCTAAGCAAAACGCTTCGGTTGTTGCCTTACTCATATATCTAGCGCTCATCATTTTAAGGGGATCTTTGCAAGATGATCATCACAAGGCTCGAATAGGTGCTGTTTACAATATCTTTGCTTTTGCAGTTCTCATTCCTTTACTATTTGTTCTTCCTCGAATGACCGATAGTTTACATCCGGGGAATGGGGGAAATCCTGCCTTTGGGCAATATGATTTGGACAGTGATTTGAGAATAGTATTTTATCCAGCCGTTTTGGGATGGACTTTGTTGGGATTTTGGATTGCAACTCAACAGATAAGATTAGCAAGTCTTCAAAAGCATTTGGATTATGAATAAAATAATAAGATTATTGTTTTTTTTCTTCTTCTCGTGCCTTCAATTGATTGCTCGATCTCAGTCTCAGGTTGAGATGGCAGATAATTTCAGAGGAGAAGGAAAAATTTATGTGGTGATTATGGTAGTCCTCTTGTTGTTGGGGGGAATTTTTTTCATATTATTTCGGTTCGATAGAAGACTTAGTCAATTGGAAAAGCAAATTGAAGATAAAAAATGAAAGAGTCACACATAATTGCTATTGTGGTTATTGCCATATCAATAACAATTATTCTTACCACGGCTGGAGATGCTAGTAGTTATGTCACTTTTGAGGAGGCGAAGCGCCGTGGAGCTAATGGAGATAGGTCTAAAATTCATGTAGTTGGGAAACTCAAAAAAAGTGAATCAGATCAGGTNNTGGGTATTATCCCCACANANGATCAACTTTCTTTCACTTTTATAATGCTAGACGAGAATGAGGCAGAGCAAAAAGTATTTCACCCCAATCCCATTCCACAAGATTTTGATCGATCTGAGCAAGTTGTAGTAGTGGGCTCCTACCGAAAAGGTTTATTTGTAGCTGACAAAATCCTTTTAAAATGTCCTTCCAAATATCAGGAAGAAAAAATTAAAATTTAACGAATGGTTCATTATTTGATAGGCAACTTAGGCCACCTGATGATCATTTTTTCGATGGTCACGGCCCTTGTCTCTTTTATCGCTTATTTTAAAGCAGTTCAGACGAGTAATCTTAATTGGGAGCGTTACGCAGATTGGAGTTATTATGGTCATGTAGTGAGCTTACTTGGAGTTTTGACGGTACTGTTTTTAATCATCAACAAGCATTATTTTGAATATCATTATGCTTGGAATTATTCATCCAAATATTTGCCCATTTACTATCAAATTTCTAGTTTTTGGAATGGGCAAGAGGGATCCTTTCTCTTATGGATGTTTTGGAATGCTATTTTGGGTTTAGTACTCATTAAGACGAACAAGTTATGGAAGCCTTCAGTAATGGCCGTCATGACAGTTACTCAATTTTGTTTGACCACCTTGATTTTGGGGGTTGTTATTTTCGAATTGAAGATAGGCAGTTCTCCCTTTTTATTACTTCGAGATGTGGTTCAGGATGCCGTTTTTGTAGTAAACCCTGAGTTTATACCTGAAGATGGCAATGGTTTGAATCCTTTGCTTCAAAATTATTGGATGGTCATTCATCCGCCTACTTTGTTTTTAGGGTTTGCGAGTACAGTGGTGCCTTTTTCTTTTGCGATTTCCGGTCTATGGATGGGTAAATACAAGGAATGGATCAGACCAGCACTTCCATGGGCACAATTCTCAGCCATGATTTTGGGGATAGGCATATTAATGGGGGCCTATTGGGCTTATGAAACCTTGAATTTTGGAGGCTATTGGAATTGGGATCCTGTTGAGAATGCCATCTATATTCCATGGCTCACTTTGATTGCAGCGATTCATACAATGATTGCTTATAAAAAAAATGGTAATGCATTAAAGGCAGCATTTATATTGGTTTTGGTTACTTATATACTTATTTTGTATTCTACCTTTCTTACCCGAAGCGGAGTCCTCGGAGAGACTTCAGTTCACTCTTTTACTGATCTGGGATTGTCCGGGCAGTTGCTCTTTTTTCTAGTATTATTTCTGGTAGGATGTATCGTATTGTTGGTGCGTATTTGGGGAAAGATACCCTTAATAGATGAGGAAGTGTCAACTTATTCAAGAGAATTTTGGATTTTCATGGGGGCAACTGTGCTTTGCTTGATGGCCTTTCAAATTATTATACCGACTTCCATACCTGTATACAATGAGTTGCTGGGTCTTTTTGGTATTGCCTCCAATTTAGCTCCTCCGGCCGATCCAGTACAATTTTATTCTAAATTTCAATTGTGGTTTGCAGTAGGTATTGCCCTTTTATCGGGTACAGGTCAGTTCTTTTGGTGGAAGCGGATGAATTTTCAAACATTCAAAATCGAAATTCAAAAGCCATTAATGATTTCATTGTTAATCTCGGCGCTCATATTTGTTATTGCCGAAGTACGAGAGGTCCCTTACATGATTTTATTGACCGCTAGCATCTATTCGATTACTGCCAATTGCACTATTCTATTGCGTTTGAAGTGGACCAATGCGAAACTTTCAGGGGGGTCTATCGCGCACATTGGTGTCGGATTGATGTTGATCGGGATTCTTTTTTCTTCGGGCTACAGTAAAATTCTTTCTAAAAACAATACAGGTTTACTCTACAGTAATGAATTTCCAGATGAAATTAATTTAAATAATCTATTGCTGTTTTTGAATGAGCCGCGGGAGATGGGGGATTACTCGCTAGTTTACAAAGGTATGAGAAAAAAGACTTCGGATTTTGGATATGTTGATGCTAATCTACTCACTGAAACAGGTAATCCATTGATTTTGCAGGCCACTGATGATATTTATATTGATTCAGAATTGATGGCATCTAAGGGAGATCAAGTTAGTATTACGAATAATGAAAATTCGTTTTTTGAAGTATCCTATGAAAAGGAAAATGGAGATAATTTTACGTTGTACCCACGTGTTCAGTTGAATGATCAAATGGGTACAATCTACTCACCTGATATTAGTAGAACCCTTATTGCAGACATGTATACTCATGTAAGAACCTTCCCTGATCCCGCTCAAAAAACTGACTGGGGAGAGATTCAAGAGTACCAGGTGACGATTGGGGATCACTTTTTTATAAATGATTATGTTGCAACATTTAAAAAAATGGAACGTGTTGATCAAATAGATGGGGTGACATTGAAGGAAAACGATGTAGCTGTAAAAGCTGTTATTGAGATACAAGGAGAATATCAAAATCACCTTGCTACTCCGATTTATCTGATCAAAGATCAGATGGCTGGCAAAATACCTGCGACCGTCTACAATCTAGCGTCACGGATTACTGTTGAGTCCATAGACCCTGAAACGGAAACGTTCACTTTTGGAGTGCAAATGACTCAAAAAGATTGGATTATTATGGAGGCAGTAGAAAAACCCTTCATCAATTTGCTTTGGATCGGTGCTTTGCTACTGTGTTTTGGATTTTTTGTCGCTATTTTACGTAGATATGAAGAGTTAATGATTTTCCGTAACAAATGATTGGAGTTGTAAAAAGAAATAATGTGTCATTAAAAATAGGTATTATTGGAGGGGGAAATGTAGCTACACATTTTTTTAAGTCACTTGGTGAAATAGTTGTCAAGCAAATTTTTGTACGAAAAAAAGAAGAAAATTTGCACCTACCTTTATCGCTTTTATCTGAATCTAAAGATTTAAGAATATTAGATTTAGCTATAATTATCATCGCTGTATCAGATGATCAAATTATAAATGTTATGGCAAAATATCATTTTGATCCAGATCAGACAATTCTTCATACCTCAGGATCTGTTGAAATGGATGTAATTCATCAAAAGCACTTAAAATGCGGCGTGCTTTACCCGTTAATGACCCTGTCCAAAGAAGATATTATCGATTACCAGCAAATGCCCTTATTAATTGAAGGAAGTGAGGAATCTGATTTGTTGTTGATTAACCAATTGGCCGAAAGTATCAGTCATCATGTGACTTATTTTGATTCTCAAGATCGAAAAATTATTCATTTGACGGCTGTAATCGCGAATAATTTTACTACTTCACTTCTTTTAGACGTAGAGGAGATTTTAAAAAAAAATCAACTAGACAAGTTCTTACTAGTACCTCTGATGAAGGAGACAATACGTAAAGTCTTCGACTTAGGAGGCATTAAGTCTATTACAGGTCCTGCGATAAGAAAGGATCAGAAGATCATAGATGTACATTTAGATTTATTAAGTAACTATCCTGAGATACTTGATTTATATCAATTTTTCACTCATCGTATTCAAAAAATCTAAAGTGAGTCATCTGATAGCTGAGATCAAAGGCTTTACGAAAGCCATTAGAA
>NZHT01000085.1 GCA_002691385.1 Flammeovirgaceae bacterium | reverse complement strand
GTCCCGTCAGGCATTGACAAGGTAAAGGGATAAACTATCTCAAAGCAATCTTCTTTTTTTCGATCATCACTTTTGCCATTTTTACACCCTTCAGCAATAGCTTTAAGTTCATCTTGACCGTTGATCTTCATTTCATTTCCTTCGAAAATTATATTTATAGGAAATACAAATACACCCTTGCCTCTAACGTCAGGATGAGCTTCATGCCAGGCCTTGACAGCTGCTTTGCCATCATTGCTTTCTAAGGTAATTAAAGTACTGTCAGGCATTTTCAAAGTAAATGGATAAACTACTTCAAAACAATCCTCTTTTCCTTGACTATGACCTTTGCCATTTTTACACCCTTCAGCAACAACTTTAAACTCATTCTCATTATTGATTTCCATTTCACTATCTTCAACCAAAATATTCAACGGAAAAACAAATGTGGGTCGCTCCTGTTCTTCAGGATTTGCCTCATACCAAGCTTTAACAAAATCCCACCCTTCTGTATCGGAAATCTCAATCTCCGAAACATCTGGCATCACTAAGGTAAAAGGATAAACAAAATCAAAACAATCTTCTAAGTCTTTGTTTTTTCTATTTCCCTTTTTTTTACCTTTTACCGCTCTCTTAGCTTTAAAGTCTTCATCTGCCAACAACATTCTCCCATCTATATCAAAATAAGTAACAGTTTTATTGGCGACTTGCATTCCCTTATGTTTTCTCAAGTCAACCTGGTAACCCAACTCGGGGGCCAATTCACTTTTAGAAATATAGTTCCCGTAATAATTAAAACTTATAGAAATTTTAGTTTCCTCAGGTAAGGAGTTTTTTGATATTATTACTTTATTTTTAGCATCTTTAATTGCTGAGATTAAATCCAAATCACTTGTAAAATCTTTAGTTATCATAGTTTCATGACAACTCAAACAAAACATAATCATTGCAATTATAGTGATTTGTGATTTTAAATTTTGAAGAGTATATTTTAAATAATTTTTCATCCGTAAGTAATTAAAAAAATTAAACATTATACTAGAATACCACTTTGGCAAAGTCATACCCTACCTTGATTATTAAATAAAAAATTAAATCAATCACTTCATACAAAATTATATTAAATTTTGAACTCAAATCAATAAATAGGTATCTATTTAATGAGTTCTCTATTAAAGCAAAATATGATCTCATGAAAAATTAAGAATAAACTTTGTTTTTTAACTTATTGTCATTGTATTTGGTCTTTCTGATTTAATGAGTACCCCTCATATCATGAAAGAGTATCTGATTTAGCTCATTAGCAATTTACAACACTTACAAGTGCGTTCTAAAGATGCTTACAAAGTTTGGGTTTTGATCAATTTAACACCTTTAACTATCTTTGTGAGTCAAACGCATTAATATACTTCTATGTTCAGATCTAAAATAGCTGGGATCGGCCACTTCTTACCAGAAAATATCGTAACCAATAAATCCCTTGAATCCGTTATGGAGACGACGGACGAATGGATTCAAGAACGTACAGGGATTAAGGAAAGACGTTGGGTCATTCCTGGAGACGGAAACACCACTTCTTCAATGGGGACTAAAGCTGCTCGTAAAGCGATAAAAAATGCAGATTTAACACCTGATGATATAGATTTCATTGTGTTTGCAACCCTCAGTCCAGATTATTATTTTCCAGGTCCTGGTGTGATAGTCCAAAAGGAATTAAATATCAAAGAGATAGGCGCCCTAGATGTTCGAAATCAATGCTCAGGATTCATATATGGTCTATCGGTAGCTGACCAATTTATAAAAACGGGTATGTATAAAAACATCTTAGTTATCGGCTCTGAACTTCATTCTGGTGGTCTTGAAAAAAGCCTGCGAGGTCGTGGAGTAAGTGTTATTTTTGGCGATGGAGCTGGAGCCGTAGTTTTGCAAAGATCAGAAAACACAGAATCCGGTATTTTATCGACCCATTTGCATTCTGAAGGCTTGCATGCCGAAGAACTAGCCTTAATTGGGCCGAGTACGGGGCGATGGGTTCCAGAAATTATCGAAATCAACGATCCTGAAGACACCAGTTATTACCCCCACATGAATGGTAATTTTGTGTTCAAACATGCTATTGTAAGATTTTCAGAAGTGATCATGGAAGCCTTGTTGGCAAATGAACTCAAATCTGATGATATTGGTATCTTAATTCCGCATCAAGCCAATCTAAGAATTAGTCAATTTATCCAAAAAAAAATGGGTTTAAACGACGGACAAGTTTTTAATAACATTATGCATTACGGTAACACTACGGCTGCATCGATACCCATTGCTTTAAGTGAAGCATGGCAAGAAGGGCTGTTAACAGAAGATAAAATAGTATGTTTAGCTGCTTTTGGAAGTGGATTCACTTGGGCTTCTGCTTTAATTCGCTGGTAACTGACTAATTAAAGATTCCTTTACACATTTTAATATTATTTTATCATGAAAATGATAGCAATACATATAGTTATTCCTTAAAATTGGTTGTAAAATCATATATGAAAAGATTATTATCCACAGCCATCTTTTGTTTACTTTCTTTTCAGTCCTACTCCCAAAGCGAGAATCTCAAAAAAATCATTCTGCAGTTGGATACCATGCCTGATGGGCCTGTGCGTGGTCATTTCAAAAATAATGTAATGGCTTTTTCTGGAGAAGTAGTCTCTGGAAAGATGTCGGGACAGTGGCTTTTTTGGAATAAGCAAGGTATGATTAAATCTAATAGCTTGTATAAAAATGGGAAAAAGGAGGGCACAGAATATCTTTATGACGAAGAAGGCCGTATATTAAGTGAAAGTAATTTTTCTTTTGGCTTACTAGATGGTACTTACGTTGAATATTACGAATTTCTTCGTCCTGCACTGGTTGGCTTTTATAAGCAGGGGGAAAAAGACAGTATCTGGACTGAGTATTTCCCTAATGGGAATATCAGTTATATTCAAAACTTCAAATCAAACCTGAAGCATGGGATACAAACTCATTATTATCTAAGTCAAGAAATCAGTAGATCAGAAAGCTATACCTACGGAATTAAATCTAATCAATGGACGTATTACCATAGTAATGGAACAATAAGTAAAGTCATTAATTATGAAAAAGGACTGCTCGAAGGCACCTATGAAGAGTATTATCGTAACGGCACCGAAAGCGCAAAAGGAACCTATGAATTTGGACTTAAAAAAGGGGTTTGGCTCAATTTTTATGAAAACAATCAGCTTTATTCGATGGGGGCTTATCTCTACAATGAGAAATCGGGTATTTGGAAATACTTTACTGAAAAAGGAGCAATTGACTATGAGGGCTTATATGAACATGATTTAAAATCAGGCCAATGGATTTATTATTACATAAATGGGAGTCTAGAAAGTATTGGTAGTTATCTTAATGATGATAAAGATGGCTTATGGGGATTTTTTTATCCCAATGACCAAATCAAACAGGAGCAGACC
The DNA here is from genome assembly GCA_002691385.1 of Flammeovirgaceae bacterium. Classification (GTDB taxonomy): domain Bacteria; phylum Bacteroidota; class Bacteroidia; order Cytophagales; family Cyclobacteriaceae; genus UBA4465. Next base: position 16,834 of record NZHT01000085.1, on the reverse strand, counting down.
TGGCGACAAGGAAAGCTTTTGGAAGTTTCCGATTATTATTCGATTAAAGGCGAATTATTGTTCAAAGGAAATTTGAAAAATGGCAACGGTACATATTTTGAGTATTACCCTGAAGGAGAAATAAAACTGAAAGCTAGTCTTCAAAATGGATTATTCGGTGAGCTTTACACAGGGTACCACATTAATAATACGCTAGCCTTTGAAGGAAAAATGGTTCAAGGTTTAAGGCAAGGCTTGTGGTCATTCTATCATTATAACGGAAAAATCTCTACTAAAGGCTCCTATCTCAATTCTGAAAAAGTAGGTCTTTGGAAAGAATACTCAAAACATGGTCGCTTGTTGAGGAGCCTTGATTATTAGCGATGAGTTTTATACTTATGTCAGAAAAATTATCTCAAAAACAATAGTTCTCTGTATTTAACTAAGGGCCAATCTTCATCATCAACCAGTAATTCTAACTTATCTACTGAATATCTGATTTGGTCAAAATATTTAGATTTTATTTTGTCACAATAAGCTATGGCACGTGGTCTAGATTCCTCTATTTTGTTGACTTTTTTCCTTTCCTCTACCATTTCGTTGGTTAATTTTTTAATTATACTAACGTATTTTGAAAGATCCTCTATGGTCTCAATGATATCATCTGCATTGATCCCTAAGCCCTTCAGACCATTGGCATTTTTTATTAACTTATTTTGATAAATAATAGCCGTAGGAATAATATGATTCAAGGCTAAATCACCCATGACACGTGCTTCTATCTGAACTTTCATAATGTAATTCTCAAGCATTATCTCATGTCGCGCCTGTATTTCAACCTCGTTAAGTACCCCATGTCGTTTAAATAAATCTTTTGCTTTGTCTGTTATTAAAAAATCTAGAGCTCTTGGTGTATCTCGTACATTAGAGAGGCCTCTCTTTTTTGCTTCCTTTTCCCAATCCAGACTGTAGCCATCCCCTTCAAATCTGATTTTTTTAGATACCTTGATATAATCTCTCAAAATTTCAATGGCTGCCAATCTTTTTTCATCTCCAGCATCAACCTTTTTAACCAATTTCTCATGGAAATCTAATAATTGATCCGCAACGATTGAATTGAGAACCGTCATCGAATTAGAAACATTGGCATCACCTCCTACTGCCCTAAACTCAAATTTATTCCCTGTAAAAGCAAAAGGAGAAGTCCTATTTCTATCGGTATTGTCTAAAATGATTTCTGGAATTTGATCAATACCCAATTTCATATACAAATTATCCCCTTTTTCAATTTTGATATTTCCGTTGCGTTCCAACTCATCAAGTACAGCAGACAATGTGGATCCCAAAAAGACAGAAATGATCGCAGGGGGTGCTTCATTAGCACCCAAACGATAATCATTACCAGCCGAAGCAATCGCAGCACGCAATAAATCTGCATGGTCATGTACTGCTTTGATGGTGGCTGTTAAAAAAACTAAAAACATTAAATTTTCACGCGCACTACTGGTCGGTTGGAACAAATTAACACCAGTATCGGTAATCAGAGACCAATTATTGTGTTTCCCACTTCCATTTAATCCTGCAAAAGGCTTCTCATGAAACAATACCTTCAACCCATGATTGTCTGCCACCCGATCCATCAAATCTTTAAGGAGTTGATTTTGATCTGTTGCCACATTTACCGGACCAAACATAGGTGCAGCCTCAAATTGAGAGGGCGCCACCTCGTTATGTCTCGTTCTGAGTGGAATACCCACCTGGTGTGCATGGATTTCCATATCTTTCATGAAATCATAAATTCTAGGGGGTATCGCTCCGAAATAATGGTCATCCAATTGCTGACCTCTGGCAGGATTATGTCCAAAAACAGTTCTTCCAGCCAACAATAGATCAGGTCGTGCGTCGTAAAGGGCCTTATCTACAACAAAATATTCTTGTTCCCATCCTAATGATGCTTGAACATTATTGACGTTGCGATCAAATATCTTACATACTTGAGTTGCGGCATGATCTACTGCCTCCAAAGCCTTAATTAACGGAGCCTTATAATCTAATGCTTCCCCCGTGTAAGCCACAAATATGGTAGGGATGCAAAGCGTAGATCCATATATGAAAATAGGTGATGAGGGATCCCAAGCGGTATAGCCTCTGGCCTCAAAGGTACTCCTAATACCTCCACTTGGAAAGGAAGAAGCATCAGGTTCTTGCTGTACCAACTCAGATCCTTTCAAGTTTTCAATACCTTTTTGAGGATCGTAAAAAGCATCATGCTTTTCCGCGGTAGCTCCGGTTAATGGCTGAAACCAATGGGTAAAATGTGTTATTCCTTTATTCATGGCCCAAATCCTTACCGCAGCTGCGACCGCTTCTGCAGTCTCTTCATCAATCTTCTTTCGATTCTCAATAGCAAATCTGACTTTATTGAAAATGCCGGGAGACAAAGTTCCTTTCATCTGATCCATTCCAAAAATTAATTCTTCAAAATAATCTGAAATTTTATTTGATGGACATGATACTTGTATTTTTTTGCGATTGTGTACTTTTTCTAGCGCCTTAAAACGTAATTGAGCCATTGGATTTTTTATTGTTTAAGTAAATATATCTATATTTCCAACTATCTGTTAAAAATACATTTTGTTTTTAAATAACATAAATTTTTGAACCATTAAAGCATCAAAGTATTACTAGCAATCTAAATTGTTAATCCACGACATATAGAATCTGGAATAGTTTCTTTACTCTGAGTTAACATTATTTTTGATTCTTTATTAGCTGTTGATAACTACCGATGCATCACAATTATTTGTTACTAAATACATGAATCTTAAAAGCTTGTCATTTGCATTTATTTTATCAACCTAACTTACATTTAGGCACGCATTCGTTGAATGAAGAAGAGACTAGACATTGCCTGCGGGTCCTTAGACATCAAATCGGAGATCAGGTACATGTAACCAATGGAAAAGGGATGATTGCAAAGGTTCTAATAACCAGCGTAAATTGTAAAGAATGCTATTTTGAAATAATTTCAAATGAAAAATCAGACAAAAAATCCTTCCATCAGCATCTTGCCATTGCTCCCACTAAGCAGACTGAGAGAATGGAATGGTTTGTTGAAAAAGCCTGCGAATTGGGCGTAGACGAAATCAGCTTCATTAAAACAAAGAATACAGAACGAACTAAATTAAAGTTGGATCGATTAGAAAAAAAAACAATCAGTGCCCTAAAACAATCAAAAGGAAGCTTCAAGACAATATTAAACCCCTTGATCAATTTTGATACGTTTATTCAAAATACACGTAAAAACCCTAGATATATAGCCTCGGTTCAACCTGAATTACCCCATTTAATCACTTGCTTGACACCGGAGTCTCATCAAATTATTCTCATCGGTCCGGAAGGCGATTTCACATCCCATGAATTTGGAAAAGCATTAGAAAAGGGTTACAAACCCATCAGTTTAGGTGAAAAAATTTTACGAACAGAAACGGCAGGTATCATGTCCGCCATGGCCGTTAATCTAATTCATCATTATTAGAGCCATTGAATTTGAACATTAACAAAACAAGATCATTCTATTTCATACCAATTATAATGCTTACCCAATCCCAAAATCTCTCCTTTGAATAGTAAAGTATGTGAAGAAACTTCTTCTACCACCCAAAAATCACCATTGGAAAATAATAATGTATCAGAAAAATGCAAGGACTTTACCGAGGCTTTCATCATGCCCAATGAAATAGTATCAGAAAAATCAATGAAAATACCCATAACGTTGACCGAATCACTTAGTGATTCAAATAATAAATATCTCCAGCCATCTTCCTCATCGGTTGTCCACATTTTCTCTGCATCTCCATGTAATAAACGCTCTACTTGATAGCCATACAAGCCCAATGGGAATCCATCATCTTCGCAGCTTAAGATGATGCACAAAGTGAACATCCACATCAGTTTATGAAAATATTTCATATTATTTAAAAAATAATCGCTCTTAGTGATCTAATTTATTGAAAAAATTCAAAGTTTTGTGTTACAATGTATGGAAATGCTGATGTCTTGATATGTTATGAAGAAAACCAGCATCTTATCCCATATTATTTATGCCACTATAAATTGAATCAAATTTAGAAAATTGAATNTNTTTTGTGATAGATANCAAGAAANAAGATCAGTTGATTAACATCTTATGGCAAAAAATATAAAAAGAGAAGTCATTGAATGGACTGCCTTCTTCTTTGTTGGCGTAGGTCTATCCTTAACTGGATACCATACAGAAGTAATTGGAACACTTCAGCGTATAATTCTCACCACTGGAGTCTTTCAGCCTTCAGAAAATGAAGCTACTGTATTAGCTGATTATGACCTTCTACTTGAGGATTTAGAAGGAAATACACTTAGCCTTTCGGATTGGAAAGGTGAACCTATCTTTTTAAACTTTTGGGCTACTTGGTGCCCACCATGTATTGCTGAAATGCCCGACATTGATAAACTTTATCAATTTGTAAACAAAAAAATTCATTTTGCCATCATATCTGTAGATGACGATCGAGAAAAAGTTAAGTCCTTCGCAAAACGAAAAGGGTTCGACTTCCCCATTTACTTTGCCAAAAGCCGCCTACCGAAAGTTTATGAATCCACTACCATACCTACCACTCATGTCATTGATGCAAAAGGTCACATTGTCATCAGCCAAAGAGGCATGGCCAAATACTCAAGTGATGCCTTCATCACCTACCTTCGGGGGCTTTAATTGTATTAAACCATATATTTGACCTGCGAGGTAACGTAAGTTATGCGAAGTTCGCTCCATGGCTAGAGTCGAGGATAGTAACTTTTTATTGATAGGAAAAACAGCATAAAAGGAAGATTTCTTAGGATTATAATCATCTCCCAACTGACCGCAAAGGCCAATGCAAGCTACCTTATGATCATGTGCTAATTTTGCAATCACACCTGGACCTTTACCATAGCTGGTTTGATTATCTATTTCTCCCTCGCAAGTTAAGACAAAATCTACATCAAGTATTTTTTTAGATATGTTGGCCAACTCAATCAAAAATGATGCACCCGAATGTAGCGTTACTTGTGGGTGGCAAGCCGCCATAGCAGCCGGCACTCCACCGCTGGCTCCGCCACCTTCCAACTCAAAAATATTTTGATTTGAGGCAATCGTTAACAAATAACCCCAATGTTGAATAATTTCTTCAAATGTCTGCAATTGATTCGGCTGAACTCCCTTTTGAGGCCCATAGATGCGGACTGCCCCTTCGTTTCCACAGAGTGTGTTTTCAACATCTACCAATACTTTGATATTTACTTGGTTTAGGTTTCTCTTAAGTCTATCAAAGTTAAGTGCAGCTACCAAACGAAGATCTGTTAATTTACGCACGACTACGTTATGACCTAATTCATCTAGAAAATCAGTTCCCAAAGCTTTGAGGATACCAAAACCTCCATCGAGAGTCGCTGAACCCCCAACCGCTAAATAAATGGTTTGAGCACCCTTAGCTATAGCTTCGTTGATTAACTCACCTGTACCAAAAGTATGGGCCTTAAAAGGATCGCGCTCGTTTGAATTCAAAAGTCTGATTCCACTTGCTTCCGCCAATTCTATAACCGCCGTACGGGTTTCTAAATTTAAACCCCATTGGGCATTAATCGTTCTTCCCAAGGGATCAAGCACATTAGAGATCATAAGATCAGCTCCAAAAGGTTCCATCAATAATTTAAGGGAACCATCACCTCCATCAGCCATCGGAATCATTTCTACTTGGGCATGTGGATCATAAGCTAGGATGCCCTCCTTCATGGCAAGACCAGCTGCTTCGGCACTTAACGCATTTTTGAAGGGATTAGGTAAAATCAGTACTTTCATAAGTTTCAATGAATTTATAAATCTATCGTTCCATTATTAAACACAACAAGCGATCACACAAAATTGAAATTCAAAATAATTAAAAACAATGAATATGTAGTTACTAATCGCTATATCACTTCGAGACTATCAAAAGATTGTCTCCTAAGGAAAGTACATGAATCCTTGGTAATTTTATTCCAGCCAATTTCATTGAACTTAATTTTTACAATTTCGACAGAATCTAAATGTATGGCTTGGTTAGAAAAAAGAAATGTAACAACTGAGTAACTCCCAGATTATGAGCTACTATTAATGTTTTTTAGGATATTTTAAATCTGAAAAAGCTTCTCAATCATTACACTCCTTAATGCCCAGTAATCCGTAACTTAATAAATTAGATCATTAAAATTCAAAGCAGCACAAAAACAATGTATGATATTTTATACGATAGGAGCTGCTGCTAAAAATGCCCTACATTAAGTTAAGTTGCTTTGTAAGATCCAAGGGCTCATGCATTAACTCTGTCTTAAACCCAGGTCTGAAAATTTATGGTTAAAGTCATTCTTTGATGGACTGGCTAAGGCTGATACGTGCTGAGTAAGAATAAAGTTCTTACCATCAATTAATTTTGAATGTTTCTGCTATATATTGCAAAAAAAATGAGAATCCAAAAGATGTAATTGAATATTCGAAAAAATATTCATCTTTGAGGATTAATTTAAGAAAGAATGGGAAAGAACCTTGTAATAGTAGAGTCACCAGCAAAGGCAAAAACAATTGCTAGCTATTTAGGAAAAGATTTTGTGGTAAAATCTTCCTATGGGCATATTAGAGACCTTCCAAAAGACGACCTTTACATAGATGTTGAAAACAATTTCGAACCCACCTATGCTGTAACCGCCGATAAGAAAGACATTATTAAGGATTTAATGAAATCGGTGAAAAAATCGGATATGGTATACTTGGCTTCGGATGATGACCGTGAGGGAGAGGCCATCTCTTGGCACTTAAGTAAAGCCCTTAATCTTAACGATCAAAACACGCGACGTATTGTTTTTAGAGAAATTACTAAAAATGCCATCAAAAATGCCATTCATAATCCAAGGGCAATCGATCAGAATCTAGTCGATGCTCAACAAGCCCGCAGGGTACTTGACCGCTTAGTAGGATATGAATTATCCCCCGTTCTATGGAAAAAAATTAAATATGGACTTTCGGCTGGACGAGTACAATCAGTCTCTGTTCGATTGGTCGTTGAACGTGAGCGTGAAATCGATGATTTTCTAAGAACTTCATCCTTCAAAATAATGGCATTTTTTGATCTAAATCAAGGAAAAGTTTTAAAAGCAGAATTGCCTAAAAAATTTAAATCTGAAGAAGAAGCTCATAATTTTCTTAAAAAATGTAAATCTGCTGAATTTTCGATCGAAGGTTTAGTCACTAAACCTGGAAAAAAATCTCCTTCACCTCCTTTTACTACATCAACACTACAACAAGAGGCTGCCCGAAAATTGGGATTTCCGGTTTCTCTGACCATGCAAGTCGCTCAAAAATTATATGAATCTGGAAAAATCTCATACATGAGAACCGATTCGTTGAATCTTTCTGATGACGCTATGCAAAGTGCCAAAAATATGATTTGGAATTCTTATGGCAAAGATTTTAGTGAAACCAGAAAATTCAAAACCAAGAACCAAAGTGCCCAAGAGGCACATGAAGCCATCAGGCCTACGGATTTCACCCAACAAAATGCAGGAGCCGATTCGGCAGGCAATCGATTATATGAACTCATTTGGAAACGTGCCATAGCCTCCCAAATGTCTGATGCACGAATTGAAAAAACCACCGCCACCATTGGCATATCTACAGCGGAGGAAAAACTCATTACCTATGGAGAAGTTATTAAATTTGAAGGTTTTTTGAAGGTTTATCTGGAGTCGAAAGATGACGAAGATGACGAAGATCAAAAGAACATGCTTCCCCCACTGCGTGTGGGTCAGAAGCTAGCACTCCAAAGACTTGTAGCTAGAGAAATTTTTGCACGACCCCAACCACGATACACAGAGGCCAGTTTAGTCAAAAAATTAGAAGAAATGGGAATTGGTAGACCATCAACATACGCACCTACAATTTCAACTATCATTAAAAGAAATTATATAGAGAAGGAAAATAGAGATGGCCACAAAAGATCTTATCGAGAGATGATCTTATCCAATCAAGAAATTCAAAGTGAAACCAAAGTTGAGATCACTGGTGTCGAAAAAAATAAACTCTTCCCTACCAATACCGCATTGATCGTAAATGATTTTTTAGTTGAACATTTCCCGACCGTCATCGATGTTAAATTTACAGCCAATGTCGAACAAGAATTTGATGACATCGCCCATGGGAAAACCAATTGGACAAAAATGATCAGATCTTTTTACGCACCCTTCCATGCACGGGTGGAAGAATCTGATCAACTAAAAAGATCTGATGTAAATAACAGACACCGACTAATTGGTAAAGATCCTGTCACGGGTAAGCCCATCAGTGCCCGACTAGGTAAATTTGGTGCTTATGTCCAATTAGGTGATCTTGATGAAGAAGAAAAACCCAAATTTGCCAGTCTCCGAAAAGGACAATTTCTAGACAAAATAACACTTGAAGATGCGCTTGAACTCTTCAAATTACCTCGAATCATAGGTAGCTTCGAAGAAGCTGAAATTCAAGTCAACGTGGGTAGGTATGGACCCTATATCAAGCATTCAGGTAAATTTGTTTCATTAAAGCCCGAACAAGATCCACTTACCATAGAGCAAGAGGCTGCCACTATCTTGATCTTGGAAAAACGGGAAGAAGATGCCAACAAATACATCAAAACATTTGATGAAGATGAAAGCGTATTTGTCATTAATGGGAAATTTGGACCTTATATCAAATTTGGTAAAAAGAATGTGAAAATACCAAAAGAAAAGACCCCTGAATCACTCACATTCGAAGAATGTAAGGAATTAGCTGATGCGACACCCGCTAAAAAAAATCGGAGTCGAAAGCCTGCAGCTAAAAAGAAAAATTAAGTGAAATAAAATTTCTATCACTTATCTTTTTGTCGTTTAAAATCATTATTTTGACGACAAAAAGATTCTTATGAAACTTTTACGAAATGTAAACCCCCTACTTATTTTATTATTCAGCCTCAGTTGTGTTAGACCTGATCAACAGCAAATTACCATTGAGCGCGTCAATGCTGACACTTTTGAAACCAACTTAAATACACTTGATAATGCATTCTTAATAGATGTCAGAACACCTGGTGAATATAGAAGTGGACACATCGATGGTGCCACCAATATTGATTTCAATCAAATTGATAATATGAAAATTGCCTTTGAAAAACTTGATCACAACCAGCCTATGCTAATTTATTGTGCAGCAGGTGGAAGAAGTAATNAAACCCGTGNTTTAATGGCAGAAATGGGCTTCAAAAAAGTCTATGAATTATCTAGTGGCATAAAGGGTTGGGAAGCTGCCGGCAAACCCATCTCATTTAAATAAGTCAGTTATAATTAAGTTTTTTGACGAGAAAAAAGATTATTAAACTTCTTGATAATGAACTTTGAATTGAGTAACAAATAGCCTCCAACTTGAGAAGCCTCGTTCTCTTTTCAAACTATTCAACCTTATTCTTAGCACTTGGGCTAGAACTAACCGTGAGCTATTTGTACACTTAAGCATAGTTTATTCCCTAAGTTTAGGGGCTTAAATGATTTTCTTATATTTAATGACACCACCATCTTTTCGTACCCAAATAAATATTAAACTCCCTTTATTATCAAACGTAATTATTCAACATGACAGGCATAACGAGCATTAAGATATCTTCATTTTCATTTTTATTTGAAGGTTCAATTAGGCCCGCTCTATTGGGTGCACTCAGTTTGAAGGTAATTTGATCAGAAGATATGTTACCCAACATTTCAATTAAAAATTTGGCATTAAAACCTATCTCGATGTCTTCACCATCATGCTCACAAAACAAACGCTCGTTCGCCTCATTAGAAAAATCTAAATCTTCTGAAGAAATCATCAATTCACTTCCTGTTATTTTTAGTCTTACTTGATGAGTCGTTTTATTGGCATAAATAGCGATTCTTTTCAAAGAACTCAATAATTCTGCCTTTGCTATGGTGACATTGTTCTCATTATCGGCGGGAATTACATTTTCATAATCTGGATAACGTTCATCAATAAGTCGACAAATCATTTTAATCCTATTGAAATCAAAAAATACATTTGACGTATTGAACTCCATCGCAACATTTGTGACCTCTGAAGGCAATATCGCCTTCAATAAAGTCAAAGCTTTACGGGGAATAATCATACTATGTGCCATATCACTGACGATGTCGACCCTACGATATCTTATCAAACGATGTGAATCTGTAGCAACGAAAGTTGTGTTGGTTTCATCCAATTTGAGAAAAACACCCGTCATGGAAGGTCTTAATTCATCATTACTCGTCGCATAAATCGTATTGCTTATAGCCATACCAAGCACCTCAGAAGAAATATTAACTGAATAGCCATCTGATACCGAAGGAACTCGAGGAAAGTCTGTGGCATTTTCACCTGACAGTTTATAACGTCCATTATCCGAACTAATCTCAATGCTATAGCTACTTTCTTCTATAGTGAAATTGACGGGCTGCTCAGGTAGATTTCGAAGCGTCTCCAATAAGATTTTTGCCGGCATCGCAATACTACCATCTTCTTTCGCCTCAACTTCCAACTCTGTCGTCATAGATGTTTGAAGATCTGAGGCAGTAATGGTCAAAGTGCCTCCTGAGATTTCAAAGAGAAAATTTTCCAATATTGGGACTACGGGATTAGTAGTAATCACACCATTAATGGCATTAAGCTGCTTGAGTAGATAGGAAGAATTAACTATGAATTTCATATATTACTTGTTGTAGTACCATAATTTTAACTCAAATTTATACACATTTATTGACATCAAAATCATTTTGCGCATTTAGAACGCAAAGTCAGCCCTAGATTTGTAATAGGTAAGAATTCTTTTTGATTCAAAAACCATCAATTCATTATTTTGGTCCATAATAAGTCGGATACTTTGACCTGATAATTGTGGGAAAATTCTAATTTCTATGGGTAACTTATATTTTATATCCCAAATTGAAATGATCACTTCTGGTGAGGTTTGGGACAGACTATCAAAGGCCGTTGAAAACCCAGGACTGATGCGTTCATTTGCCTGAAGAAATTCAAATTGATTCAAATATGCTACGACCGCACTAGAATCTATTTGGTCTAAACCATTCACCTCATAAAAAGTTTCCTCGAAACGAATAAGCAAATTTTTGTCTGATTTTTCAGGATAAACAACTTCTATTTTTTGGATGGTCCGCCAATTGCCATTAAAAATCAGTCGATCTCTCCATTGATCGCGCTTAAGTTCATAAATACTGGCAAGAAAATCACGATATCCTGGGATATCTACTTGATAAACTTCTTGATTTTGAACAAAGTAAGTTTTGGTTTTATTTGCATTCCCCACGACCGAATAAGACTGCTCGCGTCCCTCAACTGTAAGTGTCACTGAGGTCCCTATTTTCTCGTTTCGCTTAAGCAATTGATTTTTTTCATCTCCGGTCAAGGCTCGCGCGACCTTTATTCTTTTATATACCGTGAAAAGCATTTTTCGTAAATTGGGATCGGATGGAAATTCGTTATTTATTTTCCACCCCTCTTGACGAGAAAAATAATGATCCAACTCTTTAGAATGGAATTGGAATCTTTCTAACTTTGAGGTATCACTAATCATAAATAAATCAGGATCAAAACTGAGATTTACCAAAGCGGGTTTTAAATTAAACAGCCAAAAGTTTAAAATAATCAAGAGTATTGATGAAATCAGAAGTATGGTGTTTTTTATCCTCATATCTTTGAAAATATTTTCCGCCTCATAATATGAATGGCTATCCACAGAACAAATAAAACCACCAAAGGACCCAACGTATTCAACCAACGCCAATAAGTACCTTCTTGAATAAGGGCCGTTTTGTTGAGAGGTCGAATCTTAACTTGCTTGTTTCGGGAGAGCATCAGACCATAGTCATCCAACATATAATCTAATGCATTATACAAAAAAGCTTCATTTCCATAAGTCTTTTCTGTATAGACATCTCTACCCATGGGTAGGGGATTTTTGGTTTTTAGGGAATAATCATTTCTAACAAAATCTCCATCTGAAACAATTATTACTTTAGCTGGATCTCCTTTATCTTTTCTAAGACTTTGATCCGCCCCACGCGGCGCAAATCTATTGGCATATAAAGAAGTAAATGACCCCTCCAACAAATATCCCAATACTTTAGATCCTGAAATGAAAAATTCAGGTCGCAACTTATCTTGCAGATCATTGTAACTTACCTGAACCGGTGGCGAAAATACCTTGGTGTTTTCGCTGGTAATGAATAAGGGTGTTTTACGGATACCCTCTGCCTTAACGGTATCTAATGTCGCGGCCCCTCTAAACCAAGTCGCATCTAAATTCTTAACCGTTAAATGTTTTCCATAATGAGTGATAATTGGAGAATAAGGCCAAGGCAACAGTTCGATACGCGGCTGCTCACCAATTGATCCTGTATAAACCGGCGTATAACCACAATTCACATCAGCGACATAATTTCCATTGATCCGAATACCATATCGGAAAAATAAATCTTGTAAATTACTCTCAATCGGAAAAGCAAAAGTACCCGAACCACTGGCCTGAGTCATATCCACAGACAACGCATCTATAAAAACCAATAAATTGCCTCCATTCATGACATATTGATCCAAATAATACTTTTCAACCTCACCAAAAGCACGAATAGGTTTGGTAATCATAATAACATCGTAACCCGTCAACGGACTATTCCTACTGGGTAAATCTATTCTAAACAAATTATATTTTGACAGAATCGCATTAGTCATACCTGCAATATCTGTAGTATCTGGTTCTCCATGCCCAGTAATCAATCCTATTCTTCTTAGGTTACTGGATTGAATCTGTTTCATCCCAGCAGACAATTCATACTCTAAACCTTCTATAGATTGATTAAGCATGTCTTCTATAGAAAGGGTGGTATTTCCTTTTAAAAGTGAAATTCCTAATTCCCGACCTTGATAAGTAATTAATACTCCAGGGAATATAAGTTTCTCAGTCTTTTGCCCATTTTTGATATAAGACACATTTGATGGCTGAATACCTTTATTTATCAAACTTCGGTAATATTCATTGCGCGCCTTAGCCCCTACAGCCAAAGCTGGATCTGAAAAACGAAACTGAATACGATCCCCTCCGTAATAGGCAAACTGCTCCAAAGTCTCTCTTAAAGCCACTTTTAATCTTTTGAAATTGGCCGGTAGTTCACCTTCCAAAAAAACCTCAATGTCAATGGCATCTGTCAATTGCTCCAAACCATTGATGGTAGAGGGGTGCAAGGTATATCTTTTTTCTTCCGTTAGATCCCAGCGGAGATGGTATCTGTGCGCCAACTGATTGGCCAAAAAAACGGCACATAGACCTACAAAAAACACAAGAAATTGATAAAGGCTTCTGCTGTTCATTATTTCCGTGCCTCAAGTGAATAATTGGTCGCTAAAAGCATTATTACAATAAAACCAACAAAATAAGTAAGATTAGAAAGATCAATAACTCCCTTGCTCATGGCATTGTAATGAAACATGATCCCAAAATATTCTATATAATACGCCCATGATACCCAAAGGTCGATGCGTGCTACGGTAGTAAAACCCTCGTAACTAATGTAGCACAGCGTCGCGGCGACTACAAATGAAACGATTTGATTTTCTGTAATTGATGAACTGAAAATACCAATAGAGGCAAAAACAGATCCTAAAAAAAACAAGCCAAAATAAGCCCCTACAATACCTGAGGTATCTAAATTCCCGGGTGGGTTTCCTAACTGATATATAGAATAATAATAAACTAAAGTAGGAAGTAGAGAGAAAAATACTAATGAACTTGCTGCCAAAAATTTACCTAGCACAATGGCCCGAGAGGACAAGGGTAAGGTATAAAGTAACTCAATAGTACCGCTTCGCTTTTCTTCAGCAAATGATTTCATGGTGATAGCAGGAATTAAAAACATGAATAAATAAGGTCCTATGTTGAACAAGGGTTCCATACTGGCGTAGCCATATTCCAATAAACTTGTCTTGGGCAAAACCCATAAAACAATACTCACTCCTATCAAAAATACCCCTATAATTAAATAAGCGATAATCGAGTATAAAAACTCATGAATTTCTTTCATCATCACCGCAATCATAAGCTCGATTCACCCTCCTCAGTGGTTAATTTTTGGAAAATTTCTTCCAAGGACCCTCCAACATTTTTAATCGCTATTAAGGGTAAATTATGCTTAGTAATAAGGGCCAATACCTCTTGCCGCAGCCGCTCACTTTCCAACGTAAGGACTAGCCAATGATCCGATTTAACTTCAAATGAAATAATTCCATTAAGGGATTTGAAAAGATTTGAGTCAATAGGAGCATCAAATTGTACACTTAGACTCAGTTGATTTGAGGACTTACGCTGAAGATGGATCAAACTATCATCCGCAACCAATTTTCCCCGATGAATGATGACCAATTTATCACATAGTGCTTCAACTTCTTGCATAATATGTGTTGACAAAATCACTGTTTTTTCATGAGCAATAGTCTTGATTACATTTCTAATCTCAACAATTTGATTAGGGTCCAATCCAGTAGTAGGTTCATCGAGAATCAATACACTCGGATCCGACATCAAGGTTTGAGCTAATCCTACCCGTTGTCGATAACCTTTTGAAAGCATTTTGAGTTTTTTATCCTTTTCAATAGTCAAACCGCAAAGATCCAAAAGCTCATGGATACGTTTTTGGCGACTATTACGGTACATTCCATAGGCTTTACCCATAAAATCTAGGTATTCTTTCACGTACATCTCCAAATACAAGGGATTATGCTCCGGTAAATAGCCTACTATTTTTTTCACTTTCATGGGATCCTGAGTTACTGAAACATCATTTACCAAGATATCTCCGGAGGTCGGCCGTATAAAACCAGTAGCAATCTTTAAAGTGGTAGATTTCCCCGCTCCATTAGGACCTAAAAATCCAGTAATTTTACCTGTGGGTGCAACAAAAGAAATTCGGTCTACAGCCTTTTGGGTGTCGAATACCTTCACAAGATTGATTACCTCTAGTGACATAAATATAAATTATAAAGTGACAATAAGACTTTGATTCAATTTCTTCAAATAGATTTGCAATCTAAACTTTAATCAAATACAATATTGAAACTTTTTATTCTTAATATCAATATAAAATTTATTAATCAATGATCAGTATTATTTGTGGAACCAATAGAGGCCAATCTGTAAGCAAACAAATAGCGCTTTATTATCAAAATTCACTTAAGGAAGTCGGGGCCAACAGCTATGTCCTAGACTTGAAAGAACTCCCAAAAGATTTCTTAAACGTAGCCCTTTATGATAATGCAGGAAAAAGTGAAGCATTCAATATAGTCAAAAAAAAGCTAAATAAAAGTCATAAGATGGTCTTCATTGTCCCAGAATACAATGGTTCATTTCCAGGAGTCTTGAAAACTTTCATTGATGCCCTAGATTATCCAGATTCACTGAAAAATAAAAAATGTGCACTTTTGAGCTTATCATCCGGTACTCAAGGGGGGGCATTGGCCCTCAGTCATCTTACCGACATCCTACATTATTGTGGCATGAATGTCTTGGCACAAAAACCAAAATTAGCTAAAATAGAAGCCAATTTTAAAAATGGTCAATTCACTAATGAACTTTATGTCTCACTTTTAAAGGAGCAGATAGCTGCCTTTTTACCCTTTTAAAAAAAACTATTTTTCTGGGCTTATAGCATTCCAAAGCCATAATGTACCATAAAGGCCAAACATACTAATGAAAATATAGTTACTTGGAAAGAAGTTGTAATTGAAATTCAGGAACGCACCGATCAAGATCAATCCGCTCATAAATTTAAATATCCGTGCACCTCGATCTCCTAAGTTGGCAAATAAATCATCCATTTAATATTCCTGTTTTTTCCCTTGATCTTATTCTATGTCAGACAGACCTTCCACCCAAGGACCTCCTAATTTTTTAAATTGCTCAATCAAATCCGGAAGTGTTTGCTTTGATATGGGCGTCAATGCATTGGCCAATCCATTCAATTGTTTATGAGCTCTACTCAAAGCATCAATGTGATTCTGTGTAGGCCCATAAGTGGTAGACAAAGCCATATAACCAATCATTAAGCCATCTTTGGGTGTAGGGTTGGATTTTTCACCCACTTCGCTCTTGACCGTTTCCCCATTCATCTGCAACGAGATATCTAAAAGTGATTGATGAACCTCAAACAAATTTTTGACTAAAGAAGCATCTCTTTTATCCACTCTTTTCATAGCATTTCGTAGTGCTCCGACTATTTTAAGTGATTTTTCTAAAATCAAATCTTGTTTGGTTAAATCTGCTACGAAAGACTCATAATCAGATCTGAATTCATCAATAGCCTCGAAAGGGACTCCTTTTAAGGCGGGAGATATCAAAGGTACCACCTCAAAATTAACGGGTGCAGAAAGGTCGGTAACTACTCCTTTGATCACTTTGGACAAAGTAACGTTATAAGTAGCTGGGATCACCATAAAACCACTCGTATAACCATTTGTTTTTGAAGGAGGTGCATTGAGCTTAATAGGTGATTTCGAGGCGTAAGTTAAATCCCAAGTGACCCTATTGACTCCTTTTTTGTTCTTGGCCGGTAAGGTATTAATAATGATCCCGTCCTCATCACGTACAGTCAAAATAACCTGCGGAACTTGGGCTCTGTTTTCAAGCTCTAATGCCCGCCATCCAGGAAAGGGAATATCTAAATTTTCCTCACGTTTTTTTTCCTCCTCTAAAGTCCT
>NZHT01000084.1 GCA_002691385.1 Flammeovirgaceae bacterium | reverse complement strand
ATTGGCTTCAATCTCACCATCGACCGATAAGCTAGCGGTACCTCCTCCTCCAAAACCCCCTCCATGTTTATAAAGGAGCGTAAGTTCATGTTTTCCTGGTTCCAAAATCGTTGACCCCTTCAGAAAAGTCATTTCATGACCAAACCAGTTATAGAGATAGGTGGGAAACCCTGATTCATCAAAATACAGGCTCCACCCACCCATATTTCCTCCCTGACAAGCAACCACCCCTTGGGTTAACGGCTGCTCCAACAGCAGCTGGGCATAAATGCGATGTGAAACATTTTTCATATTAATAATCGAATGCTCAGGTATCCGTACGTGTGAGGAGTTGTAGGTCATGGCGTCATGACCCTCGAGCGAATGCGGGACAGCAAAGTCTCCGCCACGTCTTGCTGAAGCATCCCTTAACGGGTAAACGGACATATTTTCAGCTTCTCGTTCAAAGACCTTTTTCAACTGGGCAAGTCTTTCTGGTTCCGCGGACGCAAGGTTATCGGACTGCGAAAAGTCTGCCTGTATATTGTATAGCTCCCACTCCTCGTCCGGACCATCAAACTCAAATCCAGCAAAGCGAATCCAGGGTAAGCGCCCGTGAAAACAAGAAGCCATCCAACCCTTGTGAAAAATCGCCCTATTCCCCAATATCTCGAAATACTGCGTTTTTCTGTGACTGGATGCCTCCGAGTCATCAAAACAATAACGCATGCTAATCCCATGAACGGGCATTTGCTCGATCCCGTTGACCTTCTTAGGCATTTCAATATCGACGATATCCAACACCGTCGGAAAGAGATCTACGACATGGTGAAATTGAGACCGCTGGTTGTTCTTCGTGTCTTCGATTCCCTTTGGCCAGGAAATCGCCAGCGCGTTGCGGGTTCCTCCAAAGTGTGAAGCTACTTGTTTCATCCATTGAAAGGGAGAATCAAGCGCCCAGGCCCAGCCAACATTAAAGTGGTTCTCGCAACGATCGGTGCCAAAATCTTCTATATGATCGAGCAACCATTCTGGGTCCTCATGCACGCCATTCTGGAAAGATGGCGCACTCCATGCACCATGAATCGTTCCTTCGGCAGAAGCCCCATTATCTCCTGTCAGATAAATCACCAGCGTATTATCAAATTGCTGCAGCCGATCCAAAGCATCAAACAACCGATTCACTTGAGCATCCGTATGCGCCAAAAAACCGGCAAACACCTCCATCAATCGCCGAGCAACGGGTTTGTAACGATCAGGATAGGAATCCCAGCTGGGCACTTGTTCCGGGCGCGGGGTAAGCGTGGTTCCTTGAGGAATCACCCCCATATCAAGTTGTCTTTGATAAATATCTGCCCTGAGTTGGTCCCATCCACTATCAAATTTACCAACAAAAGGCTCGATCCATTCTTTGGATACGTGATGCGGTGCATGAACGGCGGCCGGTGCGAAGTAACAGAAAAATGGGCGGTCTGGGGCGGACACTTTTTGACGCTCCATCCACAGAATAGCCTGATCTACGAGATCTTCCGTTAAGTGATATCCGGACTTGTTCAAGTGCGGTTCAATCGGGGTTATCTGATCATAGACCGGCGGCTCCCAATGACTCGCCTCGGCGCCGAGTATTCCGTAGAAACGTTCAAAACCTAATCCGGTTGGCCAACGGTCAAAAGGCCCAGCAGGACTTTGCTCCCAGCTAGGCGTTAGGTGCCACTTCCCAAAGCAGCCCGTTGAATAACCGTTTTGTTTAAGGATTTCAGCTAAAGTTGCCGATTCCTTGGGAATCGCGCTGTCATAAGCCGGAAAACTGTTTGCTATTTCTGTAATGCCGCCCATATGAACACTGTGGTGATTTCGACCTGTCAAAAGAGATGCACGAGTCGGCGAGCAGAGCGCTGTGGTGTGAAACTGATTGAAGGTTAATCCTTGCGAAGCCACCCGGTCGACCCCAGGACTGGGAATCATACCGCCAAATGTTTCGCAGCTACCAAACCCAACATCATCAAGCATGACAATCATCACATTGGGCTTACCTTTTGCTTCGTTTGCTAAGCGCTTGGGTACCCCTTGCGAATCGTTATAAAGCCGATCAACTTTACCTTCAAAAGGTTCAGAGCCTCGTGGCAACTCCTTCATATAAAACTTACCTTTTCGGTTACCTTTGTAAAGTCTCTAAATCAAACGCCGATAGTAACCCCACCACCTGGTGCCGATCTTCATCCGAAACCCCTNCGATGTCGCTAAGCNCCNCACTCAATGCCAGCTTGCCACCCAACAACTNAGCCCAGGCCTCCTTNGAAAATGGCAACCTGATATCACATCGCNCCGAAGGCACGCTCACAGCAACCTGGTTACGAATCATCAATCCCCTCGAGCTGNCATCATCAAAATCAAAACCGATACTTCCTTCCCGGCTTCCAATCTTTTCTGGGTCAAGCAGCACCCTGAGAATGGGAACCCAGCGAGCCGCCGAACTCGACATGATTTCCTGTACTCGAAAACGATGCACACGAAATCTGGAAAGATCGACACTTCCGTCGAGCTCTAGCGCTCGAGTCAAACACCAGTTCCGAACATTTGACGCACTAGAGCAGTAAGCGATAGCTCGCAACGCGGACGCAAGTCTAGACTTGTCTTCCTCTGGTGTATCCGAAGTTAGATCTAGAACAAGATAAGACCCTATCTCTAGTGCCCAGCGGTAATCTTCTTCAGAGAGCGCCTGATCAAATAGCTCTCTAGCCGCCTCTCTTCCACCAAAAGCTCTTATCAATTTCGTTGCTCTTTCAGGTTGAGGCGTCGGAAATAACTTACTGGGATCCTCATCAAACCATCCAAAGAGCCCGGTGTAGACCTGCCTAACATGGTGCTCAACAACCCCATATAACTGTTGCGTCCTAAAGTCATCTTCGTGAATTGCTGGAAACTTAATACGCCCAATCGCCTCGTCCAGAGTAAGGCCTTGGTTTGCGGCTCGGACAGTCTGATCCCAAATAAATTGGATCGAATCGCGATATCTTAAGATAGAAGATTTAATCTCAGATCGTCCTGACATAGGTGGTCCGTGAGCACAAATCTGGTGCTCAGCTTCAAGCTCTAACAAATGATCAAGCCCTTGTAGCAGCACCCTTGGATCACGATATTCTTCACCCCGAATCGCAAAAATATTGAACAAGGTGGGCCAGAAAATATTGTTAACCGCAAGATCCAGTGCAGGAAACCATATATTAGCTGAGTCTGTAGCGTCCGAGGGGGCCGGATAAAAAATCACATCAAGGCCCGCAATCTTAGCCTCGTATTCTTGGTCGAAGGTATGAGTGGCCGGCAGATGTCCTGGCGTGAAAGGAGCATGGGAAGGGTTGCGATAGAACCGGCCTAGCCCAATATTTACTAACGCATCTGGTCCATTATCGGGAAGCATCATCGCGAATTGATGAACCATACCTCTGGAGCCACGCGGGCCTACCTCACCGCCAAATCGATCCAGGTTAGCTTCGATTCCCGCATGTCCGTATATAGGAAAATTATCGTCTCCTCTCTCCTCTACGATTGCAGAGGTACCGGCCACGTAGTGAAAGTGAGTATAAATACAGGCGACAATCGGCTCGCCGGTCTCTTGACGGAGGCGCGCTAAAGCAGCTTGCATCTCTTCGTGAGATTCGCCCGTATCAATGGCAATAATGCCTTCTGGCCCGCGAACAAAAGTCTGATTTGATAGACCATTGCCCACAAAACACCAGGCATCTTCGCCCACGGCATAAAATTCTTCTTTCAACCGATCTGAATGCTCTAGGAGTTGCGGGTGAGCCAGCTGGCCGTCTGAGCCAACAGCCTGCTCGCCAGTCCTGAAGGCGTCAGTTTTCTTATTCATGATAATTTCTCTACATCTCTTGGTTGCTTAGCTATTAGCAAGAAGCAATCGCAAAAACCAATACTCTTGAGTCCTAGATAAAGTGGGACCAGACTAGATCGAAAGGTCTTTCAAATTATAGTCTTTGACAATCCTATTCCAGTTATCCAGATTATAGGCCACGGACTCTTCCTTGCCTGCCAAAGGCTGGTAACAGTATCGAGATTCTTCTGAATAAAACTGGGCTCGGGAATCGATCGCTATTCCAATGACCTCAGATCGCTCATGGATTCGCCGTTCGTCGTAAACGATCTCCGCTTTTTCACTCAGCGCTCCGGTCGCGCCTAGAATGGATTTTCTTCGGTGAAAACCGAAAGTAAGCGATATCCGAGTATCTGCCGAGGTATTGGCAAAAGAGCAATGAAGAGCCTGTCGATTGACAATCGTCACATCACCAGGCTGACAATGAAGAGGCACTGCATCGGGAAGTCGTTCGGCATCGGGGTTTTCTTCGACTCGCTTTCTAATATCAATTTTTCCTAACTTATGCGTGCCGGGCACGACCCACAAGCAGCTGCGAGGAGTGGTCTGATATAACTGAACCTGAAAATTAAACCCATGAATTCCTTCATCCCATTCCTTTGAATCCCAGTGGGTAACTCCGTCTTGATGCCAAGAAACAGAACCTCCCAAACCTGGCTGCTTAACAAAAGTGGCGTCATTATAAGGCACGAAGTCTTCTCCATTGATCGAAGCCGCAATTGTCAAAAGATCAGGGTGACCATAAAGTCGGAGACCAGATTCCATGGTTTGGCACATTCCAGACATAATAAAGACCACCTTTTCAGGAAGGCCATCTTTTGGCTTAGGCTGTGACATTTGCACCGGGTGACGTCCATTCAACAATTCCGTCCCGCCCCAGGGATCAGACAGCGGCTTTGCCAACAAATAGACAGGCCGAGCAAATTCCTGTCCAAAAGCAGGTCGTCCAAGCCGATCGACTTTAGCATCATGATCTACTGGGGCTCGATCAAGCAAATCATTCATCTCAGAACGAAGTAGCTCAATCTCATCCGGATCAATCAACCCTTCAAAGACGTAAAAACCAGTTTCCCAGTAAGCTTCTAATATATGTGCTGCCAGCTTTCCTGATTTATCAAAAACAGCCGGGCCTCGATTGCCCAAGTCATAAGACCTAGCAATACCTTGCTCGACATAAGATTCCATTTCTGCCGCGTGATCTTCGGTAAGTTGTTCTTGTTTAGACATCAGCCATCCCTCAGAGCCAATCTTCTTCAATCGATGGATACTAGCACTCAAATCAATTCTTGTTCCACTGTCATTGTCTCGATTGCTAAGGAGAAACTCACGCGAAACAAAACAAAAATCCNAANTTCGCAAGCATATAAAGTNCGNGGGAAATCGCCCAAAAACAAGACAAGGANTCTGTTAAGGTAAAGAAGTCATAAATTTTAAAGCCGCTTAGGAGGACANGTGANAACCCTAACAAACTCTTCATTGCTTAGAATACTCTTATGCACTTGTATTTTTGGAGGGCTCTACGCGTGCAATAAACCCAATGCAAGCGAGACCTCCATCCAACCCGCTCAGGTGATTAGCCAGTTACACGAAGTACGATCTGAAATCCGAGACGAAGCGGTACCCGTCTCGGTCATCCTACCGCCCGGTTTTAATGAATCCGATACGGACTTGCCGTTACTGATACACCTCCATGGCGGTGGCGGAGACCGAAACACTCTGATCGGACTTTCTGACCTCTATGCCCATATGTTTAACAACGAAACAATACCGCCCATGGTGGTCGTCTCGTTTTCGGGCGGCCCAGGGAGCTTTTATTATGGATCCTGGGAAGATTTTGTAACCGAGGAATTACCGGTTTGGGCAAATCAAACTTTCGGAACGTCACTGGACCCCCAAAAGACCCTCATGACCGGTATCTCTATGGGCGGATATGGCACGCTGAAGATCGCCTTCAAGAACCCAGATCGATTTAAAGCTATCGCGCCTATGGAACCGGCCATTATGCCCACTCTAGAATGGCCAAAGGAAAACACCCGCGCTTCCTGGTGGCTACCCAAAGCATCTGTCGAAGCGATCTGGGGGACTCAATCTGGTCCTGAAAAATTTCTACAAGACAACCCGGCGAACCTGGTCGATACCAACGCTCAAAAAATCAAAGCCAGTGACCTCGATATCTATCTAGAGGTCGGAGACCAGGATTTTATCCAGCTGCAAGACGGGGCAGAGTTTTTACACCGAGTGCTTTGGGATAACGATATACCGCATGAGTACCACCTCGTAAGGTGGGCAGATCATGTTGGCATCAGTTTGAATGATCGGATCATCGAAGCGCACGCCTTTCTTGCGGCATCATTGAATGGTGGTAAAGCAGAGCCTACCGACTTGGTACTAACAGAAGAGGAGAGAGCATACGCCGAGAATGCGATGAGCGGGGCCAGCGAAAACGGATATGAAGACGAATCGTCAGGCAGTGATAGCGCAAATAACCTTTTGAGCGATCCCAAGCGAGCGCCTTCGGTTCACGCCACACTATGGAAGCCTCTCAAGGATTTGGCTGAAAGCGATCCTGACATGAAGAGAGCTTACGGCATACTGCCGAAAACCAATACAACCCCTTAGGACTGCAACCCAAGTACAATGTTTTGACCCTTACAAGGAATCTAGTAGATGACCGAAATAGAACAGACAATAGTAATGCGCAAAAAATCCGCACCGATTGTTTTAGGCGCTGTTGCCTTTGGTAAACCCAAACCCACAACTCGTGATCACCCTCTGTCGTCGGACGAGGCCTGTGACAATCTGCTGAAACTTTTCTACGAAAGAGGGGGACGAGAACTGGACACTGCTCGTGTATACCAGAACGGTAACTGCGAGAGCGTGCTCGGCAGACTCGATATTGCCAAAAAGATCCGAATTGCCACCAAATACAATCCCAACTTACCAGGAAATCCCGAGCAACAGCTAAACGAGTCTCTAGCCGCTCTGCAACAGGAGTCAGTACCGATTTTTTATCTACATATGCCTGCTACCCAGATCAACCTGGAAGAGACTCTGGCTTCAGTCCAGGCAGGCTACGAGGCAGGAAAATTCGAGGAGTTCGGTCTATCCAATTTCCCGGCCTGGCAGGTAGTCGAGGTTTGCCAGTATTGCCAGCGCAAGGGCTTTGTTTTGCCAACGGTTTATCAGGGCGTCTACAACGCGCTCAACCGGACCTCAGAATACGAATTAGTCCCGGTGCTGCGGAACTACGGAATCAAGTATTACACCCACGGCTCATTGGCTAGCGGTTTTCTGACCGGCAAGTACCAGAAAGGCGTATCGCCTATTTCAGGGGTCGATCGTTTCGCACAAAAACGAAGGATTAAGCAATACGAGGAACGGTACTTAAAACGTGATGAAATGTTTTTGGCTCTCGACGCCATTGGCGGCGCTTCGAGCGATGCGGGCATAGAGAGCATTTTGGAAGCCGCGGTCAGGTGGACACAATATCACTCGGCTGCAGACGGCGAACTAGGCGATGCGGTATTGATTGGAGTCTCTAGAATAGAGCAACTCACCCCGATCATGGATGCTTCTGATAAGGGCCCGCTTCCCGAATCGGTAGTCGAGGCGTTCGAGCAGGCGAGCGACTATGTAAAAATGAAATCAGAGTATTATTTACAGTACCCTTACCCAAAGGAAGGGAGCCCCTGGAAGAACAGACTCAGCTAAAAATTGGATTCAGCCAATCAGGGCACCTTTAGAGATAATTTGTCAGTCTCTGGTGGCCCTGATCTGTTCGGTGTTAAAACCTAGCCAGTGCATCCGACCGAAATATCTCGCGTGCTCTATCTTGATACAACGATCTACTATGCTCTTAACGCCACCCTCAGCGGCTATCGAGACCCCTTCGGGGCTAATCACACCAAATTGAAGCCAAAGATATTTAGCTTCAACCGCCACCGCCTCTTCAGCGATCTGCGGGACTGCCGCCGGCTCCCTAAACACATCGACCACGTCTATCGGATCGGGAATATCTTGTAGACTCGGATAGCAGGTTATACCAAGAATCTCAGATTCTCTCGGGTTTACAGGCACCACGTCATATCCGTTCCGCTTAAGATAAAAACCAACAAAATAACTCGCCCTTAACTCTTTAGATGACATCCCCACCACGGCTACCCGCTTTTGCTTTAACGCGGACTTTATTGTAGCTGGGTCTTGCAACTCTTCCGGAACCTGTTCTTCCATTTTTCCCTGCCCGTTTATTTCAATTAACCTTCTCAACCCTAAACTGCATCGAGCCCATTACCTAGATCCGCTAATAGGTCTTGAAGATCTTCGATACCTACGGATAAACGAATCGTACCAGGGCCGATGCCTGCATGACTTAATTCTTCATCCGATAGCTGTCTGTGCGTAGTAGATGCAGGATGGATAACCAGGCTCTTTGCGTCGCCCACGTTAGCCAGATGACTGAACAATTGAAGACTCTCAATGAATTTAGTGCCCTGGGCTCTTCCACCCTTCAAGTCAAAACAAAAGACGGCACCGCCACTCCCAGAGAGGTACTTCTGCGCAAGTCCCTGTTGCTCCGAGTTCGAATAATCGACGTAGTGCACTTTCTCAACCCGGCCGGATGACGACAAGAACTTGGCAACTTCACGCGCGTTCTCGACATGCTTGCGCATTCTCAAGGGCAGAGTCTCTATGCCCAAACCAATCAAAAACGCGTTGAAAGGACTCATACATGATCCCAAATCTCTCAGCGTTTCCGCGCGAAGTTTCATCAGGTAACCGAAAGTACCAAAGGTCTCATGAAACTCTAGATCATGGTAAGCCGGCGACGGTTCTGAGATGACCGGGAAACGACCATTAGACCAATCAAACTCTCCAGATTCTAAAACCATTCCACCGATCGATGTCCCATGCCCTCCCAAGAACTTGGTAACAGAGTGGACCACGATATCAGCGCCCCATTCCATGGGTCGACAAAGATAAGGAGTCGCAAAGGTGTTATCAATCATTAATGGAATACTGGCCTCGTGTGCGATGCTCGATAGGGTTTCTATATCCAAGATCACCCCCGACGGGTTGCCAATGGTTTCGCCAAAAAACAGTTTGGTGTTCTCTCGAATCAGGCTCTTCCAGTCATCCGGGCTGCTTGCATCTGCAAAATCGAGATCTACCGAAAGTTTCCTCAAGAGGTGCTTCAATTGAGTAATCGTTCCACCGTATAACGATTTGGACGCGATTACATGATCTCCAGGCTGTAACATGGTGAAAAGCGCGGCGCTCTGGGCTGCCAGGCCACTAGCGAAAGCTACGCCCCCGACTGCTCCTTCGAGATTGGCTACCCGTTCCTCTAAAGCACCGACAGTCGGATTCATGATCCTGGAGTAGGTGTTCCCATATTCCTGGAGATTGAAATATGCAGCAGCCGATTCCGAGTCCTCAAACACGTAGCTCGTCGTCTGATGAATCGGCTGAGCGCGTGACCCCGTCACGCCATCGGGCCGGGCGCCAGCGTGAACCGATCGCGTATGAAATCCATTGAATTCGAGTTTGGCATCCATCAAACTTTCCTCGCTAAGCCCATTTCGTTCTAATCTTCATTAACTTTCAATCATCGACGAGAGATCGTCAAACTTCCAATTATCGGATTTCATAATGTTTTTCACCATGCCACCATAAGGGGGCAGTCGAGCGATCACCGGTTATCAACTCCTGCAGGTCGTCCGCCTGATACAGCCTTCCATTCAACATGACATGGGTTAACCGGTCAGTCACCCTCAAATCAGTCAGCGGATCACCATCGACAATCTGTAAATCAGCCAGCTTACCGACTTCCAAGGACCCGATCTCATTTTCCATTCCAAGATATATCGCGGGATTGATGGTCGCGGTAGCGAGCGCCTGAAGTGGAGACATACCGCCTCGCGCAAAACTCCAGATCTCCCAATGCGTTGCGAGCCCTTCTCGCTGCCCATGCGCGCCTGTATTCACGATCACGCCCCGCTCCATCAAGAGCCTGGCTACAGCCGCTGAATCATCATCTCGATAATCTTCTTCTGGCGCCATGACACGGCGAACAGAACGAGGCTGGAGCACAGACGGAGGGACAAAATTCGACAAGATCGGATGCTTCCAAACCTCTGTCTCTTTATAGAAATAATCCTCAGATGTCAGCCCACCATAAGTCACCACCAGTGTCGGCGTGTAACCGACTTCAGTTTCAGACCAAAACTTCAAGACGTCCTCATAAACTTTCATTACTGGAATATTATGCTCGACCCCCGTAATCCCATCCGCCACCAAGTTCATGTCCATGTGATACAGAGATCCGCCCTCAGCAACCACAAGCATCCCGGCCTGGCGCGCCGCCTCAATTACCATTTGACGCTGCTCGCGTCGAGGTTGGTTGTAGTTCTTGACGCTAATGGCGCCCTGCTTTTTTAACCGTTCGACCACATTGTGCGCGTCTTCCATCGTATCGATCGGATCATATCCAACACTTTTTGCGCCATAGACGATCTCACCGGTAGAAAATATTCTTGGCCCTACTATCCGCCCTGATCTCTGGTATTCCGATGCAGCAAAAACTCGTTTAGCGCTGCTCGAGGGGTCATGAACAGTGGTTACGCCCAAGGCAAGATGAGCCAGCAAGGACCAGTTCTGTTCCGGTATGATATCGCCGCGGCCGTATGGCCCGTGAGCGTGAGCATCAATATAGCCGGGAAGTATCGTCTTACCCCCGACATCGAACACTTTCGCCTTTGCGGGTATGGAAACCGACTGGCTCGAACCCAAGCTAAGAATACGATTATCTTCAATCAGCACCGTCCCACTCTCGATTACCTCTCTTGCATCGTTCATCGTGATAATTCTGGCGTTAGTCAGCGCGACAACCCCTTCTGGCTTGTCTGCCTTCACTTCCATAGAAAGATTAATCCTTTGAATTACTGGCGATACTTCAGACCAAAACGCGGACTTAACCTCTGTCGTATTAAATTCTGGGCCCACACTCCAGCTCAAAGAGTTGTCAGCCTGCCCCCAACCAAAGTACTCACCACCTTCTCCGCTCACTCTTCTGGTCAAAAAGGCGCTTGGTGCTACTTGTGAATTCTCTACTGGGGACAACTGATGCACTCCTCCCGTCAGCGGCATCTCCGATACATAAAGCCTACCGGATTCCAAAAACGCGACCGCCTCTCCGTTCGGCGCGACTTTTATGTGACTAGCCAGCGCAGACCGAGCGTGCACTTTAATATCAAGGCCCTCTGAATTCATTGATATCAACTGGGTTTGCGCATCATCACTTCCACGCCCCGTGGTAGACCTTTTCCTTTCAACTGCGTAAACACGATTTTCTGGACCAAAATGCGCGCCTCTCCCTCGATCGCTAACAAACTTACTAGCTCCATCGCTGATCACAACTTGATAGATTCCCGGGTTTCGACCACCCGTAG
>NZHT01000083.1 GCA_002691385.1 Flammeovirgaceae bacterium | reverse complement strand
ACTCTTTTCAATCGGAATAATGATGCGATACAAAATACTGTTGAAATATCCCAGTTATCAACCCATCGAAGTTTTCAGCATACCTGGATATGGTAGGCTAATCAATAAAAGAAACCTCGGTTTCAATCTGTTTTTAAAAATAAATATCTAGAAATTCCAGTCCGCATTTATCTCAGTAATAGCCTGGTAGGAGGTCAAGTCAAAATGACAGGGAACTATACTTATGTAGTTGTTTTTTATGGCCCACTCATCGTGATCTTGACCTTGATCGTTATTGATTAGGTTACCAACCATCCAATAATAATCTCTACCATAAGGATCGACGCGTAAATCAAAATCTTCTTGCCATCGAGTATCCGCCTGACGACAGATTTTTATTCCCTTTATTTGCTCATCACTCATGGCTGGAATGTTCACATTAAGGGCTATGTTCTTAGGCAATCCTTTACTAAGTACTTCTTTTACAATTTTAGCAACAAACGGTATCCCATGAGAAAAGTTACCCTTGGGATCATAATCGCACAATGAAAAACCTATCGCAGGAGTACCTTCAATGGCTCCTTCAATCGCAGCACCCATGGTCCCCGAATATAAAACATTGATCGAAGTATTGCTTCCATGGTTAACTCCACTAAGTAGTAGATTTACTCGCCTGTTTTTCAAAATTTGATGTTTCGCCAATTTCACGCAATCAGCAGGTGTTCCACTACATTCATAGGCTTCAATATCTCTAAATGTCTTATTTTTTTTAATCTTCAGTGTATCGCCAACCGTAATAGCATGACCCATGCCTGATTGGGGACGATCTGGAGCGACCACAACAATTTCTCCTAAATCTTTGACTGCTGAAACTAATTCACATATTCCTTTTGAAGTAATCCCATCGTCGTTAGTAATGAGAATTAATGGTTTTTTCATAATTAAATAGAATTGTAAAAGGCAATAATCCTGACCAAATCTCTTAGGTCATCTGTTTTTAATCTATTGCCTTTTATAAACGTTTGAAGTTCATTTTTCTTTTTAGCCAAAATCCTTAGAAGGTCTCTCTTTGATCCGCTAAAATGGGTAAGTTTACCTGCTTTGGTAAGAAAAAAAAAGTCATATCTCACTACAGGTTGAGAAACAATAGGTACGCCATAACCGTAACCCAAACTAGAAGTTTCCATAACAATACTTTCTCGAGACAATAAGGATAAAACACCTTCAAATTGAAGCTCAAATAATATAGGAGTAAGATAATTTGATGCATTTTTGTGAAGAATGGTATAAAATTCACGATAGCTCTTATAACCCTCGTCATAAATCTCAAAATATATCAACTTATGGCTTGAAAAAGCAATCACGGATTCATTTTTGACCAAAGTGACCATATTACTAGGGAAATCGTACTTAATCTCACCGGAAATCGTATCTTGATCTGTAGTCACTACAATTCCTTTATGTCAGTCATTGGATGAAATCTGGCCCAAAGACCAAGTGGCATACCATAGAAAAATAATACCAAGAGTAATACGCATATTATTTCAATATATCATGCCCCATGCGATCTCGCTTGGTTTCTAAATATTTTTTATTGTGAACATTCGGGTCTATTTCAATAGAAATATTTTCTACTATCTCTAAACCGTATCCGATCAAACCCACACGTTTTGTCGGATTATTGGTAATGAGTTTGAGCTTTGAAATCCCCATATCCCTAATAATCTGTGCCCCTACTCCATAGTCCCTTTCATCTCCTTTAAATCCTAAATGTTCATTGGCCTCTACTGTATCAAAACCATTTTCTTGGAGTTTGTAAGCTTTCAATTTATTGATTAGACCAATACCCCTACCTTCTTGATTCATATAAATAACTGCTCCCCTNNCTTCTTCTTCAACCATTCTCAAAGCACTTTGAAGTTGTCTACCACAATCACATCTACAAGANCCAAAAATGTCGCCCGTAACACAAGATGANTGAACTCTAACCAACACAGGTTCATNATCTGTCCAATTACCTTTGTAAAGCACCATGTGATTATCGNCTGTATTAATTTGNNTGTAAGCTTTAAGCTTAAAGTCACCAAAATCTGTAGGAAGATCTACGATAATTTGCTCCTCAATAAGAGATTCATTACGCAATCGATAGGCAATGAGATCATCTATAGAAACCAACTTTAAATTAAACTTATCAGCAATAATTCTTAAATCTGGCAGCCGAGCC
This sequence comes from Flammeovirgaceae bacterium, assembly GCA_002691385.1. GTDB lineage: Bacteria > Bacteroidota > Bacteroidia > Cytophagales > Cyclobacteriaceae > UBA4465. The sequence continues at coordinate 10,705 of NZHT01000083.1, read as the reverse complement.
ATAGTTCCGTCTTCTTTAAGCACTTCTATCAAAACACCTGCAGGCGTTAATCCTGCTAAACGCGCAAAATCTATGGCTGCTTCAGTATGCCCTGCTCTTCTTAAAACACCCCCCTTTTTGGCCTTTAGCGGAAAAATATGACCTGGTCTACCCAAATCACTGGGTTTCGTTTTGGGATCTACCAATGCCCGTATGGTCAAAGATCTGTCCGAAGTGGAAATTCCCGTACTAGTAGCTTTACTATTCAAGTCAACACTTACTGTGAAAGGTGTCTCATGAAGAGCTGTATTCTTGCCAACCATTAGGTCTAACTGAAGTTCATCGCACCTTTCTTCGATCAAGGGTACACATATCAAACCTCGTCCCTCTCTTGCCATAAAATTGACAATTTCAGGATTGATTTTCTCTGCAGCACATATAAAATCTCCTTCATTCTCACGGCCTTGATCATCTACCACTATTATGACATCTCCATTTTTTATAGCAGCTATGGCTTCCTCGATTGTATCAAGTTTAATTACTTTTTTCATACACTTTCAATAATAATAACAATTATTTCACCGTTACGTTCCCTATAATCTTAGCAATTTCCATTTCAGTATGCTTCAACTCACTAATTTCTTCTAATAAATTATCTACTTCACCTTCCAAAGCCGTTTTTAATTTTTCATTTTGAACTTCTATGAGATGTTGTATAACCCTAAACTTAAAGCGCAAGATATTAGAATACGTATGGTCTTTTATCAAATCTTCTTCCAAGGGGACTTCAATATGATATTTTTTTTTCCAAAATTTGCTGATTTCATATTTTGGAGCACACAATTCTATAATGGTTTTGTGTATTTCCGAATCTTCAATAGACAAAAAATATTCAATATTTAAGGGTAAATTTTCATCATTACGCTGAATCATAGCCGTAAATATTTTATTATATATTGGATGTGTGAATTCAATATCTTCAGACTCACTTATAAAGTAGTCCCATAATGTAGTTTCCTTGTCATCCAGCTTTTGAATGATCTCATCCCCATAGTTTAAAAGTAATCTGATACTTTCTTTTTCTTGATATGCAATGATCATTGAATAATCAGTAACTTCAATTTCTTCTGATTCTAGGGGAATTAACAATGCAGACTCCTCTAAGTCTTGAGATCCCTTTTGATTAGACCGCTTCTTAGTAATTAAAATTTTATTATGTTCTGCGATCAAGATTTCCTCACTGATTTGCAATAAATCACTGCATTCTTTCAAATAAACCGATCTCTTGATTGCGTCATTTATTTTGGAGATACTTTCTACTATGTCTCTGACCACTTCGGCTTTCTTAATCGGATCACCTTTAACGCCATCCATCAATAACGCTGTTTTAAATTTTATAAAATCAACCACTCCTTCGGTTAAAAAATGAACATAAGCAGTGGCTCCCAACTTATTACTATAACTATCTGGATCCTCTCCATCAGGAAAAGTAACTGCCCGCACATTAAGTCCTCCTTCCAACAAAATATCTATACCTCTAAATGAAGCACGTATACCTGGCGCATCACCATCATAAAGTATAGTCACATTTTGAGTATATCTTTTAATGAGTTTTACCTGATCTTCGGTTAGGGCAGTACCTGACGAAGAAACCACATTTTTTATACCGGCCTGATGCATAGATATTACATCGGTATAGCCTTCCACTAAATAGCAATTGTCCTCTTGCCTTATCTGTTGCTTAGATTGAAACAACCCATACAATACCCTACTCTTTTTGTAAAGTTCAGATTCAGGTGAATTTAAATATTTAGGGTGATTTTTGGATGAGTCTGATACAAGTATTCTCGCACCAAAAGCAATGGTTTTACCTGTGACATTATGAATGGGAAAAATTACCCGACCTCTGAATCGATCATATACTTTTTTTTCTTTGCTCACAATCAAACCAGCTGCCTCCAAATTTTCTTTTGTAAATCCCTTTTTTATGCCTTCTTGATAGAAATGGTCCCAAACATTCAAGCTATAACCCAAATTAAAAGACTCAATGATCTCATCGGAAAAACCGCGTTCATTGAAATAAGTTAAACCAATAGACTTACCTTCCTTATGCGAATGCAATAAGTCTTGAAAATAGTCGGTTGCATATTTCAATACAATAAATAAGCTTTCGCGAAGATTTTGTGCTTCTTGAATCTCATCTGTTTGCACCTCTTCTTCTATGGCAATATTATATTTTTCGGCCAAATATTTGAGCGCTTCAATGTAACTCAACCCATCTACTTCCATGACAAAAGTAATGGCATCCCCCCCTTTTCCTGAACTAAAGCATTTAAATATGCCCTTGGAAGGAACCACATAGAAGGAAGGTGTTTTTTCGGATGTAAAAGGACTCAATGCTTTCAAACTAGAACCCGATTTCTTGAGATTTACAAAATCACCAACCACCTCGACAATATCCATTGCCATTTTTATGTCATCTATTATTGCGGATTTGATCATTGAATAAAGTAATTCTTTTTCAAAAGTAATACTTATAGATTTTTGATGGAAGCAAGTCCTAAACTAAACTTTAAAAGGTCTGTTATAAATGCAATAAATCATATCTGTATGATTGCATAAAACAATTCTATTATTTAGAAAAAATAATCTTTGAGTATTGCCACAAACTAGAGTTTGCCCAAAAACTTTAAATGTCTTTACTATTTAAGAAATGAATATCATTAATTATACTACTTTTTATTTAATTGAGATATCGGTTTCTGAATATTCCATGAAATATCTCTCTTACTAGCACCTCCAAATAAGCTTCATGGTCCGGCAATTTAAGAGCATTTCAATCACAATCATAGATTTGTCTTTTCTTCATTATGGAAGATAGCTAACTTTGCTTTCATAGAGTAAGAAGGATCAGAAAAAAAAATGAGGAAAAATCAGAGAGTTTTCACTTGATAATTTGTTTATAAGCTTGTTCTATAAATTATCTATCAGTGCTTTGAAAAAATTAAAAAAAGTGCCTATATTCGCCAATATAAGGGATTATTACTGAAATAAAATTGATCTCACATTAAAATGTGATTCATAAAATGGTCATAACAAAAAAAGCAATACTCAAAGCTCTCAGCAACGTAGAAGATCCTGATTTAAAGCAAGATCTCGTCACTTTAAAGATGATACAGAATATCATAATTGAAGCAAAACGAGTTTCTTTTGATGTAGTCCTAACCACACCTGCCTGTCCCTTGAAAGAATTAATTAGAAAAGATTGTGAAAAATCACTTTTAAACGCCTTCGGTAAAAGCTTTACTTTTTCAATAAATATGTCCTCAAAAGTTACAACTATAAGTGATAGAGGTCCCCTACTACCTCAAGTGAAAAACATTATTGCGGTGGCTTCGGGCAAAGGCGGTGTAGGTAAATCTACCACTACAGCTAACTTGGCTGTAGCCTTGACAAAAACAGGTGCTAAGGTGGGTGTCATTGATGCAGATATTTTTGGGCCCAGTATCCCCACAATGTTCAATTGTGAAAATGAACAACCCTCAATAAAAGTGGAAAATGAGCGAAATATGATTATTCCTATTGAGCAGTATGGGGTACAGTTAATGTCTATTGGTTTTTTAACGCCTGCGGAGGGTGCCATTGTATGGCGAGGACCCATGGCCAGTTCAGCCCTCAAACAATTCATTAGCGATACCAAATGGCATGATCTGGATTATCTCCTAATCGACTTACCTCCTGGTACCAGCGATATTCATTTAACCTTGGTTCAGACAATACCGGTGACCGGAGTTATCATCATAACCACTCCACAAAAAGTGGCGCTCAAGGATGCGCAAAAAAGTCTGGCAATGTTCAATCAACCTCAAATTAATGTTCCAATATTAGGAATTGTTGAAAACATGGCTTTTTTCACTCCGCAGGAGTTACCTAATAACAAATACTTTATCTTTGGAAAGGAAGGGGGAACAAAGTTTTCAAAAAAAAACAATGTGCCTCTTTTAGGTCAAATTCCAATCGTTCAGTCCATAAGAGAAAGCGGTGATATTGGATATCCCGCAGTGATGACTGAAGGAATTACTGCAGAAGCTTATAAAGAGCTCGCAGCGGCATTGGCAAGGCAAGTGGCCATTAGAAATGCTAAAGGTAATAAGACACAAGTGGTTGAAGTTACAGTTTAAGAAATAATGAGTTCAGACTTAAAAGAAAGAATAGAGTTAGCATTGACCAGTATCAGACCTTATTTAGAAGCTGATGGTGGTGACGTAAGGGTAATAGATATAAAAAATAATAAGGTAATACTCGAGCTTTTGGGAAATTGTGGTACCTGCCCAATGTCTACCATGACCCTCAAAGCAGGTGTTGAAGAAGCAATTAAACGCGTGGCTCCCGAAATCATGTATGTAGAAGCACTGAACCTGATGCATGAGTCATGATCTTCATTTGATATTTGATCTACAAATTAATGTGCATGCCATCAAGGAGGCTGTTTTTCATAGCAATTCTTTTTTCAGTCTTTGACGGATTGAGTCAGATTAGGTGTGGATTAGAAAGTTATCACACTCATAAAGAAACGACAAAACAGTTCGAGGAATGGCTTTCAAATAATCAAAAAAATGCACAAACCCAATTTGATAGTCCAAGAAAAACCAAAGAAATTCTAAAAATACCTGTAGTCTTCCACATCATTCACCGTGGAGAGAATCTAGGAATAGGTTCCAATCTCTCCGATGAGAAGATCATAGAGCAATTGTCCATATTAAATGAAGATTTCAGAAGGAAAAATAATGATCAAATACTCACGCCATTGGAATTTATAAATGTAGCAGCAGATACTGAAATAAGTTTTGTTCTGGCCAAGCAAGACAGTGAAGGTCTACCAACTCAAGGGATCACAAGACAAAAAGGGACTCAAAACATGTATAAGATTTCTGAAGAAAACATCTTGTATGCAGAAAATTATTGGCCTGCAGAAAACTATCTTAATATCTATATCGCAAACTTAGAAAACTATCTAGGTTGGGCAAGTTTCCCTTTTTCAGATTTGGAAGGTAACATAGAAATCAATAATAATAGATTATTAGACGGTGTGGCCGTTGATTATCAATGGCTCGGAGTAAATGAAAATACTGGTAGTTTTAATAGCTATGGCAGAACTCTTACCCATGAAGTCGGACATTATTTTGGTTTGAGACATCTCTGGGGGAGTCAACAAAATTGTGCTACTGATGATTATTGCAGTGATACTCCGTTACAATCTGCTTCTTACAGCGGAGAATGCCCTTCTGATACTGTAGTCACTTGTGAAACACCTGATATGTATTCTAATTACATGAATTATACTGAAGATGCTTGTATGAATATTTTCACTCAAAATCAAAAAGAAAGAATGCATATTATTTTAAATAATAGTCCACGTCGCAATACTCTGATACAATCACCCGCTTTGGATGATCCCATCGTAGCTCTCAATGATCTAGGCATAAAGACATTCAACGCAACCCGCTTAAGCAATTGTAACAGCCTTCTTTTACCAAAAGTTGAAGTGCGAAATTACGGAACAAACGTAATTGAAAATTTTGTCATCTCGTTTTTATTAAACGACGTATTGATTGAAACTATTGATATAACTGAGTACTATGAACCTCTACAAATCGACACCATTAACTTCCAATCGATCAACCTAGATGATGTCATAGATCCAGTGTTAAGCTTTGAAATAGGCTTGGTTAACCAAACTGAAGATGGTAATTTGAAAAATAATACATTGAGCGCACCTCTTCCAAACTATGAAACAGCAACTTTACCTTTTATTATGGATTTTGAAGGAGATATTGATTTTGAAGCTACACTAGAGCAAGATCAAACGAGCCAGTGGGATACTATTCTTTTGAGTACAAATGATCTCCTAAATAAAGTACTATCAATCGATTTTACAGATGACACCACTGCATTAGGATTATTTGATTATCTATTCACGCCTAATTTTAATTTGAGTAATTACGCCATCCCGCAAATTTCATTCAACTACGCATATCAAAGTACAGGGTTAGATTATCAACAAGACGGTCTTATCGTTGCAGTNTCTTATGATTGTGGTCAAAACTTTTTTTCAGAACATTATCTAGTTGAATTGTATGGAGCAAATCTGGCTTCTGTAAGTTCNACAAGTTCCTCATTCTTTGCCCCAAAAGATACTTCAGAATGGAAAAATATGACNATNAATTTAATGGATTTCAAAGAAGAAACCAATGTTCAATTTGCTTTTATTGCTCAATCTAGCACTGCTTCACAATTATATTTGGACAACATCAAGATAGTTGATCTTGCTGATTTTGATTACAATCTCCATCTAGATATTCAAAATGAAGTCGCCCTAGTTACCTGTAAGAATGAACAAATGTTCAACCTTATCCTTGAGAATAAAGGTAATAAAATACGCAAAGATGTTAGCCTTAATGTTTCAATAAATAATATTCTTGAGATTTCTAAAGTTATAAATAACTCAATAGAGCCAGGTCGGTCTATCTCATATGACCTGATTGTTGAGGTATTAGATACAGGCCTGTCAAACTTTAAAGTTTGGGTATCAACCCCAAATGGGCCCACAGATGAATACCGTCACAATGACACCCTTCAATGGTCTACTACGATCAACGATCTTGAGGTAGACTTACCTATCAAATTGGATTTTGAAGAAACTGATGATTGGATCATTACTAATAAGGAAGATAATCCCAAATGGGAAATCTCGAGTTTTCAAAATAATAACTTTTTAATGGCCAAAGGTTATGAAAATACAGATATGGGAAATGAAAGTTGGTTGATCAGTCCATTATTATTTTCAGGTTATTTAGATAGTTTGAGTCTTCAATTCGATTTTGCTTATCAGAGAATATTAAATAAAAATGATCGGCTTAGAGTAATCATATCGACAGACTGTGGAGAACATTTTAATTATGTGCTTTTTGATAAAAACAGCGAACAGCTAAGTAATATTATCTCTAATGAGAGCTTCCTAATCGAAGCAAATTCGATTTGGCAGAATGTATTCATTGAGCTTAATGATTTTTTAGTTGAGGAATCACTGCGCATCGCTTTTGTTTTTACCAACGGCAATGGCAATAACTTATTCTTAGACAATATTGAATTCATAAATACAGGTAATTCCAAACGTCCACAGTTTGACACTTGGGTCAGTTTTTATCCCAATCCAGTTTCAGACTATCTCAATGTCAGCTTTAATTTGCCCAAGAAACAAGATGTCATTATTCAGCTTGTTGATATTTCAGGTCAAACACATCGACAACTGGAATACACTCAATTACTCAATGAAACGGTACAATTAGAGATTCAAGACCTATCTGGCCTATTTTTCCTCATAATTACAGGAGCCAATGAACGTTTTATTGAAAAGGTTATATTTAAGAATTGAAGGATTCTTGATGTTAAAGTTTTCATATCCAAGCCTAACGTCTATTTTTGCTAAACTATGTCTAAGAAAAATTTAATCATTCTCTTCGGTGGTCGTTCGGTTGAACATGAAATCTCTGTGCGTTCTGCCATCAATGTGGTTAAATATATAGATCTAACATATTTTAATGTTTCCGTGATTGGCATATCCAAAAAAGGAAGTTGGTTTTTACTTGATCATCCTAAGCAAAATATTGAAACAGGAAATGAAATTTCTCTGTCTTTATCTCCCATCAATCCTCGTTTTGAAATCAAGTCCTCTAGTGCGTCTATTGCCATTCAAATTGTATTTCCCATACTTCATGGAACAGATGGGGAAGATGGTAGTGTTCAAGGTCTGATTAAATGTATAAATGTCATCCTAATCGGCTCAAACGTCTTGGGTTCGGCGCTGTCAATGGATAAAATTATATCAAAAAAACTTTTAGAGCATGCCGGAATTCCGGTAGTTCCCTACATGAGCTTTACCAAAGGTGAAAAGATCTCTTTCGCAAAAGTCAAAAAAAAACTGGGAATACCGTTTATTGTAAAAGCCGCAAATTTAGGCTCTAGTGTTGGAATATCGAAGGTAAATACCTCGGAAGAATTTGATGATGCCCTCGCAGAAAGTTTTAAATATGGACATGAAATTCTGATAGAATCTTTTGTGAATTGTAGGGAGCTTGAATGTGGAATCTTAGGAAATGAACCACTTTCATCTACCCTTTCAGGTGAAATTATTCTACTAAAAAATTATGATTTCTATACTTATGACGCAAAATACCAAGATAAGTCAGCTATTAGAGTTGAAATTCCTGCCCAAATTCCTACCGCGGTACATCAACAAATAAAAGCCCTTTGTGAAAAGGCTTTTTTAACAGTAAAATGTAATGACTTTGCCCGTGTTGATGTTTTTCTGACTCCAGAAAATGAGATTTTTATCAATGAAATCAATACCATCCCAGGATTTACCGATGACAGTATGTTTCCGAATCTTTGGGAAAACATGGGTATTTCTCCCCGAAAACTTATCTCTAAAATCATTGAGATCAGCGAAGTGCGTTGGAAGCAAGAGCAGCAATACATCACCGATTTAAAAAGCCCCAATAGATAATAAGATGTTGCACAAAATATTCCGTTTCCTTAAAAGTATTATGGTGCCTAATTCGATTTTTCAGCTGCTAAAACAGATATTATTTTTAACTTTAACTGGTATTTTGGCCATTTCCATATTTTTCTATATTTATCTACCTATCTCTACAAATCATAGTGAAACACTTACCGTTCCAGATATAACTGGGATTCACGTAGACGAACTTGACTATTATTTGTCGCTCAGAAATCTTCGATATGAGATCAGTGAAGATTCTGGTTATTCCTCAAAAATTCCCCCATTGACCGTTTTAAAGCAATTTCCTATGCCATATGCTCAGGTCAAAGAATTCAGAAAAATTTACCTCACGTTAAATTCAATGACTCCCCCAGTGGTAAAAATGCCTGATTTAACCAACGGTTCTTTGAAAAATGCCCTAATGATATTGAACAACTATGACCTTAAATTTGGAAAAACCAAATATGTAGCCGATTTGGCCTTTAATGCGGTATTGATTCAAAAGATGAATGGAGAAGAAATCATTCCAGGTACAAAAATACCCAAAGGATCAGTAATTGACTTAACAATTGGTGATGGATATGGCAATTCAAATCTCGAATCTCCTTATCTCATTGGTTTAGATGCCGATGTTGCACAAGTTACCATTACCGGTTCAGCATTAAAATTAGGAAATATTGTATTCCATAACATAGATACTGCAGTTTTGATATCTGTGGATGACTTTGAGATTACAGATACTTTAAAAATTCCTGTTGAGGTAGGCCAGGTTGTGAATCAGTACCCAGCCCCGGGTGAACCCATGGTCATTAAAGAATCTGTAAATTTATGGATCTATCATCCTGATTCAGTAAATCATGATCTTTAAGAACACAAAAATGATGCCCTACATTTTAGTTTGGTTAACTTTTATACTTCAATTTTCGTTATACGCTCAAATTCAGCTAAGGCCACTAAAAAATATAAATGAGCAAAGTTCCAACGGTAGAACAAATCTAGTTTTACATTCCTTGAATTTACCCTTTTGGGATGATTTTTCACTATCTCAAAATGCTCCTGACTCTCTTTTGTGGGAAAGCGGTAGTAATGTTTTTGTAAACAATAACATAGGCATCCATCCCCCCTCTCAGTATGTAGCCACCTTTGACGGCACCAATAGAAATGGCAATCCTTATGCCTTGAACAACCTTTTCAATGGTGCAGGTGACAGCTTAATCACTCACCCTATTGATCTGAGCCAGATAGCTCCATCAAAAAGATCTAAGGTACTGTTAAGTTTTTATTGGCAACTCTTGGGCAGAGGTGAAATACCAGAATTAGAGGACTCCTTGACCGTCATGTTTTGGAGCATCGACAGTACTTGGATCCTACAGGATCTTTATCCAGAAGATGAGACACTTTTTTCTCTTGTAGGTGGTTTAGATCAATTAAATCTTGATGAAGATAGCCTACCGAGCTTCGAGCAAATAATAATTCCTGTATTAGGTAGTGAGTTTTATCACCCTTCTTTTAAAGTGAAATTTCAATCTTTCAGCAGTCTCAATGGTATTTACGATACTTGGAACCTTGACTATATCTACCTCAACGAAAACAGAGATTTAGATGACTTCAGTCATCAAGATCGCACACTTTCTGCAGCACCCAGCTTACTCTTCAGTCCTTATTATGAAATCCCACTGACACAATACCTAGCAGCTCCTATTAAATATATCGCAACTCAACATACTTTAGCCAATAACCTCTATGGACTCCCTAGTCCCTTGGAATATGTCCATAGCCTAACCAATCAAACCAATGGAAATACAATTACAACTGGAAGTGTGGCCTTGTTTAGATTATCTGCATATGAGACTGGAAGAAAAGTAGAAGGATTGGGTATGGAAGTATCATTAGTCAATATTGAAAATGATTCAGCAGTGATTGAATCCACTTTTACGTACAATACAGGGGATAAGTTTTTGTATGAACAAATCACTAGAGAAGGTGATACCCTTTTTTCACATATAAATTTACGTGCCAATGACACCCTGCGGCAGTATTATCAACTAAATGACCATTTTGCATATGATGATGGGACAGCAGACTTTGCGGCTGGCATTAATTTCATGACAGGTGAATTGGCTGTTCGCTTTGTAATCAATAAACCTGATACATTGACAGGCA
>NZHT01000082.1 GCA_002691385.1 Flammeovirgaceae bacterium | reverse complement strand
AACCATGCACTGATGAAGAGAAAGCCGATAAATAGACTTTTAGCGCTTTAATTCCAGCCAATTCATACTATGAATTAAGCTAAAAAATCGCTCAGATTATGCTTGAGAAGACTACCGAGAATCCGAAGAGCTGCCGGCCAGCCAAGGAATCAACCAAAACCAACCCAGGACAGGTACGGGGAAAACCCAGAGCAAAGACCACCAGCCACTTCGACCTGTATCTCTAAGCCGTCTGACTGTGGCAGACATTGTTGGGACGGCCATGACCGGCCTATATGCGAGCACCAACAAGCCAACCTCTTGATCAACATAACCTCCAGGTAATAAATGACCAAATGGCAAGTCTTTCAAATTCACGACTGGCAATAGAAAAAAGTGATCGATCGACCACACAAATAAATAGGCGACTACGAAAAAAAGCACAAAAAACCAGAAATCTTCTTTCGACGCGCGTCCTCGAAAATTAAAGTAATTCCGGAGACCTCTATAAGTGGCCAACAGAAATTTATTCAGGATTACCAATCTTTCTGATCTCCTAGTAACAAATACTCGATCTGACAAACATAAAAAAGCGAGTACACAATATACACTAGACTGTGATCTCTCAAACCAAATCCGGCGACTGTAAAGGTCGAGCTCTTAGCAACCCTTTGCAACAGTTCGTGGTAAGGTGAAAGCGAACGGAGAGCGGCGGGGAGAAGACGGTGACCGACAAAACAAGCAACGGCCCTAGCTCGGGCGGTGGATGGTACTCTCACTATGTGCTCATCGTGCTGATGATCGTGTACATATTCAACTTTATCGATCGCAACATACTCTCGATTCTCGCTCAGGACATAAAGGCAGATCTAGGCATCTCAGATGCAGAAATGGGCTTTTTATACGGGACTGTCTTCGCGGTTTTCTATGCTGTTTTTGGTATACCGCTTGCGCGCTTCGCCGATGTCTGGACTCGAAAAAGCCTCATCTCGATAGGGCTTGGTTTTTGGAGCTTGATGACCGCCGCTTCGGGCCTTGCGAGATCTTTCGGGGTACTGGCGGCTTGTCGTATAGGCGTGGGAATTGGCGAGGCCAGTGCCTCACCCTCAGCCTATTCTATGCTCGGAGACTACTACCCACCTCATATGCGGGCTACCGTGATCGCAATCTACGCGGCAGGAGTTTACATTGGCGCAGGAATCGGGATTTTCCTTGGCGGTTACATCCTGGATTGGTGGGCCACCACGTACCCTGTTAATGCACCTTTTGGGTTAAAGGGCTGGCAAGCCGCATTTATGGCGGTCGGCATTCCTGGCTTACTGATGGCGCTTTGGGTCAGAACCCTAAAAGAACCAGAGAGAGGAGTAACCGAAGGTATTGTCACCAAAAAGCATCCTGCCCCGTTTAGACTGCTCGGCGAGGAATTACTCGCAGTCATACCTCCGTTCAACCTAAAACCATTAATTGGTAAACCTAAAGAACTTCGATTCAACTTTATAGCCGCCGCAGGGATCGCCCTGCTAGCCTATTCGTTGATCGTTCTAACAGGCAGCATCGCACAGTGGGTTGCGACCGGTATCGGCGCTTATGTGACTATTTCGTGGACGCAATCTCTCAAAGTAAAAGATCCTGTTACCTATAGCATGATGTTTCACTCGAAAGCATTCCTATACACCATGCTAGCCTTTCCAACGACCGCCTTTGTGGGCTACGGCGCCGGCTTTTGGGTGCCGCCGTACTTACTTCGAGTATACGATGTGTCGCCAGCAGAAATCGGTCTTTACATTGGGCTAGGTTCTGCGGCGGGTGGTTTTTTGGGGATTACACTAGGTGGGATCCTTGCTGACTACTTGAAATCCAAGTTTGCCTGGGGGCGTCTCGTTATCGGATATATATCCATTCTCGGGACCATCCCACTACTCTTTGCGCTGCTCTACAGTCAAAGCTTAGCAGCCGCCTTCTGGCTCAATTTTTTCGTTACAATTCCCGCGGCCTGCGGGGGCGGCGTGCCTCCTAGCACGGCGAGCGACTTGGTGATGCCCCGAATGAGAGCAGTCGCAGGCGCTTTTTATATATTATTGAATACCTTTATTGGATTGGCCTTGGGCCCTTATGTTATGGGAGAACTGTCAGACTTCTTTCTCTCAACCGGAATGAACGACTCCGACTCCCTGCGAATGGCCATTTTGGTTTCTATGCTAACCTTTATTCCTGCTTTGATATTTTTATATCTTGCACAAAGGCACCTAGGGCAAGACGAAAGTACAAGATTAGAACGCGCTAAAAGACTTGGCGAAAACGTAGACGTTCAAGCTATCTCCTAAAGTGAAATGTAAACAAAGGCTCCGGTAAAGATTCGGCGTTAAATAAAACCATGCAATTATTATTAGGCCGAGACGGTCTGCCACTTTTTTCTTCAAAGAAAGTCTTCGTCAACTTTCTCTTGTTAGTACTTTGTTCTCAATTTGCATTCTCTGTGCTTGCAATGAGAGGCGCATTGCTGCCTCAGATGCTGGATCTCTGGCAAATCTCAAAGACTCAGTTCGGGCTGCTCATGTCGATCTACGGGATCGTCCACAACATCTTTTACCTTGGCCTCTCATGGGCTCAGGACAGATTCCCCTCACGAATGCTGGTATCGGTAAATATGGTCTTAGGGGGGCTCACAACTTTCTTTCTCGGCAAAACCACGGATTTCGCCACTCTGTGTTTCTTATTCGTGATGCTCTCCTTGTGGTGCGAGGGCGCTTTTTGGCCTGCCATCTTGTCGGCCGTACGAAAATCAACATCAGATAGTAATCAAAGCAAGATATTTGGCCTTCTGGAGGGCGGTCGAGGTGGCGTAGAACTTTTTCAAAACACGCTGGCAGTGGGTTTGTATACGGCTTTGGGCTATCAAGTTCTTGGACTGGAATTAGCATTTATGGTCAATGCTGGAATCATGGTTATTTTAGGTATCATTTCCTGGTTTAGGCTACCAAAAGAGACGCTGCTTAAGTCTGGAGAGGACAACAAGATGGCCAGCCGAGAGGTGCTAGAAGGAATGAAAGTCACGCTCAGGCTCCCGGAGGTATGGCTCGCAGGGGCCGCCGGCTTCGCCGTTTATATGGCCTACACGTCTCTACCTTTTTTTCTAACTTATCTAGATGAGCTCCACGCCCTACCCGTTATAGCAATTTCGATATTTGGTATTCTCTCTACTTCTGGTGGCCGAATAGCTGTAGCGCTCCCGTCCGGTTTTATCGCAGAAAAATTATTTGGCGGTGCGGCCGGCGGCATCCGCGCAGGGCTTTTCGGTGTAATCCTGCTGTGTGGCGCTATGTTATTATTGTCTCCGGACAGCGCTGCCTGGTTGGCTATGGTCACGATGCTCGGCCTAGCATTCCTCTTTTTCTTTATGCGAGCCCTCTACTTCGCGCCTTTTGGGGAGATGGGATTGCCTCCGCGCTTCTCGGGTTCGGTAATCGCGGTCGCCGCTTTCGTTATTTATTTACCTTCTACATTTGCTTATCTGTTATGGGGTCTGATACTCGACAACAGCGAAGGGATAGCCGGATACCATTACCTATTCATGATACTCGCCTTAGTCGCGTGTCTTGGAGTTATGGTCGCGCACTTGCTTAAACGTCGACTGGAAGGTGGCGCAGTCAATAATATTGCTCAGAAAATAAAGCGATTGGACAAGGATCTAAAACTCGAAGGCTCAGAAATAACATTAAGCGCGCAGACCGACGGGCGTTGATTTTTACAGATCGGCAATGATGTGCTAATAGCCTTCATGACCTGAATAACATTCTCTTGGATTAGCAATAAAAGAACATTCCTAACTCGACGGCTCGATCGCAAACAAAAAAGTGTGTTCCTGATCTTGCGGTCCAACCGGAGGTTTTCTCATTCGCACTTTCACGTTTCCTTTAATTTTTTGTTTAATTTTTGCTTTTTAACTTATTTCAAAAACCTGGTGCAGCAGTTTTCAGAAAAACCATCTATCTCCATATCCGAATTACCATAAACAAAAACCGCGGGAAATATCCAAATCAATAATCGCCTTACAAAAGGGTTTTGGTGTGGTCACGGAAGAGTCATCCAGAGTAGCGGGGAGAGAAGGGAGGTATGAAAAACCCTGCCGCGACCACACTAATATTAAAAGCAATCTTCATGCCAATTTTTTCAAACAGCCTAATCCACGATTTTTAAATGAATTGGATTATTTATGCGTAATATTTGACCCTTATCGGTGCAACAAAAATTATTGTGCATCAAAAATACTCAAAAGATTTTTTCTACCAGATGACCGCATAGATATCTTCCCCATGGCATTTAGAGAGATACCTAAAAACAAGAAGCCTTGCCTTTCCTATTTAATGTGCAACCATCGACCACCAATATAAACAATGAGAAATCGATGAACCGTTTAATCGTTATTTTGCTAGCCTTAACCTCAAGCCTCATGAACAGCGCCACGGCGAGCGAGTCTGAAGGCTGGGGCCTCGCTTCCAAGATGATTCCTATACCAGCAGGGGCTAGTGAGTCACTTCAAAATTCACTTATTTCGATTGACCAACCAGACGTAGCACTCCGAAAGAGCCAATCCCCTACTAGCCTAGAAGACTGGAATCAGCTGATAGCAGCGCGCGCCAAAACAAGAAATGTGCCGCTGAAACAAGTCGAGAAAATGATGGATGTCAGGATTAAAAAAGACCTCATCGATGGGATTAAAGTTTATTGGATCACCCCAAACAAAATAGCAGAGGCTCACAAAGATCATATAATGCTCTATGTACATGGGGGCGCTTATGTCTTCGGAGGCGGTGATGCGAGTGTCTCCGAGGCCGCCATAATCGCAAATTCTTCTGGTATAACCGCATTATCGATCGATTATCGGATGCCTCCAGATTACCCTTTTCCTCAGGCGATAGACGATACGGTTCGGGTGTACCGGGAAATACTGAAAGAATACAAACCTAGCGCGATCGCACTGGGCGGCACGTCGGCTGGAGGCGGCCTCGCCTTGGCAACGACCCATCAACTCAAATCACTCGGTCTACCGGTTACGGGAGCGATCTATGCAGGAACCCCCTGGGCAGATCTCACAAAGACCGGGGATACAATGTTCACCAATGAAGGGCTAGACCGGGTGCTGGTCACCTACCACGGAACTCTCGAAGGCGCGGCTTTGCTTTATGCGAACGATCAGGATCTAAAGTCTCCGCTACTTTCACCCGTTTATGGGGACTTCATCAATTTCCCTCCCACCATTTTAGTCACGGGCACGAGGGACATGTTCCTGAGCGATACGGCTCGCACTCACCAAAAAATCAGAGCCAGCGGCGGAACAGCAGATTTATTAGTGTTCGAAGGGCTGTCGCACGCCGGCTATCTATTTGATCTCGCCTCACCTGAATCAAGACAGACCTACCAGGAAATATCAGACTTCCTTAAGGCACATTTGGATTAATCCAGCAAAGCCAGAAACTCGTTGACCACTAGAAAAAAAAACAACGCAAAGTAGAGGGATTTAAATGCAACTTAACGATTATCAAATCAAAAATTTCCGAACCCAGAATGGCGTCTCACTTGATCTCAATCTGGTTTACGCGATACACGGAGATCTTAATGAGAACCGTGATAACGCCATACTGGTTGTTACGTCCTATTCGGCAACCCACGTAGATGCGGAAGATCTATTTACCCAATCTGATCAACTTGATCTGTCAGAGTACTGCGTCATCGTTGTCAACATGCTATCGAATTCTGAGTCCTCTTCACCGAGCAACACCCCTGCTCCCTTTGACGGCCCTAGATTCCCCTTGATCACGATCAACGACAATGTCAGGGCCCAACATCAACTGATCACTCAAGGCCTGGGCATCAAGCATTTAAAATTAGTCATGGGCTTCAGTATGGGGGGGCTACAAACTTTTGAATGGGGGACACAGCATTCAGACATGGTCGATGCGATTCTTCCCATCTGCGGGGCTGCTCGGGTATCCAAACACAATTGGCTTTTCTTGGAGGGCGCGAAATCAGCGCTTCTCGCAGACCCTGAATTTAAAGACGGCGACTACGAGTCTCGACCCGAAACAGGAATGCAAGCCTTCGCAACGGTCTACGGAGGGTGGGTGTTTTCTCAAGACTTCTTTAGAGAAGAGCTATTTAAAAATCTGGGTATGGCCCAAGCTGAGGACGTCATCGGGTTCATGAAAGATTATTTTTATCGCCGAGAGGCGAATGATCTGTTGGGCATGCTGGCGACGTGGCAGTCTGCAGACATATCCGTTAACGATCGATTCAATGGTGAATTTGAAAAGGCTCTGCGATCAATAACAGCTCGCGCGATCGTCATGCCCGGAAAGACAGACCTTTATTTTCGAGTAGCCGACAGCGAATACGAGGTAAATCACATGCCGAATGCGGAGCTTCGAATCATCGACTCCAAACTGGGGCATGTCGCGGGCAGCGGCATGGACCCCTACGGTAAGGCTGAAATCGCCAAAGCGATCGTCGCTTTACTAAAGAACTGAATCTCAATAAATCGGGGACCCACCCAATCTAGGCATGAGTAATTCAAACTAGTGACTTAGTAGAGCCAGTGCTATGCACTTCTCACCTGATGCCAGCCAACCTATTGGTCAACTTTCCTCCAAGGAAAAAATCGAGCCCTGCCCACTAAAACGTAGTTTATCAACCCACACACAACCCAGACCGAAACCACGACAGGAAAAAATTCTTTAAAGGTATTGTTGCCGATCAGCCCTATACCCAAAGAAAGCAATGACAATAACGTGTCTTCTCGAACAACCAGGTGTAATGGTAATCCGACGGTGTTCCACAAAACCCATCTCAAGACATCTGTTACTAGGATGACCCCTACCCAACCATAGACAAACCACCCTATTAGATTACTTAATCTCTTCTTCATAATATCCCTCGAGAACCTTCCTAAAGCTCTTTTATATAACCCTGCTTGTCATTCCCTACAGGCTAGACCGACTCCAGTAGCCGACCATCGTGATCTGATCCGAGGAAAGATTTTGAGAACTCATCAACTGCCTTCTTATCGCAGACATCTGCCTCGTTTCTCCCGCTCCAAAAATATATAAATTTTCGGTGTCTAGCTTTAGCTCACTAATTTTTTTGATCAATCCAGTTCCCTCGCCAGCCTTTTCTTGTTTTCGGTAAATCCATTCAACAAAATCGGACTTATCACCCAACTCAAAACTAGAAGAGTCATCATGGGTCTCAAACAGACATGCATACTCGCATTGATCCGGGAGGTTTTCGATCGACGATAAAACTGCCGGTTGAGCCGTTTCATCTGCTATAAAAAGATACCTATTGGTGTTTTGGGGTGGCTTAAAGGATGTTCTCGGCCCCCATATAGCTGCCTTACCACCAACAGAAACATTCTCTGCCCATTGGGATAAGGGCCCTGCGTCTGCATGCCGCACAAACCACACATCTATCGCGTCTTCTCCATATTCCCTTATGGTGTAATAGGCACCCGAATAATGCCTTCTTAGCCCTTTAGTGCCAGACCGCCTAAAGGTTTCCATCGAAAAGCCCGGCGGAAAGTCATCGGTTTCTCCAGAGCTATCGACTATAAAATACAAAAAAGCATCGTTTCCCAAATTGGGCAGTTCTCCCAAACCCCCTTTAAACTTAAGTTCCAAGATATTTGAGGAGACATCCCTTCTCTCAAAGACTTCCGTGAAATAGGTTTTCAGCCTTCGAGTTTTCTCAAATTCGAGCTCTATCTTGGTTTTTGGCACATTCGAGGGAGCCTTTGAACGCGCATCAGACAAGGACGCTAAAAGCACCCCAACGACCTCTTCATTTGTATTAGGCATTTCAAGAAATTCAAGGGTTCTTTCTAGCGTTGAACCACCATCGCTTGTCGATAAATGTATACCCTCTTCATTGATACTGGATATGCGAGAGTCTCTTGCCCCTAAAACACCCAGGTGATGCTCACAAATCAGATCGATCGCATCAGAATGGTTATCATTGTAGGTCTCCAACATTGCATCGAGCTGATATTTCAGCTCTTCGCTAAACAAGAAGTCCCTCTCTTAATATAACGCCTTCTGTGGAACATGCTTGCCAACCAAATTGGATACCCTTTAGCTTTAGTATGATCACTCTTTCGCTTGTCTATTCCTACGAACCTGAATGAAAGACGCCAAACAGGCGCCAGAATATGCAAGACCGGTCACCAACAACATCAGCTTTGAGGTTCCTGCCGCTATATTTGAAAAGGGCCCGCCATCGTTACCCAATCCTCTAAGAAAATCCAAGCCACCAATGAAAGTGATTACGCCAAACACCATTGCCACATGCATCCATAATTTCGTCTGCTCAGGCTTAACCAAACTCATCGTACCTCCAAGTAAAATGGGGATACCGATAAAAGAGGGAATCCAAGATGTTATCGAATGAGAGTCAGTAAAAAGTGAAACCAAGACTCCCCACAGGAGTAAAAAAGTACCATAGGCTACGGTAATTACGCTCAGTCTTATGCCGAATATGGCAAACCCATTTTCCATTTATTCAATCTCCTAACGAAAAAAATACCTGCTGCTTTAAGACACATTATTCGAGTCAAAGGTAATCGAAATATCAACTTTCCAACTACTTTCTCTTTTGATTGTGGAATACCGCAAATAGAAGACTCTGTTCTCGGGTTATCCCCTTTTAAGACCAGAGAATGATCTGATAATGCCGCAATACGCTTAACCACATAGTCATAACCTTCGACGCTGACAACGACTACGTCGCCAATTTTTAGGCGCCTACACTTTTTTGTGGCAATCAGGTCGCCACTACTCAAAGCGGGCAACATGCTATTGCCCGATATCCTAAAAAAGTTAAGCACTTTCTAGGATGGGGACGATAACTGGTAAGGCTGGGGGATAAGGCGCAACGACTCGCTGCGTTTCTACTCCCTTGGTTTTCCAAAAAATATCTGCAAAACCGTTTAACGCGTTGACCAGCGCTTCTGCCGCGTCTTTGGAAACTTCCTGCTTGCACTGGGACCCCAACCGCATAATACCGTGTACTATATTGTGGACCTCAGGGTAATCATTGATCTGGGGTTCTTTGAAGTAATCGCCCCATATAATATTGACCTCGTCTTTTACTTTTTGAGCCTCAATCTCTTTCTGTGCGACAATCCGAGCGAGTTGGGCTTGGCCTGACATCGAATCAATATTTTCAAGTTCCAGAAGGATATCAGTCAGCCTAACAACACTAAGACCAGCGACCAGGCTAACAATGGGGTCGTAGATCTTGCAAGGTATGTCACAATGGGCATGAGCGATCTTCAGTTCAAACATAATTTCCTCCGATTCAAAAGGGTTTAGTTAACGAAAAGCAGTAGTGATACGAAATTCACGAGGTGTCCTTATTTTTTAGCTCTATCGCCACGGCGATCGTAGCCAGCAAAACTCCCGACATAATCAAAATGTATGCAAATAACTCATAGCGATCCGCGGTTTCATTAGAGTCCGAAGCCCAAAGAGCTGCCGGTATAGATATGATGGCCAAACCGAGCGCCGTCGATGATAAAGCTCTAAATATTTCCAACATGCCTGCTTTCTACATTAAAAATATTTAATAGCAATGATAATCATTATCATTGCTATTAACAAATAGTTACTATGATGTATGCGAACAATCACATAAGATCTGGTGGGTACACCATATCGATACTGGTTTCTAAGTTTCACCAGTTTTGAGCACTTGGCAGATATTTTTAGAGCTATAAGGAGACAGTCAATGACAGAGTATAAATTATTGATCAACGGAGAAATGACCAACGGCGACCAAACCATGGAGGTCGTGAACCCCGCCACAGAAGAAAAAATTGCCGATTGTCCTCGTGCTTCGGAATCACAGTTAAACGATGCAGTGGCAGCAGCGAAAGCCGCCTTCCCAGCGTGGAGTAAAACCTCTATCGATGAGCGGAAAGCCGTCATCCTAAAAATCGCGGATATTATCGAAGCGAACTCCACTGAGCTGGCCCAACTTCTTACTGAGGAGCAAGGCAAACCACTTGAGGCCGCAACTACAGAAGTCTTTGGGATGGCTGCCTTTTGCAGATACTTTACGTCATTGGATCTACCTATCGAGGTTCTCGAAGACAGCGAAGGCAGAAAAGTCGAAGCACACCGAAACCCGCTTGGTGTCGTCGGCGCGATAGTTCCTTGGAATTTCCCTTTAATGCTGATGGCATTTAAATTACCACCAGCACTGATCGCAGGTAACACCATNGTACTTAAACCTGCACCGACCACACCGCTGAGCTCTTTAAGGTTTGCCGAGCTCATANAAGATATTGTGCCAGCTGGCGTAGTTAATTTTATTACCGACGCGAACGACTTNGGAGCGGCTTTGACNGCNCATCCTGATATCAGAAAAGTTTCCTTCACCGGCTCCACAGCAACTGGNGCNAAGGTCATGGCCGGCGCAGCAGGCCTATTGAAAAGGATCACTTTAGAACTCGGCGGTAACGACGCGGGCATCGTACTGAAGGATGTAGACCCCAAAGAAGCGGCGCCCAAGCTATTTGATAGCGCTTTCCAGAATACCGGCCAGGTATGTATCGCGATGAAACGGCTTTACGTTCATGAGGACATTTATGACGATATGTGTTCTGAACTAGCGACTATCGCAGATGAAACATCTATCGGAAATGGCCTAGAACAGGGTACGAAACTAGGACCTCTCAACAATAAAATGCAGTATGAGCGCGTTAAAGAACTGATCGAAGAAGCCAAAAAAGACGGTAATATTATTGCGGGCGGAGATGTTCCAGATGAACCGGGTTATTTCATCAGACCGACAATAGTTCGTGACATCAAGGAAGGTTCACGCTTGGTCGACGAAGAACAATTCGGACCAGTCCTTCCCGTGATGAGCTTTTCCGATGAACAAGATGCGGTCGAGCGAGCGAACGCGACTAACTGGGGCTTGGGAGGATCAATCTGGTCCGCAGATCTAGACAAGGCTTATGCCTTGGCGGAACAAATGGATGCAGGAACAGTTTGGATTAACAAACATTTGGAACTGGATCCCACTATACCGTTTGGAGGTTCAAAACAGTCAGGACTGGGCACTGAACTAGGCGAGGAAGGCCTTGAGGAATTCACCCAGCGCAAAATCATAAACATGGCGAAAGCTTAGAAAATCTGAGGAGAAACCGGCCAATTGGTTTCTCTTTCCTTGCGAACTTTTAGTGGCTGTCTAACTGAGTGCTCGGTTGGACAGTCTCCTTCCAATTGACCAAATAAAATCCCCAAAGTAAGCAAGATAATTAAAAATCGGACAAGAATTCAATCGAGTTATATGGAACTTAAACGCCGAGTCCTGTACACTTACCGTGACCACTTTAGCGAATAACCCGTCTTATCTATAAGCGTTATTTAAGACTTCTCTTTAGTGGTCATTTCAGCTTTTCCCTCCCTCATAAGCCCTACAAAATACTTGAGCCAATCGACGATGCTCTAGCAGTATCTCTTAGGAAGCAAAGAGGAGATCTAGATGAGTCGGTTTCCAAAGACGGCAACAAGCTGATGGTTGACAGTCTCAGCGCACGTACTCACGTTGCTTTCGGATTCGCAGTTCATCTCTGCACGGGAAACCGATTGGCTGAGCTTCAACTGCGCGCGCCCAAGGAAGAAATCATAAAACGTTTCCACTCCGCGGAATTGATTGATGAAATCGAGCGCATTCCAAATAATTTCTTTAGAAGAATCAAAAACGTACCGGTTCGACTACACCCAATTTAACGCTAGCGGTTCAGAACACTAAACAGCCATTTACTTAGAGCGAGGATCAAGCTCGCCTTAACTGATCAGGCTTTAGTTACCTTGCCTGTCAACATCGATGGGTAATCGCAGTGTTGCCAACATACCGAGTAAACCCATAAATCCCGCCAAAATAAAAACAAGCGTAAAGGAGCCAGTTATATCCGCTATCAACCCTCCGACAGGCGGAGAGATAATCTGGGTTACCCCGAAAGCCAAAGTGGCCGCCGAAAAGCTAGGTCCGTAATCTTCTGGCTTCGTGTTTTGTACAACATACAAAGTAATCAAAATTGGAAAAGCACTAAACAATAATCCCAAGCCAATACAAGCAATCAGCACTGGCACCTCATACCCAGTCATCACGACACCTAAAAAAATAGGCCAAGTACCAAAGCTGGTCGCAAGGATCATACGAAGGCCAAAACGATTTGCCATTGCCGCAAAAATGGGACCCCCAAAAACCATTGCGAGACCCATGACGGAAAACGCGAAAGCCGCGTCGCTCGTACTCCACCCGCTATCATCTTCCAACCTGGAGGTGAAAAACCCAATCACCAGAAGGTTTATAAAACCAAAAGTCGCATAGGCAAGAATCAGAGGTAGCCAGCCTGGCATTCTCCGCAGTGCCCCAAACCCGCCTAAGCCAGCTCCTCCAGAGGGTTTAGCCTGCTGGTGGCGGATCAACAAAAAAACTAGCAACAATAAAACAAAACCGACCGCAAATTGAATTTGATAGACGCTCGACCAGGACTCGTCTCCGCTTGAAGATCTCAAAACCCCGCTCAAGATGCTAGCGAACATCACCCCCAAACCAACACCGGAACCCAACCAGCCCACCGCGAGGTGGCGGCGATCACTGGGCAATGCA
>NZHT01000081.1 GCA_002691385.1 Flammeovirgaceae bacterium | reverse complement strand
CGTTCAAAGGCATATGCTCGTGCCTGATCCGAAATAATTATTTAAATGACGAGTTTGGTGAAAATAAATACTAAGGAAAATTCCTGAATAGGAAATATTAAAAACCGTAGTTGCTTGAATCCGTTGCAGTTCAATCCATCCCTACCAAAAAATAGTTCCACGCTTCTATAATGGTGGCCATTATTAGAAGCCCTTTAAATTACTTTTTATTTACCCATTTAAATAAAATTGAGTACTTGCACAAATTTCCCTTGATAAATATTAGCCATAGCCAATACATTTGTACGTAAATACTCTCCTTTACCATTTAAATCATTACAGACCGATTAATCCAAATATAAAATAAGTTATATCCCACCTCCTTCATAATCATCGCCATCGTTGTAATACGTTCAGCCTTTAAATAAATAGAGGGTCAATAATTGCTCGAATGGCAAACCTAACTTAATGAAACAATTGGCAAATGATAACTTCTTATTCGTCCACAAAGGGGATTTAATAAATTTATCTAAAGCTTAAGTTCACCTAAATGAATTTCAATGTCTACTGCTATGATTTCCGCAATCTTTTGAAACAACAAAGAAGGTATTTCAATATCATGATCTATTAAGGCCACATCGAACTTACCTTGCACTTTAATCCCCTTTTTCTCATCTGATATTTCGATCACTATAGTTCGCTGCTGCGCAATGCCGTGTATCATCAGTTCTCCAGATGCCTCAAAAGAGGTATTTGCTATATTTCCCATTTGGAATATTCGATTTAATTTTCCTTTAAAAGTCGCCGTAGGAAATTTCTCCGACTCTAAATAATTTTCATTAAAATGCTCTTGCATTAATTGATTTGGAAAATCAAAAGAATTAATGGGGATTCTTAATACAAAAGCTCCATCTACTAGATTTAATATTGCCTGACTTTCAGTACTCACAGCGGAGATATCTTCTAAGAGGCCGTCGGAAAAAAAACTGATTTTAGAGCTTTTAATACCTATTTTCTGGGCTTCCAAATTAAAATTTGCAATTATCAATATTATAATTAACTTGTAAGAATTCCCTATTTTTTTCATATTAAATCTAGTGTTTAAGTACAAATTCCCGAGTAATATTAAAACCAAAATGAATACCTCCTTTTGACCACCTTTCGTTTGTTTGGGTTAAAAATCCTGTTTCCACCATCGGTAATGAATTGGTAAACTGCAGCTGAAAAACGTGCCCCCCTGTCTCAATATCAACACCTACAGAAAAGCTATCATAAAAATCATTGATATTGGCTGCATCATCATTCAACTGAAATCTAAAACCATACTCGGCATTAATTGATACTCTTTTCGAAACTTTCATCCTCCCTCCTGCTGCTAAGACCGGAATATCTGATTGATCAGAGGGAGAACTTACCAAATTGTAGTGAACCCAACTTGGTACTAACTCCAAAGATAAACGACTAGTAAATTTTCTCGCCAAAACAAGTTGATGAACATAAGTGAGCCTTGACCGAAAATAATTATCTCTGTTCGGATCCGTAAAACGAGAGGAATTAATTGCTAACGAACTAATTCCAACGATGCTAATTGGGAACCCATTTATTTTTTGACTAGCAATAGAGTACTTAAAAAATCCATCGTATATTTTTTTGTAAGAATTTCTACCAAAGCCCAAAGCAAGTCGATCACTTAATCCATAATCCAAACCTATTCTAATAGTAGCTTCATCTAATCCCCAGAGTTCATATAATCCCCCATCAAGACGTCCAAACCTATGCGAAATTCGCAACTCGAGATTGCCTGCTGCAACGCGCTCATTAGTATGTAAGTTGATAATTTTTCCAGACTTAAATGTAGCTATTACCTCTTGCGGAGCTAGTGGCGCCAACTCATCTAATAACGCATCCAAATCTTCCTGTGCCCACCCAAGGTTAAATGATATAATCCCAAGAAAAAAAACAAAGATTTTAATTGCTCTTCTGTTTATCATTTTCTAAAAATTTTTAAATGATTGTAGCATCATATTATTTTAACAATTACCATCACTAATATTACACACTACAATGTTGAAGTTCTCTGATAACTAAAACCACCCAATTTATTATTAGACCATGATAATATCTTAATCGATAAATAAACATTTTCGGCAACCAAATGAACAACATAAGTTTTCCCTACTGCATTTTTAGGTTTCACAGTTGCTACGCGAAAAGTATTGTATTTCAAGGTAGCATAATCAGTGATAATCCCTTCCGCCCACTCGGTTCCGAGTGGACTGGCATCTTTATCTGGGGCACTCTCCAAAACCGCATTATAGATTTGACCCCCCGTCAATGCACGTGTAATCCATACATTATCTGTAATTCTGTCTTGATTCTCAGCTAATGACTCATCTGCATTGTCTAGTTTGATGAAGGTGATTAAATTACCATCCCAAACTTGTTCTTCTACTGTCCCATATAGATCTTCTTCATTGTCATAGAAGCAGGACGTTATCAAAATAAAAACTACAAATGTGTAGATTGGTCTTAAATATGTTTTTTTCTTCAACATTATATCACAAAAATAATTATTAATATTAGAAAATTTCATAAGACATTTTTACCATTAACAGTTTCTCTACTAAAAAAATTCTTGCTGAATCAACTAATTAATTCCAAACCCACACTTTCTAAATTATTTTTTTGTTCAAAGTTAAATTGACTTTTAAAGATATTTATCATAAAAAAATCTCACCTTCTTTAGTCCCCACAAAAAATAATGCTCTTGTTTCGTAAAAAATAAGTTTTTAAAATTTCTCGATCAAGTTTTATGAGAGACAATAAAATGTAGTGCTAGTATTCATTCTAATGAAGTCTTAATGGGAAATTTGATCATATCGAAGAAGTGATTTTTTACCCTTTTTAGTCTCTGAGATACATTTTGTAAAAATCCCAAACGGAAATTTTAGGCTTCACCAGTTTTAATTATATTTCTCAAAATAACACATTGTTCGAAGTCGTGCGTTCTGCCTAATATTTTCCCAAAAAAGATTGACATCACCAGTGTGAAAATTTAGCATTTTTCTGCCTAAAAAACCCAACGGAAATTTAATTCGATCTATGTAGATCGCTCCATCTATCAAATGAGTTTCAAAGACCTTAACATAAAGTTTGTTATTGGTAAATAAAAAGCCTTTGTGAGCTGATTTTAGTGAATGATCTGAAAGATCCCAAGTAACAGGATTGACAACTGCCCTACCCTGATACCATTCCGAATATCTCTCACTTTTATATTCTTTTTTGAGAGTATTCCAAGTTAAAAATCCTCCTGTTTCATGTGGATCAGTCATCAAAAAGATACTTTTAAATGAATTCTTATCAATACCAATACCTGGCAGGTATGCTGCGATCAGTTTTTCTTGTAAGGGTTGCCCATCAAAAAAATCTTCGAGCAGCATTTTCAAATGAAAGGACCCTTGACTATGCCCTGCTAACATAATAGCATTACCTTTATTGTAATGCCTTAAATAAAATTGAAAAGACGCCTTAACATCGTCATACGCCATTCTCAAGGCTGTCTCTCCACCTACTTCCAAATTCTCAAAGGATCTTAAATGAGCCTGTCGATAAAATGGAACATATACATTCCCTAACTCAGCCCATGCCGAGGCTTGATATTTAACTACATAATTAATCACTCCTTCTTTGTGACGTGGGTCTTCAATGTCATAATTCCATCGAAAATCATTTGGATCCGTTAATAATGTAGGATAAACATAAAAAACATCTACCCCTTTAAAGGATGCTGCTTTAACAAAAGGTGACCAAGACTTTAAGGTATCAATAGGTAGAACTGCCCAATTTCCTTCATCCTCATAATTCAATACACTATTTAATTGGGCAAAAGAATACTGAAAAAAAATTACCCCTATCCAAACTAAAATAAATTTCATTCCCGATGATTTTTAAAAANNTTTAACATGATATTACAGAAAAGNAATAGGGTAAAACTCATTATTGAAAGAAGATAAATAATGAAACATATACTCAAAATANCAAAGTAAAGGTATTTCAGTTTAATGATCAAAAATAGGCCTTAACACCTGTCATGATTTGCTGAAGTTCCATGCNCTTTTTAATNGGACATAATGACCATCTGTTTTCTACCTAAAAGNAAATCACTCGCAAACTGATNTGCTATGATTCCGGGACCANCAATACCCCATTTTATTTTCATATTTATTATCTCTTTGAAAAAAGTAACATATAGTTTGATCAATTTAAATTAAATTAGAGATTATATGTGTTGAACATTACTTGAAATGATTCTTACATAATTAAAAAGGGACTGAATCTAATTTTCTCATGGTTTGCTCAATTTAAAAAAAGAAGATTATGAAATTTTTTAACTCCGCTATATTTTCATTATTAATTATAGTACAAGTGTTTTCTCAAGGACTCGATCCCAAAGTGTTTGAATCTACTCGTTTTCGATTCATTGGGCCAGAAGGAAATAGGGCCATTGCAATCACTGGAGAACCGGGCAATCCCATGGTTTCCTATATTGGAGCTGCCTCTGGTGGTTTATGGAAAACACAAGATGGTGGGCTCAGGTGGTCTCCAATGACTGATTCCCTAAACGTTTCCTCTATAGGATCGATAGCCATTGCTCCTTCTGATCCAAATCAGGTTTGGATAGGTACTGGTGAAACTTTTGTTATCCGACCTGCGCATGCCATGGGAGATGGTATTTACCATTCGATCAATGGTGGCAAAAATTGGGAACATATGGGCCTTGAGAAAACGGGAAGAATTGGTCGGGTGATTGTACATCCCGACCATCCTGAAATTATTTATGCGGCAGCACTAGGTCACACCTATGGCCCACAAAAAAATCGAGGGGTTTATAGATCCAAAAATGGCGGTAAAAATTGGGAACACATTCTTTTTATTGACCTAGGTACTGGCGCTGCTGACTTAGCTATAGATCCTGAAAATCCAAATATATTATATGCTGCCATGTGGTCGGTAAATATCAATACTTGGGGTCTCAACAGTGGGGGTCCAGGTGGAGGAATCTACAAAAGTATTGATGGAGGAGATTCTTGGATAGCCCTGGCCACTAAAGGATTGCCGGGAGGTAAAAATCGCCCAGTAGGAAAAACAGCTATTGCAGTATCTCGCAGCAACCCAAATACCGTTTATGCCCTTTTTGAAATAGATAGTCCCGAATTGTGGCGTTCAGATAATAAAGGAACTACCTGGAGGCTAATAAATCAAGATCATACAATGAATGAGCGTGCCCCTTATTATACCAGAATAGTGATAGCACCGGATAATCCTGAGGAAATTTATTTTTTAAGTGTCCGTTTCAGCAAATCTGAAGATGGGGGTAAAACATTAATGAAAAACCCTCCTCGCGGTGGTGGCGATAACCATGACATGTGGATTGATCCATTGCTCCCGGAGAGAATGATGGTAGCCCATGACGGTTGCGCTAGTGTCAGCCTCAATAGAGGGACCTCTTTCCAGCGTGTCGTTTTACCCATAGCTCAAATGTATCACGTCTCCA
Source organism: Flammeovirgaceae bacterium (assembly GCA_002691385.1). GTDB lineage: Bacteria > Bacteroidota > Bacteroidia > Cytophagales > Cyclobacteriaceae > UBA4465. The sequence continues at coordinate 35,969 of NZHT01000081.1, read as the reverse complement.
CGGATGATCAAATTCCTTATTATGTCTATGGAAATAGACAAGATGGTTGGTCTTACCGCGGTCCAAGCGATAGTCAACAAGGCTATATTCCCGTAGGCTTGTGGCGTGGAGTTGGCGGTTGTGAAAGTGGATTTGCAAAACCAGATCCATTTGATAATAACATTATTTGGTCGGGCTGCTATGATGGTGGTTTGGAGCGTTATGATCTTACCACAGGATATGCACGAGAGGTCCGTGTTTGGCCTGAGGCAGGTTATGGTTGGACACCTGCTGATCTAAAGTACCGATGGCATTGGAATTTTCCACTCAATTTTTCCCCTCATGTCAAGCATAGGGTTTATGTAGGTAGCCAATTTGTACATAAAACCGATGATGGTGGTCAAAGTTGGGAAGTCATTAGTCCTGATTTAACCTTAAATCTAAAGGATCATCAGCAAAATTCAGGAGGCATTGCCGTCGATAATCTTATGACTTTTGACGGCGCAACACTGTTTGCTATCGAAGAGTCGCCTCTCGAAGCGGGCCTAATTTGGACGGGAAGCAATGATGGACAAATTCAACTCAGTCGAAATGGGGGAGAGACCTGGCAAAATATGACTCAAAATATTCCAAACTTACCTCCATGGGGTACAGTGAGCAGTATTCATCCTTCAAAATATAAAAAAGGGACTGCCTACATTGCTATTGATTTACATCAAATGGGGGACTTTGGCACCTACCTCTATAAAACATCTGATTATGGTATGCATTGGGAATCCATTGTTGGAGACGTCCCTCAATCAGTACACAGCTTTGCCCATGTATTGAAAGAAGATCCAAAAAAAGAAGGAATGCTCTATTTAGGACTAGACAATAGTCTACTAATAAGTATCGATGATGGCATACATTGGATGCCCCTAAAAAACAATCTCCCCCCTGCCCCCATTTATTGGCTCGAAATTCAGGAAAATTTTGATGACTTGGTTGTCAGTACCTATGGCCGTGGATATTATATCTTGGATGATCTCTCTGCACTTCGCCAATTTAATCCTGATTTACAGGAATCAGTACAAGTATTTGACCCACGAAAAAGTTACAGGTTGAATAATAAAGAGAGCATTAAAACCGATGGTTATAGCTTCAATTCTGGACGAAACCCTGCTTACGGAACCCCCATCAATTATTATCTTCCAGATACCCTCTCCGAAAAGGTTTCGATCGAAATACTAAATGAAAAAAAACAAATCATCCGGACTTTAAAGGGATCAAATGAAAGCGGAGTAAATAGGGTCATGTGGGATTTAAGATATGAGCCGACCTACAAGCCTCAACTGCGTACCCGTCCTTCTGGCAGGCCTTGGGTACAACTAAATGGTGAAGGTTGGAGGCCCCTAGTTACTTGGGATTTGGATTTGTGGAGTGGGCAATATGGCCCTAGAGTAGTCCCTGGTAATTACAAAGCAATTATTACCATTGATGACGTCTCTTTTGAAAAAGATTTAGTCGTATTGAAAGACCCTCAGGCAAAGGGTTCTTTGGGAGATATCGAAGATCAAGTCCTATTCTCTCTAGACTTAAGGGAGGCGATGAATATCGCCGTTACGATGATCAATAAAATTGAATATATCAGAAGTGAGTTGTTACTTCTTAAAACTTCACTAAAAAAGAATTCTGAGCTCAAACAAGTTGATCGATTGATAGGTATTGCCATCCAAATTGCGGGTTCACTTTACGACATTCATCTCACCGGTGCACGGGAAGACGCCTTTCGGTCTCCTATGAAATTGTATGGCCGCCTAAGTGCCCTTGCCAGTGAAATTAACTCTAGTGGCATCGATTTTAAACCCACGAATCAACAAAGAGCGGTTTATGCCGTTTTGAACCAAAGACTTCAAAAAACCAAAGAAGCTTTTGACGAACTGGCCACCAATGAAATCGTTGCATTCAACAAAAAACTCAATAATTTAGATATGCGTATCGATATTGAGAAAAAAATGGAGAAAGACAATTAATTTTGCCCAATCAAAATATTTAACATTTTACAGAATCAATTATATCATATCAAGCACCTTAAATGAATAAGCTATCAAAAAAAAAGAAGCTAAAAAATAAAAAGAATTTAATCTCGGTTAAGATGTCCAATCCGGACTTTGATAAAATCAAATCAGCCCAGGATCTTGAATATTTCCTGAATGCCCAAGGAATCCATTTTAAGATGCCAGATCGAGAAATGGATTACGAATTTCAATTAAAAAATCTCCAAGTAGAATTAGTTAAATTACAGAGTTGGGTAATTAAAAATCAAAAGAGAGTTATTGTGATTTTTGAAGGTCGAGATGCCTCTGGTAAGGGTGGTGCCATCAAGCGATTTACAGAACATTTAAATCCAAGGGCCATGAGGATTATCGCCATGCCCAAACCAACAAAATTAGAGAAAAAACAATGGTATTTTCAAAGATACACTCAAGAATTACCTGAAGCAGGAGAAATTGTTTTTTTTGATCGCAGTTGGTACAATAGAGCCGTCGTAGAGCCGGTAATGGAGTTTTGCTCTCCATTAGAATACGATCGCTTTATGCGTCAGGTTACAGAGTTTGAACATATGCTTTTTGAAGATGGGATTTCATTAATTAAATTGTGGTATTCAATAACCAAAAAAGAACAACTTAAAAGATTCTCCCAAAGAAAAAGTAATCCCTTAAAAAGATGGAAATTTAGTCCCGTAGATGAAAAAGGTCAGCAATTATGGGATAAATATACCTACTATAAAGAGCAGATGTTTAGTAAAACGCATACCTCCTTTAGCCCTTGGATCATCGTCAAGACCAATGATAAAAAAACTGCCCGCCTTGAAAGTATCAGATATCTATTGTCCTCATTTGAATACGATGATAAATTAGAAGCTTCAACCAGGGTATTACCAGATCCCAATGTCATCATGAGATTTCATCAATCATTCCAGCATATTGATTAATATGGTAAAAACGAATTTCAGCAGTCAGGAGTTAAAACTGCTCAACACTAAAAAGGCATTAAAAATAATGCTAAAATCGGGAGATAAATTCTCACCCGAAAAAACTTTAAAAACACTCAAGTATGAGAAAGAACTAGGAAGGCTTCAAAACGAGCTCATTGAATTACAAAATTGGGTGATAACAAAAAGACAAAGAGTTTGTGTTCTGTTTGAGGGCCGAGATGCCGCAGGTAAAGGCGGAGCCATTAGACGTATTACACATCATTTAAATCCTCGTTTTTATAAGGTTAATGCCCTTCCTAAACCTAGTGAAAAAGAAATGGGACAATGGTATTTTCAACGTTATGTAAATAAGCTCCCAAACCCTTCTGAAATCGTTTTTTTTGATCGCAGTTGGTACAATAGAGCTGTAGTTGAGCCTGTCAATGGATTTTGTAGTACTCAAGAATATGAACGCTTCTTGAATGAGGTAAATGATTTTGAAGAGATGCTTACCAATGATGGGATCATTTTAATCAAATTATACATATCTATTAGTAAGGAGGAGCAGCAGTTGAGGTTCAGTGAAATGCAAAGCAACCCTTTAAAGCGCTGGAAAATAACCGCAGTAGATTTGAAAGCCCAAGATCTTTGGGATCAATACACGGATTATAAAGAACGTATGTTTGAGAAAACCGATACGGNAAAAAATCCTTGGATTATTATCCAAGCTAATAAAAAAGCTAAGGCACGAAGTCAAATAATNAAAACAATATTGAGTAAAGTTCCTTATCAAGACCAATGAAGTTAAGATATATTTTAAGGGTNATACTAGGGTGGCNATTCTATCCTAGACTNNGTCTAAATGTTGAATACATTATATTCTTANAAAAAATCNTTCAGAATACAGCATGTTATGAGNTGATTTTTAAAAACACTGGGAGAGAACCTTTAATTACAACCTTGAGGCATANACCCCAGGCAGATATGCTTTACATGAATTTACCAAAAAACGTTTTCTATGTCCGNTCCAAGTCATCAAAATGAATCCATTTGCANCAGAATTAATAAAGACNTCCTGTTATTATTTCAAAGAAAACAATTTAAAAGTAAATAAATGCTTGAATTCTTTAGATGAATCTGCCGTGTGGCATCGTCCCAATGAAGCCTCAAACGCCATTGGGAATCAGGTATTGCATATTTGCGGCAATATCCATCAATATGTTATTTCCTCATTGGGAAATCAAAAAGATATTCGAAACCGCGCCCTAGAATTCTCTAAAAGAAAGGGATATTCTAAAAAAGAGTTAATCAATTTAATCAACCAAAAAATAGTTGATGCCATAAAAGTCATTGCCTCTCTTGATGAAAAGACACTCTTAAGGATTCGTCCAGTTCAAACATACTCCTTTAGTGGAATTCAGGTATTGATTCATGCCACTGAACATTTTTCTTACCATACCGGGCAAATTGTCTTTTGGACCAAATATCTTACAAACAAAGATTTGGAATTTTATGCCAACCAGAATCTCAATCGAAAAGATCGTTGAGATATATGAAATCAGTGCTACTCCTCGGACAGATCAGTTACCAATAGCCTCCATAGAAGAATGGCACCCTTTGAATTTTTAATATATAAACTCAAAATTTCGCAGCCTGAAATAGGGCTTATTAACTCAGTTTTTCGCCCAACTATTAGATAAAATATTTTTTCTCAAGTCAATGCACTTTAAATTGAAGGTCTATTGATTCTTTTATTTTAAAAAAAGTATGATTACTTGGAATGACGTTATAAAATTTGCCACAGAGGGAAATCCTGAACCCAAACGAAGAGTAGAAAAATCTGATCGGGAATGGAAGGAATTGTTAACCATTAGACAGTATAAAATAACCCGACTAAAGGGCACGGAGCCTGCAGGCACCGGTGCCCTGTGTTATGCCCATGAAGCAGGCGTTTATGTTTGTTCGTGTTGTAATACTAAATTATTCGACTCCACCATCAAATTTGAATCAGGGTCAGGATGGCCCAGCTTTACCCAACCTATTCATCTTGCTTCCGTAAAATATGTGAAAGATGACTCTTTTGGCATGATTCGTGTAGAAGTAATGTGTAATGTCTGTGATGGCCATTTAGGTCATGTTTTTCCAGATGGACCTGAGCCAAGTGGTTTACGGTATTGTATAAATTCTGAGTCGATTAAGTTAATTAAAATTTGATATGAGTACAGAGATCATAACAATTGGTGGGGGATGTTTTTGGTGTACTGAAGCCGTAATGCAGCGCGTCAAAGGAGTTACCAAAGTTGAATCTGGTTACAGCGGAGGGTTAGCTCCTGGTCATCCCACATATAGAGAAGTTTGTTCTGGGCTTACCGGTCACGCAGAAGTTGTAAGAGTCACCTTCGAAAATGAAGAGATTTCATTGAACGACTTGCTGACCGTTTTTATGACTTTACATGACCCTACTCAATTGAATGGGCAAGGAGCTGACTTAGGCACACAATATAGGTCGGTTATCTATTACCATTCTGATGCCCAGCTTACTACCGCTGAAGAAGTATTTCTTGAATTAAAAAATTGTTTTGATGCGCCAATTGTTACGGAACTATCCCCTGCAGCTCCCTTCTATTCAGCCGAGCCAGACCACCATGACTATTACAATCAAAATAGCCAAGCGGGGTATTGCAGAGCCATCATTCAACCGAAGATAACTAAACTCCGAAGCAAGTATGTAGATAGGTTCGTAGAATGAATAAAGTAATTACTTTAATTATTTTGGTCATCCTAGTTTCCACATCCCTTAAGGCCCAAATATTAACGGTTAAAGACTTAGCCAATACCCGTCCAATTACTAATGTGACTATTGAAAGTGCAATTTCATTGGTCATAAAAACAGATACTGCTGGAAAAGCTAACATAAGTTCATTTAAACAAGAAGCCGAAATTTGGTTCATTCACCCCAATTACATGATTCGCAGATTAAGTTATGCAGAATTGATAGAGATGAACTTTGTGGTAACCCTTGCCGAAAATTCTTATTCACTAGGTGAAATTGTTGTTTCAGCAAATAAATTCAACGAGAAACTAAGTGAAGTAGGCCAATCCATTCGGGTGGTAAATGCAAAAGAGATCTCTTTTTTAAACCAACAAACGACACCAGATCTTTTACAAAGTTCTGGAAATGTCTTTGTACAAAAAAGTCAAATGGGTGGTGGAAGTCCCGTTATTAGAGGGTTTGAAACAAATAAAGTTTTAATGGTGGTAGATGGAGTACGTATGAACAACGCCATCTATAGGGGAGGGCATCTTCAAAATTCATTGACCCTAGATAACAACATCCTAGAAAGGTTAGAAATCATTTTAGGACCCGGTTCAGTAATCTACGGAAGTGATGCTTTAGGTGGAGTAATGCATTTTTACAGTAAGAATCCCAAGTTATCGGAAAACGATACTTTAGAGATCCGCACTCATCTACTTACCAGATATGCAAGCGCTAATAACGAAAAAACTACCCATTTGGATTTCAATTTTGGGTTTAAAAAATTCGCATCGCTTAGCAGTATCTCTTTCTCTGATTTTGGTGATTTAAGACAAGGGGCACGCCGCGACTCACAATATCCTAATTTCGGTAAACGATTTTTTTATGTTGAGAGAATCAACGATATAGATGTCGCCTTGCAAAACTCAAATCCAAATATTCAAATAAAATCAGGATACAAACAATATGATTTCCTACAAAAATTTATTTACCACCAAAATGATGTAGTGAACCATATCCTAAACTTTCAGTATTCTACCTCTTCAGAAATTCCAAGATATGATCGGTTAACACAAATAAAAAATGGCGCTCCCCAATATGCAGAATGGTTCTATGGCCCACAGGAAAGATTCTTAAGCTCCTATCAATTAGACCTTACGCAGAATCATAAATGGCTTGATCAGGCTAAAATTATTTTAGGGTATCAGTTTATCAAAGAAAGTCGACATACCCGATCATTCAATGAATCCTTTCTGAAAAATAGAAATGAGCAACTAAATATTTACACACTCAACGCTGACTTCGAAAAAAAGAAACTTAAAAATACATTTAGATATGGATTTGACTTTTGGCACAATCAAGTCCATTCTACCGCCTATCAACAACATATTTTAACCCTTGATAAGAACCCTTTAGATACCCGCTATCCTGATGGAGGATCATCTATGGAAAGTTATGCTTTCTACTTTACTCATTCTTACAAATTAAATGATCAATGGATTTTGAATGAAGGACTGCGTATCAATTACATTGGGCTGCAAGCCATTTTCGATGACAAAACTTTTTTTCCTTTTGATTATAATAAGGTAAAACAAGTTCATACCGCCCTTAACGGAAATTTAAGCTTGGTTTATAATTCAGAAAATCGTTGGCGCATCTTATTGGCTGGATCTTCCGGCTTTAGAGCTCCGAATATTGATGATCTCAGTAAAGTATTTGATTCTTCTCCTGGGAATGTTATCGTACCCAATCCTCAACTAGCACCTGAATATACCTACAATCTGGAGCTTGGCATTTCTAAACGATGGTTAGAAAAAATCCACTTGGGTTTAAATACATATTATACTTGGTATCAAAATGCCATTACCATGCAAGAAGTAGCCGTTGAAGGAAATACGCACAGTGCATTCGAATCTTCAATCTTATATGATGAGGTACTCAGTAAAACGTATCATAATGCCAATGTGAAAAAAGCCTATATTTATGGATTTAGTGGATTGTTAAACATTGACCTTACCCGTCAGCTGAAATTTAGCCATTCCATTACCTACACGCATGGTCGAATAATCAATGATCCGGGACTCTCTCCCTTGGACCATATCTCACCCCTATTTGGGCGATCCAGTATTGATTTACAAGTCAAAAAGTTTAAAAGCTCTTTTTTTATGGTCTTTAATGGTGATAAAAAATCTAAAGATTACAACCTCGCTGGTGAGGATAATGAGTTATTTTCAGTAGATCCAATTAATGGCTTTATGCCTAAATGGATAACCTTGAATTTAAATACATCCTACTCCTTAAGTAAAAAAATACAATTTCAACTGGGCTTTAATAATATCCTAGATACAAATTACCGTCAATTTGCTTCCAATATCAGTGCTGGAGGTAGAAATATTTCATTAACTCTTCGAGGTTCCTTGTGAAATAGAAAAAACTTTTGATGGATTAGTCAGTTGCCCATATTAGGTGTCTGGCAAATTATATTTTAAATAATTTCTATTTCTTTTGAGAAGGCTTTATTACAAATTAATTGATCTATACTAGAATAATGATTATCATATCATCTCACTCCAATAAAGTTTTATCTATTGCTTAAATGAGTATGTGTCAACGAAGGNATTCAATATGATTTTACATATATGTTTNCTTACTGAAAAGGNTTACATTTTCACCATTATGGCATATATTTATTAAATAAGTAATTAATGCCTAATTTAAATTAGGATTAAGCGGTCTTAAATGCTTTCAAATGAAAGAAAGCTACAAATTTGGACAATTAATCGTACAACCAACCTATTCATAAATCATAAAAAAGACTTACAAATATATTTGATTAAAAAAGTATTATTTAGCTACTGATCAAAGATTTAATAGAGCAGACTCTGACCCAATTCACCATCAGATCATCTAATCCTATAATCCCTTTAGAACAAACAAAAAAGAGCTCAAACCTAGGCGCATACACCCATCTTAACACTAAATTAAAGATGAATTGAACACATAAAAATCGAGATTCTCAATGACAAATTCAACGATCAAGTTTGCATTTTGATCGATGGAAAGTTTATTCTGAATTAGTATAATTTAATTATAAAAACAATATTGATCCGTTCATTCAAATTTTTGATCCCGGTATCCTTTACATAATTATAATCTCAATATATCCTCCTTGAGATAAAAGGTTTTTCAGAATATTGTAGTTTCAAGTTTGAAATAATTTAAGTAATAATATGAGACCCTACCCTTTTAATTTATTAAATCTCCCAACCAGATCTGTAGACCCTACCCACAAATTGATTGGCTTCTTCAAGATTTGTGATTCGGGTCTTATTGCCATCCCAAAGTAATTTTTTACGTGCATAAAAAGACATGTTTCCTTGCGTATTTTCACGTTGAAGCATATAACTTCGGATGGCCAAATTTCCCATTAATACAGTCTCAGTCATAGGTCCAGCATAGTCAAAAGAAGATGTCAAGGCAAGATGCTCACTACTTTGATAGCCTGCCTTGCAAGCATCTATCCATTTGCGCTGATGACCGTATTCCGGCTCATCATTTGGCTCTACTTCTGGCCCAAATTCAGTAGTTCCATCATTTAAGTAAAGTTTAGGCATCAAGGGCGAGCTATCATTAATATTGGTAGAAATAATGCCTTTTTCACCAATCATCAAAACTCCGTTTGCACTTCCTGATCCTCCAATATCATCATTGGCAGGAATGATTTCTGGATGTGAAGGTCTGATACCTCCATCGCTCCATGTCATCTCAATTGGCGATTTGCTCTTCTCTGTTGAATCAAAATTCAACGTAATAAAAGATGAAGGCGGACATCCCTCAGGGAAATAGTCGGGGGTCCACATACGCGAGTAAACAGTTCCGACACTGCACTCGGCATCCTTAGGATATTTTAACCCCAATGTTCTATAGGGAATATCAATCAAATGACATCCGACATCTCCCAAGGCGCCCGTACCATAATCCCACCAACCCCTCCAATTAAACGGATGTAGATTAGGTGTATAAGGTTTATCGAGCGCAGGGCCAAGCCATAAATCCCAATTTAAATCCGCTGGCTTGGCAGAAGGATCTGCCGTTGACATTTTTATCCCTTGTGGCCAAACAGGTCGATTGGTCCAAATTTGGACCTTTGAAATCTTGCCAATGACGTCCGAATCTACCCACCCCTGAACAATCTGTAATAAAGGATTAGAAGCACCTTGGTTACCCATCTGAGTGACTACTTTTTCTTTTCTAGCCATTTCGGTTAGAATACGGGCTTCTCTTATGTTATGGGTAATTGGCTTTTGAACATATACATGTTTGCCCCGCTCCATAGCATAAACAGCAGCCACACCGTGGACATGATCAGGGGTAGAAATCGTAACTGCATCTAGATCTTTTTCCTTATCCAACATCTCTCTAAAATCCGCATAGAGTTTAGCTTTTGGAAAACGTTTGATGGTCGCTGCTGCAGTTCCTGAAAAATCTACATCACATAATGCCCCCACTCGGGCATTACCATTATGAGCCGCATTTGAAATGTCACTAGCCCCCTTACCGCCCGATCCAATCGCAGCAATATGGAGTTGATCACTAGGTGCAATGAAGCCCTTACCCCCCAAAACATGGCGTGGGAGAATAGTAATGGCGGACAAGGCCAAACTGTTTTTAACAAATGATCTCCTAGAATTTGTTTTCATGTTTTTATCCACTATTTAATTTTCTTTTTCTCAAGATACTAATAAAATACTTCCTCAATAAATATTTGAAGAGTGTTATCTTAAAAATTCAAAATATTTGTAATCCACTCCTGATTTACCAAATGTAAAAATTCATTCCCCATTTTTAAATAGTTTCCGTATTCAGCATCATTTTATTCAATAGAAATATACGGGGCAGAATGTTGGTAAAAGGACTAGCAATTTATAGCGTAACCACCGCTATTACGATCCATCCAAAACTTAAATTTATATAATTAACTAATTAATACACTGAAGAGATAGAGAATCAATTCTATTGCATCGCTTATCCTTATTTTTATCATGTTTTTTCATGATGTTATTGATTAGATCATTTCAAAATAATCAAACATATTTGACAAATATGGCATCATATTTTACACAAAAAGTATTAAGTTAAAATAATTTTCCCTCTCCCATTAATAATCATCTTTCCATGTTACAATTTTTTTAACACGCGAGAAATCACTACCCGAGCTGTCCCCTTATGAACAGTCAATTATTTTGTATTGGCAACAATTTCTAAAAGTAGTGACTCCTCTAAGGGTAAGTCAACGAAATTTGACATAGATATAAACTTTTTCTTTTAGTAATCTTTTAGGGTTCCTTAATTTTAAAAACTCATAATAATTATTTATAATCGATTATCAATTCATTAAATCTACTATTAACGGCATAAACAATAAAATCCTTGTCAAAAGTTGAAATACGTATTGTAATTTGTTTTTTCTTAATTATCCTTTGTTATCAACAAGTACTTTCTCAAGTAGATTCAAACTTTACAGAGCAAATATTATTTGAGAATGGTAAGGAAGATTATGCCTGTTATAGGATACCTGCCATCTTGCAATTAAGAAATGGGAAAATTCTATCCTTCGTAGAGGGGCGTGTGAATGGATGTAATGATTTTGGAAATATCGATATTCTAATGAAGCACAGTGATGATGGAGGATTGAACTGGTCTAAGCAAAAAATAATCGTCGACAATAAATCATTACAAGTAGGGAATCCTGCCCCTGTCGTAGATCATCACGATCCTCTCTTCCCCTCAGGAAGAATTTTTTTATTTTTTAATACAGGTACCCAATCAGAACAAGAAATTAGAAATGGAAATGGAGAGAGAAGAGTTTGGTTTATCACCTCTGAAGATTTTGGTGTAAATTGGTCTCTGCCAAAAGAAATTACCCAACAAGTTCATTTTAATCGGAATTCGCCTTATAAAGAGCAAGATTGGCGCACCCATGCTAATACACCAGGGCATGCAATCCAGTTTAATGAAGGTATATTTAAGGGGCGAATTTATGTGCCTGCCAATCACTCAAAAGGAAATCCTCAACACGGATTTAATGAGTATCGTGCTTATGGCTATTTCAGTGATGATCATGGGAAAAGTTGGCAGGTGAGCAAAGATGTTCCCATCGAATCCTCCAATGAGGCCATAGGAACAATCCTTCCAAATGGTGAATTAATGCTAAATATACGTCAACAAAGTGGCACCATAAAAAATAGATTGATTGCAACAAGTAAAGACGGAGGTCAAAACTGGGATAGCATCTATTTTGACCCCGAATTAATTACCCCAGTTTGTCAATCAAGTTTGTTCTTATTTCAAAATACCAAACATACCTTACTTCTTTATAGCGGACCAAACAGTATGGAAGAAAGAATTAGTATGACGGTAAAGGGAAGTAAAAATAATGGCAAAAATTGGCCCATAAAAAAAGAAATTTACTCGGGAATTTCAGCCTATTCTGACCTTACCCAAATCAATGAATCACAGATAGGGCTTCTTTTCGAAAAAGAAAATAAAACCATCAATTTTGCCCTTTTTTCAATAGAATGGTTCTTAAATTAGAGATATATAGAAAGCAAAAAGATCATAATCCGTAGATTAAAATAGTTAATGAATGATTGTTTTTTATTAAGAAGCTTAATTGAAATTTTATACTTTTTTCAATCCTTTTTATTATTAAAAATCACCCATAATTGTACTAATAAATGATAGTTTCTAAAATAATACCATCTAAAGCCTCAGAACTTTTCGGAGCAGAAATTTCGTGGTTTGCACCTATTTGTGATGGTGATGATGACTTTTTAGGTACCCGAAATGAACAGTACAAAAGTAATTGGAAAAATACAGCCGAAATTGTTCGTAAAGCAGATGTCTTAGGGTATCGTAACATATTATGCCCCTCCTCTTATCAAGTAGGGCAAGATACTTTGACCTTTGCGGCAGCCATTGCTCCACAAATCAAAAAAATCAACTTATTGACAGCCATAAGATGTGGTGAGATTCACCCCCCGATGCTTGCCCGGACGATTGCTACTCTAGATCACATGCTACAAGGTCGCTTGACCTTGAATATAATTTCCTCTAATCTCCCTGGGACTGAGTTAGATTCAGTAGCGCGCTATCAACGCTCAAGAGAAGTGATTACCATCTTAAAACAAGCATGGAATCAAGATTTTATTGATTTTCATGGTGATTTTTATGATCTATATCTCCCTACTGCTCCTGTCAAGCCTTATCAACAAAAGGGCGGACCGATGCTTTATTTTGGTGGTTATTCTCCTGCAGGTATAGCTCTATGCGCTGAGCACTGTGATGTCTATCTTATGTGGCCTGAAACAAGGGAAATACTTAAAGCACAAATGGAAACTCTCTCTGCCAAAGCAGCCACCTATCATCGGACATTGGATTTCGGACTTCGAGTACATGTCATTGTAAGAGAAACTGAAGAAGAGGCACGGCGATATGCTGATCAATTAATCTCCAAGCTAGATGTTCAAAAAGGTACTGAGATTAGAGAGAGAGCACAAGATGCAAAATCTTTGGGTGTTTACAGACAAAGTCAAATGCGGGCTGCTGCTAGGTCAGATCATTTTGTTGAACCCCATTTATGGACAGGAATTGGGCTCGCAAGATCAGGTTGCGGTGCCGCTTTAGTAGGAAATCCCCAACAGATACTCGATAAAATTAAAGATTATATGAATATGGGCATACGCTCCTTCATCTTTTCTGGTTACCCACATCATCAGGAAGCCCAATATTTTGCGAAATGGGTACTGCCTCATTTAAAAACAATATCTCTGCCCAAGATATATGGAAGAATCCCAACAACTCTTCCGGATACACCTTTAGGCAAGGGAACTAGATTCTAGTTTTATGATAGATTTTATTATTGTATTGTGCTATTTTGCCTTGATCTTGATCGTAGCAATCAGCGGAAAAAAAAATAAAACTGTAGATGCCGATGTTTATTTTTTAAGCTCTAGAAATTTAAGATGGCCCTCCATTGCCATCTCTACCATCGCAACCAATGTTCAAGGTTATCAATTTTTGGGCATGATGGGATCGGCTTATCTCTATGGTTTAGCCCAAGCCAATTTGGAAATCAACGCTATACAAGGTCTTTTAATCGCCGCATTCATCTTTATACCGATCTTTTTAAAACACAGAATTACAACTGTTACCGAATTCATCACCATGCACCTTGGTAAACGTGCAGGGTTATTTTATTCAGTGGCTAACCTGAGTTTATTTTCAACCGTTACTTTGGGCGCTGCTTTGTTTTGGGGTGCTTATGCCGCCGATCAAGTATTCGGAGAACAACTTGCCATACTGCACGAAGATCGCATGACACGCATTGCCTTATTAATAATGATCTTAGGAGTCTTTTCGGCCATATATACCTATCTCGGTGGTCTGAATGCAGTAGTCAAAACAGATATCATTCAATTCATTATCTTATTATTTGGCGGACTATTTGTACTTGTGGTAAGCATCCGTGCACTCGGTGATTGGAAGGAGCTTTATGTACAAACAAGTAACCGAATGCACCTACATTTACCTGCAGATCATCCGACGCTACCTTGGACCCATCTATTTGGACTATTCTTTTTAAACATTAATTATTGGTGTGCAAACCAGACCATCATACAACGCTCACTAGCTGCCAAAAATCTAAAAGAGGCACAAAAAGGATTATTAGTCGGTGGAGTTTTAAAATACCTTATGGCACTCATTATCGTAGTCCCCGGTATCGCCCTATATGGTATCTTAGGTGAGGGCTTGAGTGACCCCGACATGTCTTTCCCTTTTTTAGTTAATCAATATGTCCCTATTGGACTTCGAGGAATCATCCTTTGTGGCCTATTTGCTTCCTTGATGAGTACTGTAGATTCAACTTTTCATTCCATTGCTACCTTATGGTCCGTCGATATCTATTCAAATTATATTAAAAAAACCCCTTCTGATAATGAGAAAATTCGTGCAGGGCGGCAGGCCATTGTTTTCAGTTTAATGACTTCACTTATCATGGGCATGATATTACTTTATCTAAAATTTGAGAATCCCAGCACTGCCTTTACTCATACATTAAATAACCTAAGATACTATATCAATTGCGGTATTACTGTAATAATTTGTGCGGCAGCATTATTAATCGTCCCAGATAAAAAAAAGGTGTTACTGGCTTTTTTGATTACCCTCCCTCTAAATCTATTGCTACAATATTTACTACCTGATATGAATTATTTTGTGCGGGCGTTTTGGGTCATTTTTATCAGCTTACTGATAGCAACTGAAGGGAAAATCAGCAACTTTTCTTCCTGTAAAATATTATTTCAGTCCAGTTCTAACTCACTGAGTAGACTTGGATGGACCCTCTTGGGAAGTCTGATTTTAATCCACTTCCTTTTTCATTAAGGATCCCACTTTACTTCGTTGATTTAACTTTATTAATAACCCACAATTTAATACTTTAGTAGGATGAATGAAAGGTTAAAAAAAGACTTAGACGAAATGGCAAGTATCCTCGATAAAGTAAAAAATCAGGGAATCTCATATCTGGATCATTTGCAGTCCCATCCTACCTCAAATACAAATAATATAAACCCTCAAACTTCACTCCCCATAGATGGATGGGGGGCTAAAAATACACTCGAATACTTCAATGACACATTTGAGAAGATCATGGTTTCTTCTTCGGGTCCCAAATACTGGGGCTTCGTCACTGGAGGTACAACTCCAGCATCTATTGCCGGTGATTGGCTCACCGCAATTTATGACCAAAATGCCTTCAAGGCAAGTGGTCAAGGGGATGTTTCCTCACAAATTGAAATGGAGACTATTCTATTGCTTCTTGATTTATTCAATTTGTCCAAAAATTTATCAGGTGGTTTAGTATCAGGAGCAACTATGTCTAATTTAACTTGCTTAGCCACTGCAAGACAGTGGATAGGGAAACAACAAGGTAAAGATTATGCCAAAGAAGGTATGAATGGATCTATTCATGTTTTGGCTGCCCTACCACATTCATCTGTTTTAAAGGCCATGGCTTTATTGGGATTAGGTAGTGTCAATATTACTACCATTAAAACAAACCATGGCAATCGAGAATCTATAAACTTAAAAGATTTTGAAAAAAAAATCAGGCAATTATCTGGTGACCCATTTATTTTAATTTCTAGTGCGGGTACTGTAAACACAGCTGACTTTGATGATTTTGAAGGCATCAGTCAACTAAAGAAAAAATTTAACTTTTGGTGGCACATAGATGCCGCATTTGGAGGTTTTGCTTCTTGTAGCAAAAGTCATCGACATTTAGTTAATGGTTGGGAATACGCAGATAGTTTTACCATAGATTGCCACAAATGGCTCAATGTCCCCTATGAAAATGCTATTTTTTTAATAAAAGAATCCTATAAGATCCTTCAAGTTGAAACCTTCCAAAACTCAAATGCCCCTTATTTAGAAAATGAATTAGATACAGTGGATTATTTAAATCTTTTACCCGAAAATTCAAGACGATTGAAAGCGCTACCCGTATGGTTTTCCTTACTTGCTTACGGTAAATCAGGAATCCAAGGAATGGTAGATAATAGTATTGAACATGCACAATCTTTTGGCAACTGGATCGAGAATTGCCCCTATTTTGAATTATTAGCTCCTGTCCGACTCAATACAGTTTGCTTTACCCTCAATGACTACAGTGAAGAGCTCGTCACTACATTTTTATCTCTGCTCAATGAGACCGGTAAAGTTTTCATGTCTCCTACCTTTTACCTAGAAAAAAAAGGAATTCGTGCTGCCTTCGTTAATTGGCGAACCACCGCTGAGGATGTCTCAGAGGTAATAGAATTGATGCAAAATCTCATTAAAAAAATCTCATAATGTGCTATTAGCCTACTTAATTTTGCCACTCACACAATTATTCTTGAACTCGTTGATTTAATTAATCAATTTCGTTGTATAATACAATTAAACAAAGTGAATCCAATATTAGAGTCACTGAAAGAAACATTAAGATCAAAAAAGCAATCCACTTTGTTCAAAGGGTAACTAACATAATAACCACATGAAAATGAGAACATCTATTTTAATTATCTGCTGTCTAATTTTTACCTATGATATGAAATCACAAAAGCTAAACTCTGTTTTCAATAATGTGAAATACAGAAGTATTGGCCCCTTCAGAGGTGGACGTGCGAATGCAGGAACAGGTGTAGTTGGTGATCCTTTAACTTATTATATGGGCACTACCGGTGGTGGCGTATGGAAGACCTCCGATGCGGGTCAGCATTGGGTTAATTGTTCTGATGGGTTTTTCAAAATGGGTTCTGTAGGAGCTATTGCAGTGTCAGAAAGCCACACCAACGTGATTTATGTAGGCATGGGTGAGCACGCACCTAGAGGAGTAATGACTTCCCATGGTGATGGAGTATATAAATCAACAGACGCCGGTAAAACATGGAGCCATATGGGGCTCAAAGAGACACAGCATATTGCACGGATAGTCATTCACCCAAGAAATCCAAATATTTTATGGGTAGCTGCACAAGGAGCACTGAACGGTCCAAATGAGGATCGTGGTATTTATAAATCAACAAATGGAGGTAAGTCATGGACACGCACCCTATTTGTAAATAATTTGACAGGTGCCAGTGAATTGTCCCTTGATTATCATAATCCTGATGTATTGTATGCTGCCATGTGGGAACATATGAGAACTCCTTGGAAAGTCATTAGTGGAGGTGAAGGTAGCGGATTATATAAATCATCTGATGGTGGAGATACATGGAAAAAAATTCATCAAGGACTGCCAGAAGAGAAGGGGAAAATGGCGATTTCCGTATCTCGTGCCAACTCCAATTGGGTATATGCCCTTATTGAAAGTGATTCCCAACTAGAAAAAGGAGGATTGTTTGTTTCTAAAAATTCAGGTGAAAACTGGACCCGAATAAGTGGAGATCATCGACTCTTACAACGGGCTTGGTATTACATTGAGATCACTTTGGATCCAAGCAATGAAAATATCGTTTACGTACTAAGTGCTGGTGCTTATAAATCCATAAATGGAGGCAAAGATTGGGAACGAATACGAAGTCATCATGGAGATTACCATGATCTTTGGATCAATCCTGAGAATAGCAAAAATATGCTTTTGACGAACGATGGAGGATCTGAAATTTCTTTTGATAATGGAGCACATTGGTCACGCATTGACAATATTCCTACTGCTCAATTTTATCGGGTCACAACCGACAACATGTTCCCTTACAACATTTATGGTGGCCAACAAGATAACTCTTCTGTAAAAATTGCGAGTATTGGTCTTGGATCTTCAGGCATTACTGAATCAGATTGGACCAGTTCTGCGGGAGGAGAAAGCGCTTTTTTGGCTTTTGACCCCGATAATCCTATAAAGGTTATGGGAGGAAGTTACCTAGGGTCCATTGAATTACTAAACACCAAAGCCAAAACCGGAACAAATGTTAAAATTGAGCCTAATTTATATTTGGGGCTGGCGGCGCGTGACATGAAGTATTTGTTCAATTGGAATGCGCCGATAGTAAAGTCCATCCATGAACCCAATACTTATTTCCACGGGGCACAATATTTACTTCGAACAAGAGATGAAGGAGTCTCCTGGGAAATTATTTCTCCTGATTTGACCGCCAATATAGATGCCAAACAGGGTAAAGGAGGTGGCCCTTATACGGTCGAAGCCGTCGGTGCAGAAAATTATGGTACGCTGACTTATGTGATTGAATCGAAACATGAAAAAGGAGTGATCTACACTGGAAGTAATGATGGTAGGCTGCACTTAACAAAAGACAATGGTGCTACTTGGAACAATGTGACACCAAAAGGATTGCCTGAAACATTAATCAATGCTATTGAGGTTTCTCCTCATGATCCCGCCACAGTATATTTAGCTACCACACGCTACAAGTTCAATGACTATACCCCTGGTCTATATAAAAGTATAAACTATGGAAAATCATGGAAGCTGATCAATACAGGAATCCCGCAAGGAGCCTACACCAAAGTTGTACGTGAAGATGAAAAACGTAAAGACTTATTATTTGCAGGAACTGTTACAGGCATGTATGTATCATGGAATGGAGGCCTCAATTGGTCTGCTTTACAACTGAATTTACCCATAACACCAATTACCGATATCTCCATCAGTCATGACAACATCGTGGTTGCCACACAGGGAAGATCTTTTTGGGTTTTAGATGATTTGAACATCTTCCGCCAGTATGATGGAACTTCGCGCAAAGGAAAGTTTTATACCCCCACTCCCACCTATATTGCCAATTGGTCCAGTTCCTTCAATTCGAATAAAAGTAAAGGAACGGATTTACTAAAAGGTGTAAATCCTGCAAGTGGTATGGTGCTTTATTATGACTTACCCCTCTTGGATAAAAAAACCGAAATTGTCCTGACCATTAGAGACGAACAAGGTAATCTAGTCAATACTTTTTCATCTAAGGAAAATAAAAATTATAACAGCTATGAAGGAAATCCTCCAAAAAAATCTAGGCTATCCAAAAATGAAGGCCTCAATAGATTTGTTTGGAACATGCGCTACCCTTTGCTGCCAGGTGTACCAAAAGTCTATATTGAAGGGAGCTATTCAGGGCATCAAGCTATTCCAGGCACGTATAAATTGACCTTGACTTATGACGAAAAACATTTTGAAACATCTGCGATTATTCAACCCAATCCTTTATATGATCTCAGTGAAGCCCAATACCAAGCATACCATATATTCATGACGTCTGCTGCTGCCATTTACAGAGAAATGACCAATATGACCAATCAACTCAATGAAATAAATAAAAAGCTCAAAAGCCTACTCTCAAAGATGGATCCAACAAAACATAATGAACTACTCATTATGGGAAATACGCTTAGCCAAGATCTAACCTCATGGGATACCATTATGGTACAGCGATTATCTAAAGCCTATGATGATGTTGAAAATTTCGAAAATGGCTTTACAGCTCATTACCTTAATTTGATCACTGAGTCAGATAGCAGTATTCCAAAAATTACAAAGGGAAGCCAAACATGTAAAGCTGAATTGGACCTTGAATGGACTAGACACAAACAAAATGCTGATAATTTACTGAAGGGTCCAGTACGGGCTTTCAATGCCGCTTGTCAGCAGCAAAGTGTAGGTGTTTTATTTGTCCAATAGGAATAAAAAAATGATTGTTTATCATTCTCCTCCACCGCCATCACCACCGCCATCACTACCACCATCGCCTCCTGAAGCATCGCCTCCTAAACCACCCATATCACCTACAAATCCCACTCCCGAATCGGGTGTCGTAATAGTGTTGATACTCATTTGAAATTCATCAACCAGGCAAGTAGTACTTTGTAGATCTATTCCTTTGGGGGATTTTACTTCCATTAATTGCCCATTTTTCTGATTAACTTCAAGCACCTTTTTCTTTGAATAAAGATATAATCTTTCCCCTATCAATGCCAATTTAGGTGACGTCCATTTAAAAGTCGTAGATATTATGAAATGCTCTTTTCCAGTCTTAACAGATAAAGCTTCTAATTTAGACCCCTGCAGACTAAATACATACTGATCTGTTATCAGAATACTGATGAAAACTTTTTTTATCATCCACAAAATCTCTCCAGTATCAAAATTCAATAATGATGTGTATTGACCTATGCCCCATTTTGATATGGTAGTAACAAAAATTAAATGATCAATTCGGGTTACTCCTGTAATCTTTTTTTCTAAGTCTACTTCCCAAATAATTTTAGAGTCGAGCGTATCAAACCTCGACAAAATCATTTTTTCTGCGAAAAGAATATTATTTTTAGTTTTCATAGTAAGTTAGTTTTAGGATAAAATTACAAAAAGTCAAATTATTGATATTTATTAATTGTAAAATCTGAGATAACTTTTCCCAAAAATAATCATGAGTGAAATGATGAAATTACTTATTTATACATTAGCAATATCTCTAATCAATATTTCTGCTTATTGTCAGGAAAAAGATGTCATCAAAGATTACAAAGACTACATAGAAAATGAAAACATAATTAGTGAAAATAAATTACCTGCCCATGCTTCCTTCACATCATTCTCTGATATTGACGAACAAGCAAAACGCAAATCTAAATATTACAAGTCCTTAAATGGCAATTGGAAATTTAATTGGGTAAGAAATCCAAGTGAACGCCCAACCTCGTTCATGAATTCTAAATTTGATGCTTCAAATTGGGATGTCATTCAAGTACCAGCTAACTGGGAAATTGAAGGGTTTGGGATTCCTATTTATGTAAACCATCAATATGAGTTTGCAGACTATAAAGCACCTATAGCTGATGATATAGAATTTATCGAAAAAATTTATCCCAAGAATCCAGGAAATGTACCAGATGAATACAATCCTGTTGGCTCTTATCTCAGAAAATTCACACTCGATGAAAATTGGAAAAACAAAAATGTGTTCCTAAATATTGGTGCTATGAAATCAGGAGGCTTTGTTTGGGTAAATGGAAAATATATTGGCTATTCACAAGGCAGTAAACTACCTGCTGAATTTGATATTACCAAAGCTCTTAAAATAGGAAAAAATACTATTGCTCTTCAAATTTTTCGTTGGACAGATGGCTCTTATCTTGAGTGTCAAGATTTTTGGCGTATTAGTGGTATTGAGCGTAATGTTTTTATTTATGCGAGACCACAAATAAGAATCCAGGACTTTGAAGTTGTTTCAATTTTAGATGACGCATATAAAAATGGAGAGCTCTCAATTTATATAGACCTAATAAATCATCTTAATAAAGCTAAAACCCTAAAAGTATCCTTTCAAGTATTAGATGGTAAAGACAGTATCTCCTCTGATATCAAAACCATTACTATTAAAAAATCCAACAGATCATCAGCCGCTTTTCAAGTCACTATTCCAAAGGTAAAACAATGGAGTGCTGAGCATCCAAATCTTTATACACTTATTTTAAAAACTGAAGATTATAGAGGTAATATAATTGAGATTATTCCTACTAAAATTGGGTTTAGAAGTGTTGAAATAAAAAATGGATTGCTCCTAGTAAATGGTAAAAGTATCACATTAAAAGGTGTTAATACTCAAGAAACAGATCCTGAGAGTGGTCATGTGATGTCTGAAGAACTAATGATGAAAGATGTGCGTCTATGGAAAGAGAATAATATAAATGCAGTTCGCTTAAGTCACTATCCACGCGACAGGAGATTTTATGAACTGTGTGATATCTATGGCCTTTACGTAGTTGATGAAGCAAATATAGAATCGCATGGCATGTATTACGGTAAGTATTCATTAGCAAAAGCACCTTCATGGGAAAAGGCTCATATTGACCGAATGTTACGTATGGTCGAGCGCGATAAAAACCATCCTTCTGTTATCATCTGGTCAATGGGGAATGAAGGAGGAAACGGAGTTAATTTTCACAAAGGTTACACTGCCATAAAGGAAAATGATAAAACAATGCGCCCTGTACAATACGAACGTTCTTACAAAGATCATGATGGAATTATATTCGATATGGACAGCAACACAGATATTTTAGCACCGCAGTATCCCTCACCTAATACTTTTAGGACTATAGGTGAATCTAAAACTGATAGACCATTTATTCCAAGCGAATATGCACACGCTATGGGAAATAGCACAGGAAATTTTGAAGACTATTGGAATTTAATTGAAAAATACGATAACCTTCAAGGAGGATTTATTTGGGATTGGGTAGATCAGTCAATTTGGAAAACTAATGTAAAAGGTGAGCGTTACTATGCTTATGGTGGAGATTACGGAAAAGACATGCCATCTGATAACACTTTCCTTAACAATGGTGTTGTATTTCCAGATCGCAAACCACAACCAGCACTATATGAAATTAAGAAAGCACAAGAATACATCAACTTTAAAAACAAAGGTATAAATAAACATAACGAACTGAGAGTTCTAATAGAAAACCTTTATGATTTTACAAATCTTGATCAATTTAATTTTGTTGCTCAGATAAAAGCAGAAGGTGAAATTTTACAAAAAATAAAAATAGAGGATTATTTTATCGAGCCGAATACTGGAAAACTTGTTCATATTCCATTAAAAGACATAAACTTTAAGATAAATACTGAGTATTTTGTAGAAATAGCAGCAACTACTAAAGCCGATTGGGGAATTTTACCTTCAGGATTTGAAGTCGCTCATGAACAAATTGCTTTAGTCAGCAAATTAAGAGAAGAAAAAAATAATTTTGTGCCAAATATTGAAGTCTCTTTTAAAGAAGATAATGGAATCATTACTTTTTTTAATGAAAAGCTAAAACTAGTTTTCAATAAGAATGAAGGTAGAATTACATCTTATCAATTCAATAATAGAAAAGTACTGAAAGACAACAAAGGTCCTAAACCTAATTTTTGGAGAGCAGTAACCGATAATGATTTAGGCAATAAGATGCAGAGAAATAGTATTGAATGGAAAAGTGCTTCAATCAACCTCAAAGTAATTGATTTGATCACTAAAAAGTCTCTAGACGGAAGTGCCAAAATGATAGTTACATATGAACTACCCTCGATAAAAACAACTTTCACGTCTACTTATACAATATTTGGTAACGGTGTTGTTCATATTAATAATAGTCTAAAACCAACTAAATACGAAGGAGATATTCCAAGGATTGGTATGCGCATGCAATTACCAAAATCATATAACAATTTAAGCTATTTTGGACGGGGTCCATGGGAAAATTATCAAGACCGAAAGACTTCAGCATTTATTGATTTATACAAATCAAATGTATCGGATCAATATGTGCCATACATTCGCCCTCAAGAAAATGGATACAAAACAGATACAAGATGGGTTGCACTATCTAATCAAAATAACATTGGATTATTAGTGGTTTCTGGAAAAAATAATTTTATAGCTTTTAGTGCCCTTCATATGGAAAATGAAGATTTTGACACTACAAATGACATTGATTATAGTGTCTCAAATCACAGAAAACATACCATCGACATTAATGAGAAAAATTTAGTACAATTGAATATCGACTTAGGACAGCGTGGTGTTGGTGGTGATGATAGTTGGTATTCAAAACCACAAGAAAAATATATATATAAAGGAAACCAAGAGTATTCATATAGTTTTTACATGATTCCTTACGAAAATGGAAATACTAGAAAATATTTCGCCTCAAGCAAGTTGAAATATTCAAAAAAATAATTTTTGCTCATTTTTCGTAAGAAAAAGAGGAAATATTTGGATCCAAAGATTATTTAAAAGATGAGCTTGAAGCTCTTAATAAAGAAAACGATTGGCTTAATAAATAAGATAGTTAAAGAGCAGAGCATGTTAATTGATTTGTTTAAAAGTAATTTGACTCAAATAAATATCCTTTTAAAAAAGATGATGACCTTCGGAAAAAAAATTTTCAATTTTAGTATTTTCAGTCTGAATTTAATTGCATGTATTTCCAATCAAAACGATACCCTTTCTGAAAACAAATCTTTTAATCAAAATCTTACGGAATCTCGTACTTATATTGCCCCAAAAAATAAAAATATCATTTATCATGGAAGAGTAAATCATATTAATGGAAATGAATCAGTTATTTATTGGTCAGGAAGCGGCATCTCGATTTGGTTTGAAGGCACTTCTGTTGCAATAATATTGGATGATTTAGATGGATCTAACTATTACAATGCAATCATAGATAATTATGCTGAGAGGAAAATAATAATAGATTGCATTCAAGGAGAGCAAATTTATGAGATTGCCAATGACTTGGAACCTGGAATTCATAGATTAGAATTAACAAGAAGAACAGACGCTTCTTCACCTGCTACAATTTTCAAGGGGGTTTTGATTGATCTCACGTCAAAAATTGTAGAACCACAATATAAAAAAGAATTAAAAATTGAATTTTATGGAAATTCCATAACCTCGGGTCACGGAATTTTAGATGAAACTCGTGTTAGAAATGATGATAAGTCTACATGGGATAATTATTTTACTTATGCTGCTTCTACCGCTCGTGCTCTAAATGCTGATTTTCGCTGCATATCTATGAGTGGCATTGGAATTATGATAAGTTGGTATCCTTTAATAATGCCTGAATTATTCGATAGGTTAGATCCAAGAAATGCGCTATTAAAATGGGATTTTAGCACTTGGAAGGCCGATATTGTTGTTATTAATTTACTTCAAAATGACGCTTGGTTAATAAATAATCTCTCACCTGTTCCTAATGATCAAGAAAGAATTAATGCTTATAAAAATTTTATTAAGAAAATAAGAATGAAATACGAAGATGCATTAATAATTTGTACTCTTGGGAATATGGATGCGTGTAAAGAAGGATCTGTTTGGACAAATTATGTTGAAATGGCAGTCAAAGACTTAAGCGATAATAAAATCTTTTACGTTCCAATGACATACAAAAATACAGAAGGTCATCCTACGGTAATTGAAAATAAGGAAATGGCAGATGTCTTAATTCCATTTATAAAATCAAAGATTGGAATTTAAGTCAATTGCTACTGGAGCATGATGCCTCAGGAGTTTTACATAAAGGGCATATTCTAACCTTATTCGTAGAATTTATTTAAAAAATATTATTTTTGAATAGGCAATTTTAAAATCGCTATCTTAATATCTCATTAAAAATGAATAAAATAATTTTAATATCAATGTTTTTTCCAATTGTTTCTTTTGGGCAAAATACTAAAATAAAAGATTTTAAAATTACTATACTTTCGACTATGCTCTCTGATACTCACATTGGTGAATGGGGATTTTCTGCACTGATTGAAGCAGATGAGAAAAAAATTTTGTTTGATACTGGTTCGAGAGAAAAAACAGTACTTCAAAATGCAAAAGAATTGAATATAAACCTTGACAGTATTGATAATGTTTATTTAAGTCATAATCACAAAGACCATACGGGAGGATTAATAACTTTAAGGGAAAACCATCCAACTTCTTTTTCAAATGCTCATATTGGAGAAGGAATTTTTTATTCAAGGCCTAATGCTGCAGATATTGAACATTATATTTTGAGCAATAAAAATACTCTTGAAAAATTAGGAATTAATTTTATAACCCACACAAACCCTGCACAAGTGTTACCTGGTTTGTGGACAACTGGTCAGGTTCCAAGAAAATATGATGAAAAAAATTGGAGTGAATTGGGTAAAATGATTGATTCAAATGGAAATAAAGTTGAAGATATCATACCAGAAGACCAATCACTATTCTTCGATACAGATAATGGAATAGTTTTAATAAGTGGTTGTGGTCACGCTGGTATTATTAATACACTTGATTACGTAAGTAAGATTATTCCAAATAGGCCAATATATAAAATAATTGGAGGCTTTCACTTATTAAACCTTAATGATGATAAATTAAAATGGACAGCAAAACAGATGGGGAAATTTGGTGTAAAATACTTTGTGGGAGCACACTGTACAGGATTAAATTCTACATATTCCATACGTGATTTTATGAATCTTTCATCGAAAAATGCTTTAATTGGTTCAGTGGGAACTTATATTACTAAAATAGGAATATTTCCTGGCTATATGGAATAAATAAACCATATGCCACGAACTGTCAAGCAAAGGAAAAATCAAAATAGGATTTAATCCCTTACCAAATACATTACGAAAAAATAAGGATCTAACTCAAGAACAATTGGCTAATATTATCGGTGTTTGAGACAGACCATTAACGCGATTGAAAAAGAGAAGTTTGATCCAAGCTTGCCAACCGCCTTCAAAATGTCTAAATTATTTGAATTACGGATTGAGCAATTTTTTCTATTTGATGGAATGAATTAAAAACTAGCTTCAACTTGAAGTAACAAATAACTATTTGTAGGGATCAATGGCAATTTTTCTCTTCTTAACTTACATAAAATAATATATCAAAATGCTAAAAAAAATAAGTATATCATTTTTAACTGTAGGCCTTACCCTATGCTGCCATGCCCAAGAGGGGGATGCGACATATTATGGAAAGAAATTTGATATTCAAATTCTTGAGGAGCATATATCAGATAGGATTGACATTTTTGATGCAGGAGATAATTCCATTCAAATTAAGGGAGAAATTATTTCATCGTGTTCAAAAAAAGGATGTTGGATTAATATGGATATTGGAGAAAATAAACTTTTTGTTAAATTCAAAGATTATGGCTTTTTTGTTCCAACAACGGGGTTAGAAGGGAAATCTACAATTGTAAATGGAAAATTATCAGTGGATACATTAAGTGTTGAAACTTTAAGACATTACGCAGAAGATGGAGGTAAATCACAAAAAGAAATTTTAGCAATCACAGAGCCTCAAATAACCCTCTCATTACTAGCGGATGGTGTTATTATTGAGTAATAATAAATCCTTTTACCCACCTAATAAGATATAAGGATATTGTTTTACTGTTTAGAGAGGTTTAGAAGTAGCTGAATTAACAGAAGAAGATATGCCTAAGGTTTAGGATATTTTTCTCTTAAATTCTCAATCAAATCATAGGAAAGAAGCTCAATATTGTTTTGAGATGGATTAAATGCAGATACATTAGAAAGTATTACAACACCAATTTGATTTTTTAGATCAACTAGCATAGATGAAGTATAACCTCCTGTTGCTCCACTATGCACGTACAACTTATCTTTTGACTCCGATGAATTAACAATATGCCAACCCAGCCCTATATCAAATTGATTATCAACCTTAATTGTTTTTTTCCTCATTAATTTAAATTCTTCATTAGAATCATCAAATTGATTAATTACATATTTTGCTAAATCTTCAACATTAGATAATATTCCACCGGCAGGAGCTAAAACAGAAAAATTCCAATTTGAAACTTCATTTCCTTGACCATCCAAACCAGATACAAGAACTTTGTTTAACATATTTATTTTAAATGTTGTGCTCTGCATATTGTATTTTAAAAAAATATATTCTTGAAACAATTGCTCATAACTTAAATCATATATTTTAGCAAGAGTGTACCCTAGTATCCCGAATCCTAAATTGGAATACAAATAGTTCCCTTTTAAATCCTCTTCAATATGTAATAAATTTTCTATATAGTTGTTCAAATCTTTTTGATCATAATATTTATAGGGATCTTCATCCAAATTTCTAATATTTACAACCTTTTTATTTTCTGCTTTTGATAATATTTCAATTATATGAAATCCAAATACAGTTTCAACAACATCAATGGAGCCAACTGCGTTTTCAAATGAAAAATCTCTGAATCTAGGGGCAAATCCATCAAAATAGGTAAATTCAATTTCACCATACTCATTACTTACTTTCTTGTCTGCAGATAAACGAACAAGTGTTTTAAATTCATCTCTTTTTATATCTAATATGCTAAGAATACTATCCGCTGTTTTTTTTGCCGCCATCTTAGACTCAACAATATCTGGACTACTTTCAAAGGAGCCTTTGTAAGGAATTAAAATATGCCTAACCTTCACACTATTTACAGTATCAAGTTTTTCTGAATCAAAATTTGAAGGTAATCTTGGAAGACCTGAGCTGTGATTAGCCAGACTCTTAAACGAAATTTTTCTATCATCTTTAAATTTTAAATCCAAATAATCATTTATATCATCCTTTAAATTAATCTGGTTAGAAATAACCGTTCGGGCTAATAAATTAGAGGTAAAAATTTTTGTAATTGAGCCAATTTCAAAAATACTCTGATAGTTATTAAAAGTTGATATTGAATCATTATGGCGTTTTAATCCATAATAACTGAGTTTACCGTTATCAATAAGGGCAATGGAAATTTGAGTTTCATCTGGAAAAAACTTAGCTTTTTCAAATATTAAATCCTTTTGAACAACTGAAATTAAATCATCTTTACTCGATAAGTTATTAATTGCATTTTTTGAAAAAATCTCGTCTACGTATGGTTTTATGAATAGTCCATTAATTTTTTTATTCTTGTCCAAAGAAATGTTGATCGTTAAATACGCTTTTTCAAATTTTGTTTTGTATGATGCATATCTTTCATTTTCATTTCTAATAAACTCTTTGTCTTTAATCTTACCAACTTCTGAATTTATATTTGTAAGAAATTCAGAAGTTTTATCCATTGGCAAGGCATCCTTCATTTCTTTTGAAAACATTGAAAAAATAGATTTGTAATCTCCAGAATTGTAGTGTTCTATTAAACTTTCTATAACAATTTTATTTGGTGAATTTTGATCTTGCCCAAAACAAAAAATAGGAATAAATAGTAATGGTAGAATTATTTTTGTCATGTCTAAAAATTAATCAAATTGATAACCTCCCTGAGCTTAAATAAGCCTTTTTAATAGCCTTTGTTGGTGTGTCAGAGTGCATAATATTTAACTGAATAATAGTTTTTTTACTCCCTACGGGTAAATGGGGAATCAATGCGATAATTTTATATTTATTATTTTGTTTTCTAAGAATAGATGTATGACATTGGCTCCATTTTCAATTACATAGTGAATTTTTTGACCTATGCCTATGGTACTTGTCAGAAGCGGGTTACGGTCTTCTATCTTTAATAATTGAAGGCCAGAACTAAGGCCTAATTCTATGTAAACTTCTTTGCCTCTCTGAAGGTAGTTGGAAGTTATCGTCTTACCCAATGGGTCTTTCACTTTGACCTCTATCTGTTTAAAATTAAGAATATTTTGTATTACTTGCGAAGAACCCTCACCGCCATCAGCTAAAGGCAATATAGTGCAATTGATAGTTTCACCAAAACGCTTAGCTCCTTTACTAATCGCATACGCAACTTGATATGCAGTTAATGACCCTTTAAATTTATCAGGGGGGATTAATATCCTCATAAGAGATTTTATTTAGTCTGCAAGCTTTTAAGAATCGCATTGGTCATGTCTTGTGTTGAAGCTGTTCCACCTAAATCTCTAGTCGTTATGCTTCCTTCTTTTAAGGTGTCTTCAATAGAGGACATTAATAGATTGGCTCCTTCAGTTTCACCCAAGTGATCAAGCATCAATTTAGCCGTCCAAAAACAGGCTATCGGATTCGCAACATTCTTCCCTGCAATATCAGGAGCACTGCCGTGCACAGGCTCAAACATGCTGGGATAAGTCTTTTCAGGGTTTAGATTTGCTCCAGCGGCTATACCCATACCTCCTACGACTGCTGGGCCTAAATCAGATAAGACATCACCGAATAAATTACTGGCCACAACCACATCGAACCAATCAGGGTGTTGTACAAAATGTGCAGCGAGAATATCAATATGATATTGGCTAGTTTCTATATTGGGATATGCTTTACCGATATCTGCGAAACGTTCGTCCCAAAAAGGCATGGTATGAATAATACCGTTCGACTTCGTTGCACTGGTCAATCTCTTTCCTCTTTTATTTGCCAATTCAAAGGCATACTTCATCACCTTATCTACACCATTACGAGTAAAAATGCTTTCCTGAACCACCACCTCATTTTTTGTGCCTTGATAAATTCTTCCGCCTGATGAAGAATATTCCCCTTCATTGTTTTCACGTACAATGTAAAAATCAACATTCCCAGGGCTTTTTAAAGGAGAAGAAACCCCTTCCAGCAGACGTACAGGCCGGAGATTAACATATTGCTGAAATGTTCTTCGAATAGGAATCAGCAACCCCCATAAAGAAACATGATCGGGCACTCCAGGATAGCCAACAGCACCTAAGAATATCGCATCATTGTCTCGCAGGCGATCTAAGCCATCTTCAGGCATCATCTTTCCATGCTTCACATAATGTTCACATGAGTAATCATAATGCTCAAAGTTTAATTTAAATCCACATTGTACTGCTACAGTATCTAAAACTTTTAGTGACTCAGGTACTACTTCATTTCCTATGCCGTCTCCGGGCACGCATGCAATTTTATATGATTTCATAGCTTTTCTTTTAATTAACCTTATTTATTTAAAAAATTCAGCAACGCCTCTAAGGTCTCTTTTGGGGCTTCCTCTGGCAAATAATGACCACAATCAATTCCGAAACCTTGCACATCAGTAGCCCATTTTCTCCACTCCTTTACTACATCATATTTTCTGCCTACAAAGCCTTTGTTCCCCCATAGGCAAAGCATAGGACATTGTATTTTGTTGCCATTATCAATATCGACTTGGTCATGTTCTATATCAATTGAAGCTGATGCCCTGTAGTCTTCGCAGCTGGCATGAATAGTTTCTGGAGTAAAACACCTGAGGTATTCATTAAAAGCTTCCGCGGTAAAAGCTTCTCTATCACGACCCCATTGCCCAAATTTATTTTTTAGATAATATTTCGGATTCTCCCCAATTAACGTTTCGGGTATATTATAAGGCTGTATTAGAAAGAACCAGTGATAATATGCTTTAGCAAATTCCATATCAGTGGTAGTATACATGATATAGGTTGGGGCGATATCCATAGTCACTATTTTTTCAATAGCAGTAGGATAATCCAAGGCGATACGATGACCAACACGCGCACCTCTGTCATGACCAGCTAATTGAAAAGATTCGAATCCCAATGATTTCATAAGTTCTACCTGATCTTTTCCAATTTCCCTTTTTGAGTAGGGATAATGTGTTTCGGTAGATGGCGGCGTACTGCTATCACCATATCCTCTAAGGTCACTTATGACAACTGTAAAATGTTCCGCTAACGATTCAGCTATTTTATGCCACATAACGTGTGTCTGCGGATACCCATGAAGTAGAAGAATTGGTGGCCCAATTCCACCAATAACATAGTTGATATTAACATTATTAACTTTGACAATTGATTTTTTAAAATTATTAAACATCTATAAATTATTTATTACTCTACTTATATGAGACAAAAGTCTCGCAAATCTTCGTCTTTATTTAAAACTATCAGGAAAACTGTCAACAGGAATATCCCATAATTTATAAAATATAATTTATAAACATATTTTACCTTTTCAAGAAGGTTCAGGTAGATATAGGATTTTTTTATATGAATTAAAGTAAATAGCATATCTCATACTACTCGTACTACTAATGAGCCTTACGATTGGGGAATGGCTTGAAAATGAACTAAAAACTATAACATTTTCCAGAACGGTATATTATTTACATTTTCGCATACTTGTTTGAGGTCTTTATAATTACAGATAGAAAGTCCTCAAGATCTTTCGCAAATAAACTTTAACCAGCAATTAATTATATACGTTGTTACCCACTGTCAAATTATTCTCTAAATTCTAGTTTAATGTTGCTTCTAACTCAACTATTAAAGGTCGGTGGTCTGATACTATAGGCTCTTGTAATAACAACACGTTTTTCTTTTCAAATTGTACTTCTCTTGAATCTCTAAATAATAGATGATCTATTTCCAGTTGGTGTTCTCCTTGATAACTTAATTTATCATGGCCCTTGTCTACAAATATAAATCCTTCATTATAGAAATATTGCATTGTTGACGATTCAGGGGTACAGTTAAAATCGCCAACGATAACACAAGCGAGTTCCGATTTATTAAGGTATTTTACTAGTACTTTAGCTTGATTCAATCGATTAGAGGAACCTTCGTCCCCATTAACCCAATCAAAATGAACGTTTACAAATAAAATAGTGTGGCCTTCTGTTATTTGCACTTTATTAATAATTGATATGCGAGGTTCATATTTTGCATCAGGTAATTTCAAAATTTTTGTTGAAACAATTGGTTTAGTCGACAAAGTTGACATTCCATACGCTCCTTTATCAAAATCCATAAACTTGGAAAACGTCCCCGTCATCGATGTTTTCTTTGCTAGATAATCTGTTTGTCCAATACTATCTGAACGTAAACAAAAATTATCTATTTCTTGTAGACCACATAAATCAGGTGCTTGAGATGCAATTATTTTTGCAGAGCGAGATAAATCTTGAACATTATCAAGACCATTGCCATGACGAATATTATAAGACATTATTTTAAGACTTATCGATTCTTTTTGGTGGCACGAATAAAAGCCGACTAGTCCAATTATCATTAAAATTAAAAGTATTGAATGCTTACTTTTTAGCATAACTTATTAATTGTAGGTAGCTCCGTATATGGAGAACAAACGTCCTGTTTATAGGTTCTTATTTCCCGATAACAGAAACTTTTGTTCTCATTTATTACTTTCATTCAAATATAATGAAATAGACAATGAAGGGATGTTAAACTTTTTCAATCCTATTTTGAACTGGTCTAATAATCACAGGAAGATCTTCACTTAATCTTTGAGGGTGTTTGAAAGAAGTCTTTTAATTAAAAAACGGCTAAACTATAAAAGTATAACCGTTTTATCATTTTATGTTGCTCCCCCTATTATTCAAAGTTGCAGCACAACTTCTTCTATTGATGATCTAATCGCCTTGGGAGATATCCAATTCTCCTTCCCCAAAAACGCTTAAGTAACGACCGCAAACTTCCTTTAATTGTGAAGGAAGTAGCTCGATGATTCCTTAGTTTCTAATTTGTGGCTAACGGTCTGTGTATGGTGTCGTAGCATCCCGCAGGGTGCTATGCACTATACATTTTGTTAGCATCTTTCTTATTTGTTTTTTTCAAAAAAGACATTCAATGTCCTATTGCTGTTAATATTGAAGCCAATTATTTCATTTGTTTTCGATCTTCTGAATTCAACAAACCAATCCTGATCAGATCTAAACATATCATCTGTGATCGGTGTTAATCCAATTTCTCCGAGCCACCTGTGCTGTATGGCAAGTTGATTACCTTTAAGGATAATAGTATAGTTAGTCTCTAATTCTTTGCTGCGGTATGATGATTCATATTTTTTTAGATCTTTTAGTGAAGGAGTCCATTCATCAACTTTTTGATATTTAGATTCGGTAACGCCTGTTCCAATGGCCCAGACGGGTTCATAGGCAATGATCAATTGGGTTGAATGACCTTCTTTTTTAATAAATTCAAATTCTCCTCCCCAAGATTTAGAGTAAAACCTATTTTCGGAAATAGGTATAATTTGCATTCCGCCCCATATTGTAAGTGTATCGTTAATAATCGCCAAATTTGTTACTTCGTTCCTATAGGGTGATAAGTATGTGCCCTCTAATTGTTTGATTTGCTCCATGGATATGTCAAACGCTTTGTGCTTAATTTTTTCAAAAAATGTCATATACTCTGCTAATACATACTCTGCAATTTGATTCGTAGCAATCCACCCATTGCCCTCAAAATTTGATATGGCTATTATACCGAAATTATTTTCTGGATAATACCTTAGTTGTGTTAGGAAAGATTCATGCGCACCAGTGTGACTATAAAGTTTAAGTCCCTTATGCATGCTGTTTCGTATTCCAAAACCATACTGAGTGCTTGTTCCATCATTTAATTCATAAGGAGACAGAAAAATATCCATTACTGACTCATTGCCTACCTTCTGAGTTTGAAAATTACTAAACCAGTGAAATATATCATTTATAGATGCATAGACATCAGCAGCGCCAAAAATGGCTCTGTTGCTTTTGGGGGCACCATATCCTAATCCTTTTTCAAAGTAATAAGACTCCGCAGCATTAGGAATAACTTCACCTACAAATGACTCAATATGTGCAGTTTTCATTCCCATTGGAACCAATACGTTTTCTGTAACCCATGCATGCGCAGATTGTTCTGTAACTCGTTCTAAAATTTCTGCTAAAATTACCCAGGCAGTGCTGTTATAAGTGAATCGAGACCCAGGAGCAAACTCGAGTTTTGCTTGTCTACGTACAACCTCTAGACATTCATCTCTCGTAAGTCGGTCAATACCAATGGTTCTCCCAGCAAGTTCTGACATGCTATATGCTTCACGATAGCCACTGGTATGGGAGAGAAGGTGACGAATGGTTACTTTTTGATTAAATTCTGGCCAATTGTCTAGATATTCCCCAACAGGATCATCAATATTTACCTTGCCTTCAGACTGCAAAATAGCAAAAGCATAACCTAGGAATTGTTTACTTACAGATCCTAAATTGTAAAGCATTTCTGGACTATTGGAGATATTATAAGAAAGATTAGCCATCCCGTAACCCTTGCTGAAAATAAGTTCTTCATTTTGGAAAATTCCAATAACAAGTCCGGGGGTTGAATCTTTAACAGCATTGGGAACAAGTGATTCAATTTTATCCTCTAGTCCTTCAAGATTTAAACCTTTAATTTCTTGTCCATTTGCATAGATAGTACAAATGAAATTTACCAAGACAATTGCTAATAGGTTAAGATATCTTTTCATATTCTTTTTAATTGATGCTATTCTTTCATTGTGTTTATCACTTGTAGACATATTTAAAATATTGATGTAATACAAAAATAAAAAAACCGTTACACTATAAAAGTATAACGGTTATATCATTATATGTTACTCCCCCTATTATTCAAAGTTGCAGCTTCCATGATTATAATCTAAACTTTTTTAGATAATTAGGGTCTAAATAATTAAATTATTAAAATGAAAACTGTTTTAAGGTTATCCATCATAATTATCTTGTTTTCGTGTAACAAAAATGAAGCCCCTCAAGAACAGGTTAAAAATGATTGTATAGGAGAATATACTACAGAGGAAATACAAGATACTCTTGTATCGGCTTTTTTTGGACTTGATAATGCACTACCAAGTCTATTATTGTGTAATCAACAAGGAGGCCTGATAGATGGTATGCCAGTTAATTTTAAATTCCCACTAGATGCATTCAGTTTATCGGAAACTGATTTTGAAGTTTTAGATAGCCTAGGAAAAATACATACCCCTATTTGTGTCTCTTTGGCTCCAGCTAATGAAAACGGAGAAAATCGAACTGTGCTTCTGTTAGGTGAATTTGGGACCGCTGTTACCAATCCACCTGTTGAAGTTAGAGTTGTAGGGGATTTATTTACAATTGATACGTTTTCTGGAGAGTCAGTTTGTTCAGAAATCATAAACCTAAACGGAATCACTACTACGAATGTTATTCCGCTTGCTGATGGACCAAGTTTATTCTTTGCCCAAAAAATTGATGGCAATCTGAATGAATGCAATTCAGGAACACAAACGATTCAAGTTGCCTGGGATGGTGGCATTACACCGTATATAAGTGGTGATATTGAATCTGACTTATTTCAATACTATATTGGCTATTCTGATAGTTCGGGAGTTCTAATTCCGCATATTCCTATTTCGATAGCAGATATTGATGACAACGACAACTTTCACCAACTTTGTTTTTCTACAAGTGATGAAA